>NZ_JBFTLP010000005.1:0-324282 GCF_056396505.1 Arthrobacter sp. 05T410 | reverse complement strand
GGGCCGGTGCGGGGGTTGGTGGCGGTGTTCATCACGGTGATCAGGTGTTCGAACTGGTCCGTGGTGGCGAAGATTTCCAGGTGCTGCAGGCCGTGCCGGGGTTTGCGGAGGAAAGCGCCCTGGAGCTGGCGGAGCAGTTCCTCGGAGGGTTCGGCGCCGTCTTGGTCCAGCGCCCCGGCCCAGCTGCGGGCGATCCGGGCCAGGAAGTCGGCGTCGTTCTCGATGGCCGTCGCGGTCAGTGCATGTTCCATGGTGGCCGCGGCCTCGGGGAGGCAGCTGTGCCGGACCCGGTCCAGGGCGAGCGTGATGACGGTCGCGGCGCGGGAGGCGACCTCGCCGGCCGCGACGGCGGCTCCGAGTTCCGGGTGCACGGGTGGGATGGGCCGGCCGGCGAGTCCCTGCCGGGGCAGCAGCGAGTCGGCCGGCAGAGCCGGCGCCTGGCCTCCGCGGCGCTGATCCGCAGCCGCGCCCGCAGGAACTCCACCGTGTTCCGGTACCCGTCATCCAGCACCGATTCCGGCACGGCCAGCTCACCCATTCCGGGGCTTCCGGCGGGCGCCGCCGCAACGGACGTGCCGGAGGGAGCCAAGGACAAGGACGTGCCGGAGGGAACCGCCCCAACAGGCCTGCCGGCCGGAGCCGAGGCCAAGGAGGCGCCGGCAGCTTCCGCGGTTCCGGGTGCGCCGGTCTGCCACCCGGCGGGGCTCTCACGCCAGCCGGTGGTCCACCCGGTGACCGCCCCCGTTACAGCCCCCGTGGCCGCGGCTGCGGACTGCTTCCTGGTCCGGTCCACGGCGGCGGCCGCGACGAGCTGCAGATACTCCACCGCGCGGGAGACTTCCTCCACGCTGTCGGCGAAGTCCGACGCGGCCCGGAAGCCCCACGACCCCGCATCCTCCACCGCCGTCGAACCCACCGCCCGCAGCGCGGCCAGGGCGGTGTCCATACCGGATTGCCCGACCGGGGTTGCGCCCCGGTCCGTGCCCTCCGCCTCGTCCCCGCAGGCGGTGAAATCCCTGATGAAATCCCTGACGGCTTCCATGGCCCGAGTCTATTTGAGGGCTCCGACAAAAGTGATGGGCACGGTTCCGCCTCGGAATGACTCCGGTACGGCGCACTCGGCCGAACCCCAAACGAACTGTGACCACGCACCCCGTTGGGTGCGTGGTCACAGTTGCGCGCCGAAAACAGCTGCGCGGGGCTAACGAACTAGAGCTTCAGGATGCCCGTGAGCCTCTCGGTGTCCTGCCGCGTCCGGGCCCTGCCGAGGTACACCACGGCCGCGATCGAGGCCGCAGTGCCCAGGACCATCGGCAGGATCCACGGGATCCAGGTCAGGCCCGGCTGGTAGCCGAATCCGGCCGCTATGAAGATGATCCAGCTGAGCATACCGACGGATGCAGCAACCCCCGCGGGGACGGCGACGCCGTACTTCTGGTGCCGCTTGTCGTTGGCCCACACCACGAAACCCGCAGCCACGGTCACCATGGCGACCACAATCAGGGAAAGCATTCAGGACACCTCACGATCTAGAAACTGCGATGAAGGACGGTCGTGGGAAGAACGGGGCTAGAGGGCACCGAAGCCGACGCGGCGGGCCTCTTCTGCGCCGATTTCCACGTAGCCCAGAACATTGGCGGGGACGATCACCAGGCGGCCTTTGTCGTCCGTCAGCCGCAGTTCGCTGCCCTTGGCGATCGCGTCGCCAACTACCTTGGCGACGGCTTCGGCATCCTGCGCCGATTCGAGGACAATTTCGCGGCCGATGTTTTGAATACCAATCTTTACTTCCACAGCAAGGCCTCCCAGCCAATCAACGTCCAAAAAATGTCTAAGGTCAATCTCTAGTTGTAGTCTAGGTCCCTTTGGGGAAGCGGGAGATTCCGCGCCAAGCTAAACGGTAGATGAGGTCACTGGCTACATCGAGATCCAGGTTCCCGTCCGTTTCCAGCCAATACCGTGCGCTCACGTGGGCCATGCCGGCGAGTCCGCGGCCCAGCAGCTGGGCCTCCAGCTCAGGCAGTTTGGTGTCCTCGGCGATGACATGAGCGACGGCGTCGGCGAAGGTCTTGTTGAACGTTTCCAGCCGCGCGCTGACGTCGGGATCGTTAATCAGGTCCGACTCGAAGACGAGCCGGTGGGCCTGGTCGTCGTGCGCGATGAAGCGGAAGTAGGCGCGCATGACGGCCTGGACGCGCTCGTCATTGTCGGTGGTGGAGTTCAGGGCGCCAAGCAGGAGGTCGGTCAGCTTGCTGAGGTGGCTGTCCAGCAGAGCCAGGTAGAGGTCCCGCTTGGAGGGGAAGTGCTGGTACAACACCGGCTTGCTGACGTGGGCGGTCTCGGCGATCTCGTCCATGGCGGCACCGTGGTAGCCGTTCGCCACGAAAACTTCCTGCGCGGCCGCCAGCAGCTGAGCCCGGCGTTCGTCGCGGGGGAGGCGGGCCGAGCGTTGTCCGCTCCGGGGCTGCCCTGCCGTCGGCTTGCCGGACTCGTCCCGCTCCAACGGTGCCTGATGAACCACTGTCGGCCTTCTTTCCCTTATCCACCCCATTGCGCGCAATGGCAATCATTTGCATTTTGTACTGAACTACCTTGCACTCAATTACACCTTACGCGCGGGTAATATGACCTGGTGGTATCTTCGGGCATAGATTGAAGTATGGCTTCCAAGTTCACCGCCGCCGGTGCCCCCGCAACCCCCCAGACGAAGCTGGATCCGCAGCCCGGACCGCTGGTCGACCCGGCTGCGGACCTCAGGCCGGACGAGGTGGAACGCTACTCGCGGCACCTGATCATTCCGGAGATCGGCGCGATCGGCCAGCGACGCCTCAAGAACGCAAAAGTCCTGGTGATCGGTGCCGGTGGCCTCGGCTCCCCGGCCCTGCTCTATCTCGCCGCCGCGGGGGTCGGCACCCTTGGCATCGTCGATGACGACGACGTCGACCTCAGCAACCTCCAACGCCAGATCATCCATGGTGTCGCGGATGTGGGCCGGCCGAAAATCGAGTCCGCCCGCGACGCCATTAAGGCCCTGAACCCGCTCGTGGACGTCCGGCTGCACAACGTCCGGCTCGACGCGTCCAACGCACTGGAGCTCTTTGCCGGCTACGACCTGATCCTCGACGGCGCCGACAACTTTGCCACGCGCTACCTCGTCAACGACGCCGCCGCCATCCTCGGCAAGCCCTACATTTGGGGATCGATTTTCCGTTTCGACGGCCAGGTCAGCGTCTTTTGGGAACAGTTCGGGCCCACCTACCGGGACCTCTACCCGGAGGCACCCCCGCCCGGATCCGTGCCGTCCTGCGGCGAAGGCGGCGTGTTCGGCATGCTGTGCGCCGCCGTCGGAGCGCTGATGGTGACCGAGGCGGTCAAACTGATCACCGGCGTCGGCCGGTCCCTGCTGGGCCGGCTGGCGCTCTATGACGCTCTGGGCGGCACCTGGCGCGAGATCAAGGTGACCAAGGACCCGGCGGCAGCACGAATCACCGAACTCACCGATTACGAGGCCTTCTGCGGGATCACTCCAACGGCGGATGCCGGTACCGAGCACACCGTGACGGCGACCCAGCTCGCCACCATGCTGGCCTCCCGCAAGGCCGGCCTCAAAGACTTCCACCTCGTGGACGTGCGGGAGCAGGGAGAATACGAAATCGTCCGCATTGAGGGGTCGGAGCTGATCCCGCAAGGCCGCATCCTTGCCGGCGAGGCGTGGCAGGAACTGCCCCAGGATGCCGAAATTGTCTTCCACTGCAAGGCCGGAACACGATCCGCCGCCGTCCTGTCCGCAGCCCGCGCCGTCGGGTACGAGCGCGTCAGCCACCTCGAAGGCGGCATTCTCGCCTGGGTACGGGACGTGGAGCCCGGGAAACCGGTGTATTGAGCCGCGGCGGCCCATATGGCCAGCAAGGCCGCGATACCGCACAACATGCTCCGCCGAGCGGCGCCCTAAAACGAAAGGCCTGGTCATGAGCGAGGAAAATGTCGTGAGAGAGGAAGACGCCGTGAGCCAGGAAAATACAGTGACGTCCCAGCGCAAGATTGGCTCCGGGTTCGGCCGGGATTCGACGGCGGCCGACGTCATTGCCGGCATCGACCTGACCGGGAAGACCGCTATTGTCACGGGCGGCTACTCGGGGCTGGGCCTGGAGACCGTGCGGGCGCTGGCCTCCGCCGGCGCCGCCGTCGTGGTGCCGGCCCGGCGGCCCGAGCATGCCCGCGACGTCCTGGCCGCGGCGGGGCTGACGCCGGCAACGGCTGGCGGCGGCGTCAGCGTTGCCGAACTGGAAGTTGCCGAATTGGACCTGGCGGACCAGGACAGTGTGAAGGAGTTCGCCGCCGGCTTCCTGGCCGGTCCGGCACTTGTCGCGGCGCCGGGCTCAGGCCGCAGCCTGGACATCCTCATCAACAACGCCGCCATCATGGCAAGTCCGGAGCAAAGGGTGGGACCCGGCTGGGAATCACAGTTCGCCACGAACCACCTGGGCCATTTTGCCTTGACCAACCTGCTGTGGCCGGCGCTTGCCGCGGCGCAGGGAGCCCGCGTGGTCTCGCTCTCCTCGACCGGCCACAAGCTCTCGGCCATTCGCTTCGATGACATCAATTTCGACGCCGGCTACGACAAGTGGCGTGCCTACGGCCAGGCCAAGACGGCGAACGCGCTCTTCGCCGTCCAGCTCGATGCCCTGGGCCGCAACTTTGGCGTGCGCGCCTTCGCAGTACATCCCGGCGGGATCATGACGGAGCTGCAACGGCACCTGCCGCGGGAGGAGATGATCGCCGCGGGCTGGATGGACGAGCAGGGCAAACTCGACCCGCGCTTCAAGACACCCGCGCAGGGCGCCGCCACCTCGGTCTGGGCCGCGACGGCGCCGGCGCTCGAAGGAATGGGCGGCGTCTACTGCGAGGACTGCGACATCGCCGAAGCCACGGTGCCGGGATCGCCCGAAGCCAGGATCAGGGGAGTGGATGCCCACGCCGTGGACCGGGAGGCGGCCACACGGCTGTGGCAGGTGTCGGCCGAAATGACCGGGATCAACGCTTTCCCCGGATAATCCAGGGATAAGCCGCGGTGCGGGGACGCGCGGGGCAGCTACGCGGTTTCGCGGATGTCGCCCGCTGCGGGGCCGGGGTCGCCGGGGTTGTGGGCAGCCGCATTGTGGTCCACAGGGCAAGCCCCGGAACCGGCGGCACCTGCAACCGTTGCGCCGGCGGTGGGCTCCACCGTGATGCCGTACAGCGCCTCAAGACCGGCAATGTAGGCGTCCTGTTGTCCGTTGGAGGCCAGTTCGCGGGCCCGGACGGTGGGGACGTGGAGAAGCTGCTTCACCATGCGGCGCAGGGCAAATTCGACTTCTTCGGCGGCGGCCGTGCAGCCGTGCCGGGCCCGGACCTTTTCCATTTCCGCATCCAGGACGTTCATCGTGTGGCGGCGCAAGGCGACGATCGCCGAGTCGACGCTCCTGGCCTCGCGCTCCTGCTCAAAGGCGCTGGCCGCCCCGGCCACGATGCTGCTGGCCTGTTCGAGCGACTCGGCCTGTTCCTGCGGTGCGGCCAGCCGGACCGATTCCAGCGTAAGCAGTTCGACGCCGTCGAGGTCGCCGACAGCGGGGTCGAAGTCATGGGTCAAAGCGAGATCGATCGCGATCAGCGGCTGGGGCGAGTTCGCCCGGATCCGGGCGAGTTCGTCCGCTTCGACCCGGCTGTCGGAGCCGCTGCAGCCGATCATGACGTCGGCACCGGCAACTGCGCCCGGAAGCGTGTCCTCGTTCAGTGCCGTGCCGCCCCGGGTGGCGACGAAGCCGGCGGCGCGGCCGGAGGAGGAATAAACAGAGACATCGGTGCAGCCACGTTCCCGCAGCAGGGACATGGTGGCACCGGCGTAGGCGCCGGTCCCGAAGACGACGGCTTTCTTGGCGGACCAGTCCGGGTTTTCCGACAGGTCAGTGGCGAGGTCCAGGGCCACGGAGACGATGGAGAGCCCGCGCGAACCCAACGCCGTCTGGGCGCCGACGTCCTTCGCGGTCTTGGACGCGGCCTGGAACAGTCGGACCAGGCCGGAGCTGGCGGTGCCCTCGTGCTGGGCCGTGATCAAGGCGCGGCGGACCTGCCCGGCAATTTCCCGTTCGCCCACCACGGCGGAGTCCAGACCGGAGCTGACCGAGAAGAGGTGCTGGCTGACCTCGGCGCCGGTGCGGGTGCTGAAGGCGCGGGAGACGAGCTGATCGTTGAGTCCGCTGGCGCCGCTGATGTGGGTGATGAGGGCCGCCCGGGCGGCGGCGACGGCGTCCGGGTGGGGGGCTTCGCCGTAGATTTCAAGGCGGTTGCAGGTGGCAAGGACAACGGCACCCGCCACGGCCGGCGATCCGGCGAGGGCGGATGTGGCGATCCCTGAAGCACCGGTGCTCAACTGAGCAACGGTTTCGAGGTCGATGTCGGCGTGTGTAGCCACCAATGAAAAAAGAACCACAGCATCACCATCATAGCTTTTTCGCGTCCGTGTAGAACAACTGTCCGGGCGTGGGCTCAGGCACCCTGGCCTGTGATTCCCGCCACGACGCGGCACTCGGGGCCGGTGTCAGAGCCGGCGTGACAGGCTGTCGTTATCTTTTAGGCACAAATTTGGGCACAATCGAAGTCATGACTCCAAGCGCTGCGGCACGTGCCGGCACGACCACATTCAGTACGTCCGACAACGGCGCAGCCGGCAATGCAGCCATTGACGGCGCCGCCCGCGGCCTCGATGCCGGCCACCCGCTGATGGACGGCCGCACCGCGGATTCGCCGCTGATCACCGCCTACCGCGGCGGCAAGCCCTCCCGCCGTCCCGTCTGGTTCATGCGCCAGGCCGGCCGCTCACTGCCCGAATATCTCAAGGTCCGTGAGGGCGTCGCGATGCTGGACTCGTGCCTGCGCCCCGAGCTCGCTTCCGAGATCACCCTGCAGCCGGTCCGCCGCCACGACGTCGATGCCGCCATCTTCTTCTCGGACATTGTCATCCCGCTCAAGCTGGCCGGCGTCGGAGTGGACATCGTGCCCGGCGTCGGACCCGTCCTGGACAAACCGGTCCGCACGGCCGCGGACGTTGCCGCCCTGCCGCAGCTGACCTGGGAGGCCTTGGAGCCCATCCGCGAAGCCGTCCGGCTCACGGTGGCCGAGCTCGGCAGCACCCCGCTGATCGGCTTCGCCGGTGCGCCCTTTACCCTCGCCGCGTACATGGTGGAAGGCAAGCCTTCCCGCGACCACCTCGGCCCGCGCACCATGATGCACGCCGACCCCGAAACCTGGACTGCCTTGGCCAACTGGGCCGCCGATGCCTCGGGGATGTTCCTCCGCGCACAGCTGGAAGCCGGCGCCTCCGCCGGCCAGCTCTTCGACTCCTGGGCCGGTTCGCTGGGACTTGCCGACTACCAGCGCTTCGTTGCGCCGGCGTCGTCCCGCGCCCTGGACCATGTCCGGCACCTGGGCGCACCCCTGATCCACTTTGGCACCGGCACCTCGGAACTGCTCGTCGCGATGCGCGACGTCGGCGTTGACGTCGTGGGGGTCGACTACCGGCTGCCGCTGGACGAAGCCAACCGCCGCCTCGGCGGCACCGTCCCGCTGCAGGGCAACATCGACCCGGCACTGCTTTCGGCACCGTGGGAAGTCCTCGAAGCCCACGTCCGAGAGGTGATCGCGTCCGGCTCCGCGGCGCCCGGGCACGTCCTGAACCTCGGCCACGGCGTGCCGCCGGAGACGGACCCTGAGGTGCTCACGCGCGTCGTCGAACTCATCCACTCCATCGCTCCGGAGTAGGGGCGTGGACGCAGGCGCCGCCGGGACTCCCGTGGAAGGTACCGCCGTCGTGATCGGGGGCGGGATTTCCGGACTGCTTGCGGCACGGGAATTCGCCCGGGCCGGGGTCCGCACCACCGTCCTGGAGGCCGGCGAGGCCTGGGGCGGCTGCGTCGGCAGCCATGTCGTGGCCGGACTGACCCTGGACAGCGGCGCGGAGTCTTTCGCCACCCGCACCGCCGCCGTAGCCGATCTCGCCGCGGAGCTGGGGCTGGCCGGCGAGATCGTTGCGCCGAACCCCGGCGGGGCCTGGGTCCAGTTGCCTGACGGCCCCCGGGAACTGCCTAAGACCGGTGTGCTGGGCATCCCGGCGAGCCCGTGGGACCCGGAAGTCCGCCGGTCGTTGGGCCTGCTGGGATCCCTCCGCGCCTCCGTCGACGCCGTGCTGCCGGCCTCGCTGGGCACCGCTGCCGGGGCAACGAGCGTGTCAGCCCTTGTCCGCAGACGGATGGGAAGGCGGGTCCTGGACCGGCTCGTCGCACCGGTGGTCGGCGGCGTCCACTCGGCCGACCCTTCAGTGCTCGACGTCGACATGGTGGCCCCCGGTCTGCGGGCCGGCATCCGCCAGCACGGTTCCCTCGCCGCCGCCGTCGCGGCCCAGCGCAGGGGAGCGGCGGCCGCCACGGGCAGACCCCCCGGACCAGCCGGACCGTCCGGAACAGGCCAGGCCGGCGGGCTCCAGAAGGCCGGTTCCGCCGTCGCCGGGCTGCGCGGCGGCATGCGCACCCTCGTCGCCGCCCTGCTGGCCGATCTGCGTCAGCGCGGAGTCACCCTGCTGCCCGGCACTGCGGCCCGGTCAGTGCGACGCACAGCCGACGGCTGGCGCGTGGCCACGGACCAGGCCACTTTCGACGCCGGGCTCCTCGCGGTTGCGGTCGAGGGTCCCGCCGCCGTCGGGCTGCTTGAGGAGTCCCTGCCGGAACTTGCCGGCCACCGCCCCGATGCCGGACCCGACGTCAGCCTTGTCACACTCGTGGTGGACCTCCCGGCCCTTGACGCGGCGCCACGCGGCACCGGCGTGCTTGTTGCGCCGCAGAGCCCGGGTGTGCAGGCCAAGGCGCTGACGCACGCCACCGCCAAATGGGCGTGGCTGGCGGAGCAGGCAGGCCCGGGACGGCATGTGCTCCGGCTCTCCTACGGGCGGAGTGCAGCTCCAGAGGCTGTTACTCCCCGGGCATTGCCCGAGCCCCGCGGCGGCGGACTGGCCGCGGCGCCGCGCTCCGACGATGAACTTTTCCGCGCAGCCCTGGCTGATGCGTCGGCCCTGCTGGCGGTGCCAGTCGGCGCCGGGGACGTGGCCGATTGGGACGTGGTCCGCTGGGCCGGCGCGCTGCCGTTTGCGTCCCTGGGCCACAGGCAGCGCGTCGCGGCCGTCCGGAGCGTCTGTGCCGCGGACGGCACGCTTGCCGTGGTGGGCGGCTGGCTGTCCGGCAATGGCTTGGCAGCGATCGTGGCCGACACCCCGCAGCAGGTCCGCGCCCTGTTGTCCTGAACGTCGTCCTGAACGTGGCTGCGCTCAACGTGGCTGCGCTGAATGGGCCTGCGCTGAATTCGGTGACCCTGAATTCGGTGACCCTGAATGTGGCTGTTCCGAACGAGGTTTCCGAGTCCCAAGCACACCTTCAGTCACAGGAATCACAGCGGTTCCAAAGGCACCCTGAACCCCTCCGGTCACGGCGGTTTCGTGCCGGAAATTCGCGGTTTTTGCAAGTTTTTCCTGCTGGTCGATTCCGGCTAGGCTCGATGACCATGTTTATTTTCAGGTCCAAGGTGTCAACAACGAAGACCGGCCGCCATCGGGGCCTTCGAAGCGGCGCGGCGGCGGTCGCGCTCGGGGCCGTACTGGCTGGCACCGCCGGGGCTCCTGCCTCGCAGGCGGCCGCAGGGTTGTCCGCGGCGGCGTCCACCGCACCGTCCGCGCAGGGTTCGCTGACCCTCGGCCTCGGCGACATGCTGGACAGCCTGCTGGGTTCCTCGACGACGCCGAGCCCCTCGCCGTCCGCCGGCTCGGGCGAGTCCTCCCCGTCGCCGTCGCACGGCAGCAGCCCGGAGCCCAGCGACCCCGAGCCCAGCGACCCGGAACCCAGCGACCCCGAGCCCAGCAATCCCCAACCCACGGCCCCGCGCACCAGTACTCCACCGGCGTCGAGCACCCCGCCCGCGAAGGTTGCGCCGCCCGGCGGGCCGCAGGACCCCGCCGCGCCGCCCGCCGCCCCGGCTCCGGGAGCTCCCGCCGCAGGCGGATCCGCCGGGTCTGCTCCCACCGGACAGGCCCCTGGCCGGCCGGCACCGGGCAGCGCGGCCGCCGACCCGGCCGCCGATCCACAGTCCGGCACCGCGGTGCCGGCCGCGGGCAACGGTGCCGGCGCGCAGGCGTCGGCCTCGAAGTCGGCCACACCGCACCCGTCCCCAGCGGGTTCAAACACAGCCGGCTGGACCCAGGCGCCGGCTCCGGCCAAGGGCCACTCCGGCAACTCCTCCCTCGAGGCAACCTCGACGTTGGAACCGGCTGGCCTGTCCCCGCTGGTCGGCTGGGGCATCGGCCTGGTGGCGCTCTCGCTCGGCGCCGGCGCCGCGGTCCTCCGGATGCGCCGGAGCTGAGAGGACCCGCCTCCCGCGGACGCACCCCCTCCCGCAGACCCGCCTCCCGCGGACGCACCCCCTCCCGCAGACCCGCCTCCCGCGGACGCACCCCCTCCCGCAGACCCGCCTCCCGCGGACGCACCCCCACCTCCAGCGTCCCGCATGTGAAATAAAGCACTTCTACGCGCTGTAGAAGTGCTTTTTTTCGACTTAGCTGGGGAGAGGAGGCAGACTGGTATGCATGAGCCACACTTCTGCCGAATCTGTCACTAAAACCGGAATGTCAGCCCCCGGAGAATCAGTCGCCGGGGCATCGGCGCCCGAAGATTCAACTGAGCAGTTCTTCACCCTTTGGACCGTATTCAAGCGGTCAGCGGACATCCTGCGCGGCGCCGATGCCGCTGAGGACTTCGAGGCCCTGATGAAAAGCCTCGCCGACGCCGGAGTTGTCCACCGCGGCAGCTACGACGTCTCGGCGATGCGGGCCGACGCGGACATTATGGTCTGGTTGCACGGTCCCCGGCCGGAAGCGCTGCAGCGGGCAGTGCGGGACATCCGGCGCAGCAAACTGTTCGCCGGCACCGAGATCGTCTGGTCCGCCATGGGCGTGCACCGGGAGGCCGAGTTCGCCAAGAACCACACCCCGGCGTTTTCCCGCGGCGTTGAACCGGCGGAATGGCTCTGCGTCTACCCCTTCGTCCGCTCCTACGAGTGGTACCTGCTCCCGGACGCCGAGCGCGGCGCCATGCTCCGCGACCACGGCATGCTGGGCCGCGACTTCCCCCAGGTCATCTCCAACACCGTCTCCTCGTTCGCCCTCGGCGACTGGGAATGGATCCTCGGATTGGAAGCCCCCGAGCTCGTGGACCTCGTGGACCTGATGCGCCACCTGCGGGCCACCGAAGCACGGCACCACGTCCGCGAGGAAATCCCCTTCTACACCGGCCGCCGCGTCACCGCCGCCGAGATTGCCGAGGTCCTGGCATGAGCCCGCTCGATCCGCAGGAATCCGCCGCCCCGGTAACCGCCGTGAACACCGTCACCGAGGCCGGCCGGATGGCCCCCAAGGAGTACGACGCAGTGCTCCTCGCCTCCTTCGGCGGACCCGAAGGCCAGGAGGACGTCATCCCGTTCCTCCGCAACGTCACCCGCGGCCGCGGCATCCCCGACGAACGGCTCGAAGAGGTCTCGCACCACTACCGCGCCAACGGCGGCATCAGCCCCATCAACGGACAAAACCGTCAGCTCAAGGCCGGCATCGAGGCCGAACTTGCAGCCCGCGGCATCGCGCTGCCGGTGTTCTGGGGCAACCGCAACTGGGACCCGTACATCCCGCAGACCCTGCAGGAGATCTACGACGCCGGCCACCGCAAGGTGCTCATGCTCACCACGAGCGCCTACTCCTGTTACTCCAGCTGCCGCCAGTACCGCGAGGACATCGGCATGGCGCTGACCGAAACCGGGCTCGACGGCAAGCTCGAGGTCGACAAGGTGCGCCAGTACTTCGACCACCCCGGGTTCGTGGAGCCCTTCATCGAGGGCACCGCCGCCGGCCTCGCCGACGTCCGTGCCCAGCTGGCCGCCGCCGGCACCCCGGACGCCCCCGTGCACATCCTGTTCGCGACGCACTCCATCCCGACCCGCGATGCCGAGGCCGCCGGCCGGTCCGAGGGCGAGCCGCGCACTTTTGAGGAAGACTCCGCCTACGCCGCACAGCACCTGGCCTCCGGCACCGAGGTCATCCGCCGGGTGGAAGACGCGACCGGCCTGACCGCACCCTGGTCCCTCGTCTACCAGTCCCGCTCCGGCGCCCCGCACGTGCCGTGGCTCGAACCGGACATCAACGACGCCATCGAGGAGCTCGCAGGCCAGGGCGTCAAGGGCATCGTGATTGTGCCGCTGGGCTTTGTCAGCGACCACATGGAAGTGGTCTGGGATCTGGACACCGAGGCGCTTGAGACCTGCGCCCGGCTGGAACTGGCCGCAACCCGCGTCCCCACGCCCGGAACGCACCGCAAGTTTGTCGCCGGACTTGTGGACCTCATCTGCGAGCGGACCGTCGCGAACAACATCGCCGAGCGGCCGCACCTGACCAAGCTCGGCCCCTGGTACGACGTCTGCCGTCCCGGCTGCTGCGCTAACTTCCGCGGCGAAAAGCCCACCATCGCCGGAGCCGACACCACCGTCGGGACCGGACACGATCCCTACCCGGCCGCCCCTGTGGCTTCGGGCACGGCTGCTGCGGCGGCGGGCCAGGGAACCGCATGAGCGTCCGGATCGGCACGCGCGCCAGCAAACTCGCCCTGACCCAGACCCAGCAGACCGCGGACCAGCTGGCCGCCGTCGGCGGGTTCCCCGTGGAGCTGGTCCATATCCGGACCGACGGCGACGTCCTCAAAGGCTCGCTGTCCCAGATGGGCGGTACCGGCGTCTTCGTCGCCGCGCTCCGCGACGCCCTGTTGCAGGACATCTGCGATATCGCCGTGCATTCGCTCAAGGACCTCCCGACCGGTCCGGCCCTCGGCCTGAGCCTCGCGGCCACACCCCAACGCGTCGACGTCCGGGACGTGCTGTGCGCCCGCGACGGGCTGAAGCTCGCCGACCTGCCGAGCGGCGCGAGCGTCGGCACCGGCTCCCCGCGCCGCGCGGCCCAGCTCCGCGCCGTGCGTCCGGACCTGGACATCCGCGACATCCGCGGGAACGTGGACACCCGGCTGGGACGCGTCCCCGGGCTGTCGGGCAACACGAACGACGCCGTCGTTGACGGCAAGTCAAACGACCTCGACGCCGTCGTGCTCGCAGCCGCCGGACTGCACCGGATCGGCCGGCTCGACGCGGTCAGCGAATACCTCGAGACGGACATCATGCTGCCAGCCGCCGGGCAGGGTGCCCTGGCGATCGAATGCCGCACCGCCGACGCTCCCCGCCGGGCCGGGTCCACGGAAGGCTCCCAGGGCGTGCTGGCGCAGGCCCTCGCGGCCCTCGATGATCCGGACACCCGGCTCGCCGTCACGGCCGAACGGGCTTTGCTGGCCCGGCTGGAGGCCGGATGCGCCGCCCCGGTGGGCGCCTACGCCTACCGCAAAGGCAGCATGCTGCACCTCGAGGCGGTGGTCTGCGCCGTCGACGGCACGGCAACCGTCCGCGACAAGAAAGCCACCGACGGCCTCACCGAGGTCGGGGCAACGCTGCTCGGGATCGAGCTGGCGGAAGTCCTGCTGGCCCGCGGCGCCGCGGACATCGCGGACCTGGCAGCTTCCTGAACCGCGGATCCACCACTTCATGGCACGGCACAGCGACCGCAACCACACGGGCGGCCCAACCGGCATGAGGGTGCCGGAGGGCGCCCGCGTGCTGGTTGCCCGCAGCCCGGACCGCGCGGGGGAACTCGTCACGGCCCTCCGCCGTGTCGGCGCCGAGCCGTTGCTGCTCCCGCTGATTGACTTTGAGCAGGCCAGCGACCAGCACTCCCTCGACGTCGCCCTCGACGCCCTCGGCGCCGGGGCCTACACGTGGCTCGTGATCAGCAGCGTGACCACAGTCCAGGCACTTGAGGCGAAAGCCGCGGAACGCGGCGCCTCCCTCAGCAGCTGGCTGCCCGGCAGCATCCTCGTGGCCACGATCGGCCCGGCGACCCGCCGTGAGCTGGAGTCCCGGGGCATCAGCGTCGACCTTGCACCCACGGGCCAGCAATCCGGCACGGGCCTGCTCGACATCTGGCCCGCGAACCAGGGCAGCGTGCTCCTGCCCCAGGCAGACATAGCGGACCCGCGGCTCCGCAAGGGCCTCGAGGCCCGCGGTGCGGCCGTCCAGGCCGTCACCGCGTACAACACCGTCGACTATCCTGCCGATCCGCGCCGGGCCCTGCCCGCATTCCCGCCGGCCCCGCCACAGGCGACCTTGTCGCAGGGGAGCAGTCCGGCCGGGCAGGACGCGCCGCCGCCCACCGTGCTCACCACGGCCGAGGCGAAAGCCGAAATCGGGGCCGGCCGGCTGCACGCCGTCGTCGCCGCCTCCCCGAGCGCCGCCCGCCGCATCCACGCGGACCTCGGCCCGCTGGGCACCTGCCGTTTCGTCGCCATCGGACGCTCGACGGCGGCCGAGGCGGCCTCCCTCGGACTCAGCGTCGACGCCGTCGCCGAAGAGCCGACGGCGTCCGGCCTGGTTGCCGCCGTCGTGCGGTCCCTTGACCACCAGCAGCCCCCACCGCCTCCGTCAGCCGCAGAGCCCTCAGCAAAGGACACCATATGAGCTTCCCGACCCACCGCCCCCGCCGGCTCCGCACCACCCCGGCCATGCGCCGGCTGACGGCCGAACACCGGCTCTCAGCATCGGAGCTCATCCTGCCGGCCTTCATCCGCGAAGGCCTGAGTGAGCCCAACCCGATCGCCTCGATGCCCGGCGTGCAGCAGCACACCACCGATTCGCTCAGGCGTGCCGCGGCCGAGGCTGTCCAGCTGGGCGTCGGCGGCATCATGCTGTTCGGCGTCCCCGCCGTCCGGGACGCGCGCGGGACGGCGTCGCTGGACCCCGACGGCGTGCTGAACAAGGCCATCCGGGACGTCCGCGCCGAGGTCGGCGACGACCTCGTAGTCATGAGCGACGTGTGCCTCGACGAATTCACCGACCACGGCCACTGCGGTGTCCTGGACGCCAACGGCTACGTCGACAACGATGCCACCCTGGAAATCTACGGCCAGATGGCGGTTGCCCAGGCCGACGCCGGCGCCCACGTCCTGGGCCCGTCGGGCATGATGGACGGCCAGGTCGCCGTGATCCGGCAGGCCCTGGAGGACGCCGGGCACGCCAACACCGCTATCGTGGCCTACGCCGCGAAATATGCCTCCGCGTTCTACGGCCCGTTCCGCGAGGCCGTCGACTCACAGCTGACCGGCGACCGCCGCACCTACCAGATGGACGCCGCCAACCGCCGGGAGGCCATCCTCGAGGTGGACCTGGACCTGGCCGAAGGCGCCGACATGGTCATGGTGAAGCCTGCCATGAGCTACCTGGACATCCTCGCCGACGTCGCCGCCATGAGCCCGGTCCCCGTGGCTGCCTACCAGATTTCCGGCGAGTACTCGATGATCGAGGCCGCCGCCGCAAACGGCTGGATCGACCGCCGGGCCGCCATCACCGAGTCCGTCCTGGGCATCAAACGCGCCGGCGCCAACATGGTGCTGACCTACTGGGCGAGCGAGCTCGCCGGCTGGCTGAAGGAAACCCGATGAACACGGCCCCCGAATCCGCGGACGCCCCGCTCAAGTCCACACCCACCGCGCCGGTGGGGCCCAACCGCATCCTCCTGGGCCTGAACACGTTCGGCGATGTCGGGGTCTTCCCGGACGGCCATCCCGTCCCGCACGCCCAGGTGCTGCGCCAGCTCCTGGAACAGGCCGAACTCGCGGACCAGATCGGCCTGCACGCCTTCGCGGTGGGGGAGCACCACCGCCGCGACTTCGCTGTCTCCGCCCCGGAGGTATTCCTGGCCGCGGCGGCTGCCCGCACCAAGAACATCCGGCTCGGCTCAGCCGTGACAGTGCTCAGCTCCGATGACCCGATACGGGTGTTCCAGCGCTTCGCCACCGTGGACGCCATCTCCGGCGGCCGGGCAGAGGTCATGCTGGGCCGCGGGTCCTTCATCGAGTCTTTCCCGCTGTTCGGCCTGGACCTGGCGGACTACGAGGTCCTATTCGAGGAAAAGCTCGAGCTCTTCGACAAGGTCCGGGCGCAGAAACCGGTCCACTGGGAGGGACGCACCCGGCCGGCCATCAGCGGCCTGAGCGTCTACCCGCCGCTGGAACACCACCTCCTGCCGACCTGGATCGGCGTCGGCGGCACGCCCGAGTCGGTGCTGCGCTGCGCCGAGTACGGCTACCCGATCATTTTCGCGATCATTGGCGGCCAGCCGCGGTCCTTCGCGCCCCTGGCCAACCTCTACCGTGAGGCCATGGCCAAGTACGGGCACCCGATGCAGCAGATGGCCACGCATTCGCCCGGCCACGTTGCCGCCACGGATGAGGACGCCCGCGAGGAGTTCTTCCCGCACTGGCTACAGCAACGGAACCGGATCGGGGCCGAACGCGGCTGGGGCCCGGCCAGCCGTGGCGAGTTCGACGCGATGTGTACGCCCGAGGGAGCACTCTATGTCGGGTCACCGGAAACCGTGGCCGCGAAGATTGCCCTGCTCAAAAAGAACCTGGGGGTGGACCGCTTTGACCTCAAGTACAGCAACGGCACCCTGCCGCACACGGCCATGATGCGCTCCATTGAACTGTTCGGCACCGAAGTGGCGCCCCGCGTGGCCGCGTTGCTAGGCGCCAACTGAACTGGCCGCGAACTGAAAGAATAGGAACCATGACTTCCAGCATGCCTCGCAACGAGGAACTCTTTGACCGTGCCCGCCAGCTGATGCCGGGCGGCGTGAACTCGCCCGTGCGCGCCTTCGGCTCCGTGGGCGGGACGCCGCGGTTCATGGTGTCCGCCAAGGGCGCCTACCTGACCGACGCCGACGGTGCCGACTACGTCGACCTCGTCTGCTCCTGGGGCCCGGCGCTGCTGGGGCACGCCCACCCGGAGGTCCTGGCGGCCGTGCACGCCGCCGTCGACCGCGGTCTCTCCTTCGGCGCCTCCACGCCGGACGAGGCCAACCTTGCCGCAATCGTCAAGGAGCGCGTCCCGGCCGCCGAGCGCGTCCGGATGGTCTCCACTGGCACCGAGGCGACCATGACGGCCGTCCGGCTCGCCCGCGGCTTCACCGGCCGCAACCTGATCATCAAGTTCGCCGGCTGCTACCACGGCCACCTCGACGGCCTCCTCGCCGCCGCAGGCTCCGGCCTGGCGACCCTCGCGCTGCCCGGCTCAGCCGGGGTCACTGCCGCGACCGCCGCCGAGACGCTCGTGCTGCCCTACAACGACCTCGGCGCCGTCGAAGCCGCCTTCGCCAAGCACGGTGACAGCATTGCCGCCGTCATCACCGAAGCCGCACCCGCCAACATGGGCGTCGTCACCCCCGGCGACGGCTTCAACGCCGGCCTCTCCCGGATTACCCGCGAACACGGCGCCCTGCTGATCCTCGACGAGGTCCTGACCGGATTCCGCACCGGCTACTCCGGCTACTGGGGCCTCACCGGAGGCGCCGCCGGTGCCGCCGAGCCGTGGACCCCGGACCTGCTGACATTTGGGAAGGTGATTGGCGGCGGCATGCCGACGGCGGCTCTCGCCGGACGCGCGGAGGTCATGGACTACCTGGCGCCGCTGGGCCCCGTCTACCAGGCCGGGACTCTGAGCGGTAACCCGGTGGCCATGGCCGCCGGGGTCGCGACCCTCACGCACGCCACCCCCGAGGTCTATTCGTTCGTGGATGCCCGCTCGCTGGAACTCTCCGCGGCGCTGTCCTCCGCACTCGATGCGGCCGGCGTGGACCACTCCATCCAGCGCGCAGGCAACCTGTTCTCCGTGGCCTTCGGCACGGGCGCCCGGGGTGTCCACAACTACGAGGACGCCCAGGGCCAGGAAGTGTACCGCTACGCCCCGTTCTTCCACTCCATGCTGGACTCCGGCGTCTACCTGCCGCCGTCGGTCTTCGAGGCCTGGTTCCTCTCCGCCGCGCACGACGACACCGCGATGAACCGGATCTTCGACGCCCTGCCGGCAGCGGCTAAGGCGGCGGCCGGCGCCAAGCCATAGCCTCAGCCCTTAAATGACTGATGGCACCCGCCGCTGCGGGTGCCATCAGTCATTTAAGCTGCCGTGACGCTGGAGCGAACTACAGAACGTCCGCGAGGAACCCCTGCAGCCGCTCGGTCCGCGGGCTGGTAAAGATCTGTTCCGGGGGACCGGACTCGACGACGACGCCGGCGTCCATGAACGTCACGGTGTCCGAGACATTGCGGGAGAAGCCCATCTCGTGGGTCACCACCACCATGGTCATGCCGCCCTTGGCGAGGTCGGCCATCAGCGCCAGCACACCCTTGACGAGCTCGGGGTCGAGGGCGGAGGTGGCCTCATCGAAGAACATCACCTCCGGCTTCATGGCCAGGGCGCGGGCAATGGCGACACGCTGCTGCTGGCCGCCGGAGAGATTGGCAGGACGCGCGTCGGCCTTGTGTTTGAGCCCCACCAGGTCGAGCTGCTCGAGTGCCTCGGCCCGGGCCTGCTCCGCCGGCAGCTTGCGCAGCTTCCGCAGCGCCAGCGAGACGTTGTCCACCACGGTCTTGTGCGGGAACAGGTTGAACTGCTGGAACACCATGCCGATCCGCTGGCGCAGCTCGTCCGGGTTGTCCTTCAGGACCGAGCGGCCATCGAGCAGGATGTCGCCCTGGTCCGGTTCGATCAGACGGTTCATGACACGCAGCAGCGTGGATTTTCCTGAGCCGGAGGGGCCAATCACCGAGGCAGTGGTGCCCTTCTCGACATGAAGGTCGATGCCGCGGAGGACATGGTTCGTGCCGAAGGACAAGTGCAGGTTCTTGCCGGTCAGCGAGCCGGAGGCGAATTCGCTCATGGCTGTGCTCCCTTCCCGATCAAGGCCGCGGCGTCGTCAGGCTGACGCTTCTCCGGACGGCCGGTGCGCAGACGCTTGTCGATGTAGTTGACCAAGTGGGTGAGCGGAACGGTCAGGATGAGATACATGAACGCGGCGGCAACCAGTGGCGAGAGGTTTCCCGTATTGGCGGCGGCGTCGTTACCGATCCGGAAGATCTCGCGCTGGCTGGCGATCAGGCCCAGCAGATAGATCAGGGACGAGTCCTTGATCAGCGCGATGAACTGGTTGACCAGGGCCGGGAGCACGCGCCGGACGCCCTGTGGAATCACCACGAGGCGCATAGACGAGCCATAGCTGAAGCCCAGGGCCCGGGACGCCTCCAGCTGGCCCTTTTCCACGCTCTGGATGCCCGAGCGGAAGATCTCGCCGATGTAGGCCGCAGCCATGAGCGTCAGGGCGAAGATGGCCAGCGGGAACGGGTTCGTGGATCCGGTCGCTACCCGGACTATGGGTCCGAGCCCGAGGCCGATGAGGAGGATGATGACAATAGCCGGAACGCCGCGGAAGATGTCCGTGTAGATCCGGGAGAGCCACCGCAGCGGCGTCAGGCGGGACGTGCCCATGACGGCCAGGACCATGCCCAGGATGCACCCGAGCACGCCCGAGGAAACCGCCAGGATCAGGGTGTTGGGCAGGCCGAACATAATCATGTTCGGCAGGACAGCTGCCATCGCCTCCCAGTCAAAGAAGGTCTTTACGAGTTGATCGAGTGCATCCATGGACTAGGACTTCGGAACGGTGACAGCCTTGGAGCCCGGGGACCACGTGGCCGGGGTCTCGCGGTCCGGGTACCATTCCTTGGTCAGCTTGGACCAGGTGCCGTCGGCAATCACGGCGTCGAGGCCGGAGTTCAGCGCGTCGATGAGCGGCTGGTTTTCCTTGTTCACGGCGTACGCGGTGAAGTTCTGGGTGTTTACAACCGACTCGGCGATGACCGTGCCGTCGCCTTCCTTGACCTGGCCGGTAGCCTGCTGGGACGGAGCGACCCAGGCGTCGACCTGGCCGTTCTTCAAGTTGGCATACGCGGTGTTGTAGTCCTCGAAGCGGACGGGCTCGATCTGGAGGGTGTTGGTGACGTAGTCATCCTGCACCGTGCCCTGGACCACGGCGATGCGGGTGTCCTTGGTCAGGTCCTTGAACCCCTTGATGTTGGAGTCCTTCTTGGCGACCACGGCCATGTAGCCGAAGTCGTAACCGTTGGTGAAACCCACGGTCTTGCGGCGCGCGTCAGTGGTGGAGATCGAGGAGGACCCGAGGTCGAACTGCTTGTTCTGAACCTGGGCGAGCAGCGAGGCGAAGCCGGTCGCCTTGAACTCCACCTTGAGGCCCAGCTTGTCCGCAATGGCGCGCAGGAGCTCGTTGTCGTAGCCGGTGAACTTGCCCGACTTGTCGATGTAGATGTTCGGCGGGGCGTCCGAAAGGGTGCCCACAGTCAGGGTTCCGTCGCTGATCAGGCCGAGCTTGGACTTGTCAATCTGGTCCAGGGGAGTGACGTCCTTGGTCGTGTATTTGTCCAGGGACTTCTGGTCGCTGCCCTGGAGGGCATCCGTCGGTGACGCCGTTGACTGGGCCGAACCGCCGCCGCAGGCTGCAAGGGAAACCGCCACGGCGATGGCCACGGGAACGGTGGTCAGCCACTTCAAGGCTTTGCTTTTCATCACGCAATCACTTTCGTCTGAAATTCAGTGGGTCGCGGGAGGCTCATCGGGCCCCCGGCCGCTGGCTTGGGCGCCGGGTGGAGCAGACACGCCGCGAAAGATAATTGTGTCATCCGACGTGGGCGCCCATTCAATCCGAACAAATCAGAGATGATGTGTGCGTTCTGCGAACTATCTTCAGGATCGCGTGTGATCGGCGCTGATCCTGATAGTGCTGGCGGGGTGGCGCGGAATCATCGGCGCCGGAGCGGGCGGCAAGTGGAAGCCCCGGGCCGTGTGACCTCCGTCGCAATCACTGGATTTGCGCGCAGCGGGGGACTAGTTAAGCCGTTCCGCCGGCGAACGTTTCGTTTTAAGAAGTGCTCCCGCGCCGGGGCCCAGCGTCCGGAATCCCAGCGTCCGGAAATCCTAGAAGTCGCCCCGGCTGGCGTCCTCGGGAGGCAGGACGGGCCAGTCGCCTTCGATCACGGCGGCCGGCTTCGTCTTGCGCAGGTAGCTTTGGAAGTCCGCGGCCTGGGCAGAGGCCCATTCGACCTGGAGCTGGTGCAGGTTGCCCGCCGGCATCCTGAGCTTGGGGAATTTTCCGGCCATGGCATCGAGCATCCGAAGGGTTGCCAGGGCATCGGCCGCGGAGGTATGCGCGTTGTCCAGATTGACGCCGTACTCCTCGCACAAGGCGGTGAGCGTGCGCTTGCCCTTGCGGTAGCGGTCCACCTGTTTGTTCATGACGTACGGATCCAGCACGGGGAAGCGGCTCAACTGAGGGACGCCGTAGCGGGCAGACTCGGCGGCGAGCACCGTGAAGTCGTAGCTGGCGTTGAAGGCGATGACCGGCACACCCGTGTCGAAGAGCTCCTGGAGCACGGCGGCGACCTCCCGCGTCACTTCCGCGGCGGGGCGGCCTTCGCTGCGGGCCTTCTCGGTGGTGACGCCGTGGATGTCGCTGGCCTCGGTGGGAATCTCAACCCCGGGGTCCGCGAGCCACTCGTGTTCCTGGACAATCCCGCCGTCGGAGTCCACCACGGTGATGGATGCTGTGACAATCCGCGCCGCGCGGGAGTTCCGCCCGGTGGTTTCGAGGTCGAAGGCTGCGCGGGGGAGGGTGTTCCAAGTGCTCATGCTTCAACGCTACCTGCTGCCACTGACAGTTCCTGACCGGGGTGGCGGCGTGCCGTCTCCGCCTGCCGTCCCGGCGCTGTTCCGGAGTCCGGAACGGCTAGGCTGGACCGATGCGGACGGAGTATGTGGAGGCGGTGCTGGAGCTCGTGGCGTTGATCCCGGCCGGAACGGCGGTGGCCTACGGCGACGTTGCGGAACTCCTCGGCGCCGGCGGCCCGCGCCAGGTCGGATCGGTCATGAGCCACTATGGCAGCAGCGTGCCCTGGTGGCGCGTCCTGAAATCCAGCGGAGACGCCCCGCCCGGCCTGGAGCACGAGGCATTGGGCCTTTATCTGCAGGAGGGGACGCCGCTGCTGGGCCGTTACGAGGACTTCCGCCGGACCGGCGAGGGGCGCTGGCGTGTTGACCTGGCCTCCGGCCGGTGGACGCCCACCGACGCCGATTTCGACCGGATCGATGCCATCGCGGAGCGGCTCGAGCGGGAGTCGCATAAATTGTCGGTACCCGATGATGAAATGACTGTGTGAGTACCCCCAGCCACCTTGAACCAAGCCTGCAGCGGTCCGGGTCCCGTCCCCTTCCCGGGGCGGGGCGCGCAACGGGAGCGGGGCTGCGCCTGTTGCCGCCCCGGACCCAGCACAGCGCGGTGCCGGTGCTGTCACCGGACCAGCTTGCCGCCGTCGAGGTCCCGCCCGGCTCCGGCCCCGTCCTGGTGCCCGGCGCGCCCGGCACCGGCAAGTCGACGGTCCTTGTCGAGGCTGCCGTCCGCCGCACCCTGCGCGATGGTCTGGATCCGGAGCGGATGCTCATCCTGGCTCCCGGGCGGCTCGCCGCGGATACGCTCCGCGACCGGTTCACGGCCCGCCTGGACCGGAGCCTGAGCACGACGCCGGCACGGACCTGGGCGTCATATGCCTTCGATCTGATCCGCCGTGCCAAGGCCGAAGGCCTCCTGCCGCTTCCGCGCCAGCCGAAGCTGCTCTCCGGCCCGGAACAGGACCTGATCATCAAGGAACTGCTGGAGGGCCATGCGCTGCCCGGCCTCGAGCTGCCCTGGCCCGAGGACCTGGGCGCCGCCCTGCAGACCCGCGGTTTCCGGCAGGAAGTGCGCCAGCTCTTTGACCGGATCATCGAATCCGGGCGGACCGCCGAGGACCTTGTGGCCTTGGCCCGGCAGTGCAACCGGCCGGACTGGATTCCGGCGGCCGCCCTGTACTCCGAATACCGCGATGTCCTGGACCTGCGCATGCCCGAGGCCTTCGACCCCGCCGGCATCATCACTGCCGCGCGCCAGATCTTCCAGGACTCACCCGATTTCCTCGCCGCCGAACGCGACCGCCTGCAGCTGATTCTCGTGGATGACATCCAGGAGGCGAACCCGGCGGTCTTCGAATTGCTCGCCGACATCGCCGCCGGCAAGGATGCCATCATCACTGCCTCGCCCGACACCGTGGTTCAGGGCTTCCGCGGGGCACGCCCCGATCTCGTGGCGGAGCTTCCCGGCCTCCTGGCACCTGACGGGACGATCCTGGAACGACCCCTGTGGACGGCGCATCGGCAGGACCCGGCAGTGGCGGAGGCATGGCTGTCAGTGGCCGGGCGCATCTCCCGCAGGTCCGGCGGGCAGTCCGCCCGCCGGCTCGAACAGCCCGGACCGGTGCCGGCACCGGACGGGCAACCAGTCCCGACACCGGACAGAGCCGCCGGCGCCCGCGCGGGGACGGTCGAGGCCCACCTGCTGCCGTCCCCGGTCCACGAGCTGCGGTATGTGGCCCAGCGGATCCTCGAAGCCCAGCTGAACGACGCCCGGGAACTCGGGGACATCGCCGTGATCGTGCGCAACGGCGGCCAGCTCAGCCAGTTGCAGCGGTACCTGGCCGGCCAGGGGATCCCGGTCCGGATTCCCGTCGCCGAATCCGCCGTCCGGGACGAGGTCGCGGTCCGTCCGCTGCTCGATGCCTATGCGGTGGCCCTGGACCCTGCCGTGCTCACACCCGAGTCAGCGGTGTCCTTGCTGACGTCCCGGATAGGCGGCGCCACCGCGATTGAACTGCGGAGGCTGCGGCAGTCGCTGCGCCGGGAGGAACTCCTGGGCGGCGGCGGGCGCACCAGCGACGCGCTCCTGGTCGAAGCCCTGCTGGAGCCGGGAGCGCTCGCAACGCTGGGCATCGAGGGTCACTCGGCCCGCCGGATTGCCCGGATGATCGCAGCGGGCCGGGACGCCGCCGGTGCCGCCGGAGGCAACGCAGAGACGGTGCTCTGGGCGCTCTGGCATTCCACCGGCCTGGCCTCCCGCTGGACCGACGCCGCCCTCGCCGGAGGCTCAGCCGGTGCCCGGGCCGACCGTGACCTTGATGCCATGATGGCGCTGTTCCATACCGCGGAACGCTTTGTGGACCAGCTGCCGGGTTCCGGCCCGGAGCAGTTCCTTGAATACCTGCTCAGCCAGGAACTTCCCATGGATACCCTGGCCGCCCGGGCGCAGCTGGAAGACGCGGTGGAGCTCATGACCCCTGCCAGCGCGGCCGGCCGCGAATGGCCGGTGGTCATTGTGCCCGGACTTCAGGAAGGCGTGTGGCCCAACACCCGGTTGCGCGGCGAACTGCTGGGCAGCACGTTGTTCGCCGACGCCGTCGAGCACGGCGTGGAGTATGCCCTGCGACTGGATCCGCAGAGCCGGCTGCGCGAAATACGCTATGACGAGCTCCGGAGCTTTTCCACGGCAGTGTCCCGCGCCCGGGAGGTGCTGATCTGCACGGCGGTGTCCTCGGAGGATGAGCAGCCGTCCTCGTTCCTGGACTATGTGGCGCCGTTGCGGTCCGGGCAGGACCGCCGGGGCTTTACCCCGGTCGAGCGTCCGCTGACGCTCCGGGCGCTGGTAGCGGAGCTGCGGCAGTACGCCCAGCTCGACCCGAGGGCGGCCGAATCGGCGGAAGCCGCGGCCGTCCTGGGGGGCCTGGCCACGGCCCAGCCGCCGGTTCCGGGCGCGCACCCCGCGAGCTGGTGGGGGCTGGCGGAGTTGTCCTCGGAGGAGGCGGTGGTTCCGCCGGGCGGTACCGTGTTCGTGTCGCCCTCGAAGGTCGAAACCGTGCAGAAATCTCCGCTGGACTGGTTTGTCCAAGCCGCCGGCGGTGAAGCCGCCACCGATTTTGCCCGCAGCCTCGGAACGCTGGTCCACGCCATTGCGCAGGACCTCCCGGACGCCTCGGGAAGCGAGTATGTCGCCGAACTCGTCCGGCGCTGGCCCACGCTGGGGATGAAGGACAACTGGGAAGGCAAACTGGACTTCCAGCGAGCCGAGTCCATGGTCCGCAAGCTCGCCCAGTATGTCCTCGTGATGCGCAGCGAGGGCCGGAGCCTGATCGGCGTCGAACAGGACTTTGAGGTGAAGCTGCCGGACGTTCCGGCGGAGGCCGCTTCCACACAGGCCGGATCCGATCCGGGCGAGGGCGGAAGCGCCGGTCCGGCGCGGCCCGCCGTGCTCAGGGGCCAGGTCGACCGGCTGGAGATCGACGCCGAGGGCCGGCTGGTGATCATCGACCTCAAAACCGGCAAACGCCAGCCCGGCAAAGCGGATCTGGACCGGCACCCGCAGCTCGGTGCCTACCAGGCCGCCGTGCTGGCCGGCGGCTTCGCGGGTCCCGACGACGGTCCGCCGCCGCTGCCGGGCGGCGCCGTCCTGGCCCAGCTGGGCACCACCACCAAGAGCCCCGGCATCCAGGCCCAGGCACCGCTGGATCCGCAGGACAACTGGGCACTGGAGATGGTCGGCGACGCGGCCCGCGTGATGTCCGGCAGCGTTTTCCAGGCCCGCCACGATCCGTCCAAGGGAGGCCACGGCGGCCACGGCTGCCGGCTCCCTGAAGTGTGCCCGCTGTGCGTGCGGGGAAAGCAGGTTACTGAATGAGCCCCGAGGCGCCGGCAAGCGGCCCGACCGACCCGCATCCGGCTCCGGCTCCCCTCCCCGAGCCCCTTCCTGAGCCGCGGTTCAGCCCGGAAGAGCTGTCGGCACTGCTGGGGGAGGGGAACAGCCCCACGGCCGAACAGTCCCTGATCATTTCCTCGCCCCTCACGCCGCGGCTCGTGATCGCCGGGGCGGGCTCGGGGAAGACCGCCACCATGGCGGATCGGGTAGTGTGGCTCGTCGCCAACGGCTGGGTCCGGCCGGAGGAAGTCCTCGGCGTCACCTTCACCCGCAAGGCCGCCGGTGAACTCGCCTCGCGGATCCGGGCCAAGCTGGCCGCGCTGGCGCGCATCGCGGCGGCCGACACCGGGAACACGCTCTTCCCTGCCGGGCTGCTGAGCGCGGATGCGCTCGAACCCAAGGTCTCCACCTACCACTCGTATGCGAGCGGCATTGTGTCCGACTACGGTCTCCGCCTCGGCGTCGAACGCGACGTCGTGCTGCTCGGCGGCGCCCAGTCGTTCCAGCTCGCCAGCGAGGTGGTGGAAGCCTTTGACGGGGACTACGAACACTTCCGGTCCGCCAAATCAACGCTCGTCAAGGCCGTGATCCAGCTGGCGGGAGAGTGCTCCGAGCATTTGCAGGACCCGGCCCAGGTCCGTGGCTGGCTCTTGGAGCGGGTCGCCGCGTTCGAGTCGCTCCCGTATGTCGCAGAAGCCAAGAAGAACCCCACCCAGGCTGCGGGCGAGCTCAGCGCGATGCTTCGCACGCGGGCCAGCGTCGCGGACATGGTTGGCCGCTATTCCGAGGCGAAGCGCGCCCGCGGCGCCCTGGACTTCGGTGACCTGGTGGCCCTGGCGGCGCGGGTGGCCAGTGAGATTCCGGTCGCCGCCCAAACAGAGCGCCAGCGTTACAAGGTGGTGCTTCTCGATGAGTTCCAGGACACCTCGCACGCCCAGTTGGTGCTGTTCTCCCGGCTCTTCGGCGACGGCCATGCGGTTACCGCGGTGGGGGACCCGAACCAGTCCATCTACGGATTCCGGGGAGCGTCCGCCGGGCAACTCTTCCATTTCGTCCGCGAATTCCCGATCCTCGTCAGCAGCGAAGGCACCGGCACCGCCCACGGCGGCGAGGGGGACCGGGGCAGCTCGCGGGACCGGGGCAGCGGGCAGGCCCGGCGCTTTGCCGTGGCGCCCACCTCCTACTTGACTACAGCGTGGCGCAACGGACGCAACATCCTGGCCACGGCCAACCTCATTTCGGCGCCCCTGAGCAAAGCGGCGGCGAACCTCGGGGCCGCCGGGGCCCGGGAAAGCGCCGACGCCGTCGAGGTCCCGCCACTGCAGCCCAGCCCGGCCGCGGTGGACGGCAGGGTGGTGATGGGACGGTTCGCCACGGACG
This sequence comes from Arthrobacter sp. 05T410, assembly GCF_056396505.1. Classification (NCBI taxonomy): domain Bacteria; kingdom Bacillati; phylum Actinomycetota; class Actinomycetes; order Micrococcales; family Micrococcaceae; genus Arthrobacter; species Arthrobacter sp. 05T410. The sequence goes on along the minus strand of NZ_JBFTLP010000005.1, from coordinate 297,233 downwards.
AAGCCGAGGCCGCGGCGATCGCAGGCGACGTGCTGAAATTTCGCGTGACGGACTTCGACGCCGCGCACTCCGCCGACCCGGTTCCGCCGGCCATGGCTGTCCTGTGCCGGCGCCGGGCACAGATGGAATGCATTCGCCGCGAGTTCGAAGTCCGGGGCATTCCCTATGAAATCGTTGGGCTCGGCGGGCTGTTGGACACGCCGGAAATCATCGATCTTGTCGCTACGCTCCGGGTCCTGGCCGACCCGGGCCGCTCGGACTCCCTCATGCGCCTGCTGGCCGGCGCGCGGTGGCGGATCGGCCCGGCGGACCTGATGGCCCTGCGGGACTGGTCGAGTTTCCTGGCCCGCCGTCGGGGTCGCCCCGGCGGCCTGGAGGCCGGCGACGCCGGACAGGGTGCCGAGGATGACGGGCGTGCCGCCGAGGACGCGCTGGATGACGCTGTGATCGAAGGCGACATCACGGACGCCGCCAGTCTGGTCGAGGCCCTGGACTGGCTGCCCCGCGACGGCTGGACCTCGGCGCACGGACGCAGACTGAGCCCGGAGGCCCGGGACCGTCTGCAGCGGCTCTCGGACGAGCTCCGGCAGTTGCGCAGCTACATGGGGGACGACCTCACCACTTTGCTCGGGGAGGTCGAACGGGCGATGCTCCTGGACATCGAAGTCGCGGCCCGGCCCGGGATCAGCATCCATCAGGCCCGCCGCAACCTGGACGCCTTCCAGGACGCGGCGGCCGGGTTCCTGCACACCTCCCAGCGGGTAGATGTCCTGGCGTTCCTCGCATGGCTGGAAGCTGCGGCGGCCGAGGAAAACGGTCTGGATGCCGCAGCGCCGGAGGTGAACCACGAAGCCGTCCAGCTGCTGACCGTGCATGCCTCCAAGGGGCTGGAATGGGATGTCGTGTTCGTTCCCGGGCTCAATTCCGGGGCGTTCCCCAGCAGCCGCGACTCGCGGTGGAGCAGCGGCAGTGCGGCACTGCCGTGGCCGTTGCGCGGCGATCGCACCGATTTGCCCCAGTGGGACCTGGACCAGCCGGACCAAAAAGGCTGGCTTGACGCCGAGAAGGAGTTCAAGTCGGCCGTCCAGGCGCACGGCGAGGCCGAGGAACGGCGCCTGGCCTACGTGGCGTACACCCGTGCCAAACACGTGCTCTGGCTATCGAGTGCCGCGTGGGTGGGGTCCCGGGCCGGTTCGGCGGAGATGTCTCCCTTCCTTGCCGGGCTCGAGGGCCTCACCGCCGACGGCGCGGCCGAAATCCATCCGCTGTCCGTCAGCGAGGACGCGCTGCCGGCCGAAAGCCCCCTGACCTCTGAACTCGAAGTCGCCGCCTGGCCCTATGATCCGCTGGAGGGCCCGCATGACCCCCGGACGGGAAAACGGCTGCGGCTTGTCCCGGGCCGGCGGGCGGCCATGGAATCCGCAGCGGCCCGTGTCCTGCAGGCAATGGCATCCGGCCCGGATGGCGCGGACGCCGGAAAACGTCCCATCCTGCGCGGTCCCGCCGCCGGGTGGGCGCAGGAGGCGGCCACTTTGCTGGAACGCCGCTCCCGGCGTTCGGTGGTCCAGGATGTGCATCTGCCCGGGCACATCTCGGCGTCGACTCTCGTGGACCTGGAAGATGACCCAGGCTCCGTTGTGGCCCGCCTGCGCAGGCCGATCCCGCGCGAACCGGGGATGTCGGCGCGCAAGGGCACGGCCTTCCACGCCTGGGTGGAGGAATACTTCGGCGCCGCCGGGATGCTGGACCTGGGTGAGGCAGCCGGCGCTGACGACCACATCGACGAGGCCTACGGCCTGGATTCCATGGTGGAGACTTTCCGTCAGTCCGAGTGGGCCCACCGCGCCCCCGCCCACGTCGAGGTCCCGGTCGAGACACGGATCGGCGACGTCGTGGTCCGGGGCAGGATCGACGCCGTGTTCCGCGACGCCGACGGCCGCTGGGATCTTGTGGACTGGAAGACCGGCCGCCGCCCCTCGGCGGCCCAACTGAAGGTCAAGGCAGTCCAGCTCGCCGTCTACCGGCTGGCCTGGGCCCGGCTCAAGGGGGTCCCGTTGGAGGACGTCCGGGCCGCTTTCTATTACGTGGCCGACAACCAGGTGGTCCGCCCCCATGACCTCGGATCAGCGGAAAAGCTTGAGGAAATCGTGTCGGCGGCGCTAGGGAGGACAGCGACGCACAGCGGCGCCTAGCGGATGTCAGCCGGCCGGAGAAAGCCCGCCGAACGATCCGGGCGGGGCAGTACACCTGAACCGGCCGGCAGCCGGCGCTAGCGGGACGCGGAGTCGACCACCGTGATCGCGGCGGTTGACGTGTTGTCACCGGACCCGGGCTGGACGACGGCGATCGATTGCGTCGATGTGTCGGTACCGGCTGGAACCGCGGCCCCGGCGTCGCTGTCACCGGCCTCACTGACCTTCCCGGAGTCCGGGTCGGGGGCCGCCGCCTGCGGGGCGCCGTCCAGCGCGGCATCAGCGCTGGAGGGCTCGGAGGACTTGGCGGCGCCGGGGATTGCGGTGATGTCGGCGGACGCACCTGCGGCCTTACCGGCGCCCGGCTCGGCGCTTGCCTGGTCGCCTGCTTCAGCGGCTGTGGCTGTGGCTGTGTCTGCGACGGGCTGGGGGACAGCCGCCGGTGCGTCAGCCCCCGTTTCGCGGGGGATAGGCGTGACGTGCACAGCGGGCCTGGCACTGATGCCGGCAGTGGCATCATCAGCCGGAGCGCTGCCCGGGACCGGCTCTATAGGCAGCAGCGTGACCTTGCTGACGGCGGGCGTCGTCCCGTTGGCCGCTGGGGCCGGCGCGGCCGGGACCGTCGGCGCATGGACATGAGCACCGGCGTCGGCAATGGCTTGTTCTGTGCCGGGTTCGGGTGCCGCGACCGGCTGCGGCAGCGGTTCCACGCTGATCGGCTGGCCGCCGTGTTCGGCCACGTCCTCGGCCAGTGTGGCGAGCATGGATTCCGCCTCGTCGATCATTTCCTGATTGCCGGCGGCCATGCCCTTGACCAGATACTGCGCCAGGGCGAATTCGGCGGAGAGCGCGGCCCGCCGCAACAGGTGCGCATCGGGCGCGTCGCGCCGGCTGGAGGTGTAGTGATCCAGGACCGCGTTCACAAAGTCCTGTTCGTTGGAGGCGACCAGCCAGGCCATGTCGTCCGCCGGGTCACCGATGCGCAGGTCGGTCCAGCCCGTCACTGCGGTCACACGCTCACCCTCGACCAGCAGGTTGTCCTCGTGGAGGTCGCCGTGAACGACGCAGGGATTGAAGCGCCAGAGCGAGACGTCTTCCATGGCGTGTTCCCAGCGCCGCAGCAGCAGCGGCGGGATTTTTCCGGTCGTGGCCGCCTGGTCCAGTTCATTGAGGCGCCGCTGGCGGAATTCGTTGGGCGTGTAGCTCGGCAGATCGGCGTTGCTCACGATTGACCGTGGGAGGTCATGGATCGCGGCCAGGGCCGCCCCGATTTCGCGGGCCAGTGCGGGAGAGCCGTTGCTGAGCTCGTCCAGGGAGCGGGTGGCGCCGGCCAGGTGCGAATAGACAAACGTGCTGAGCTGGCCTTGCCGGACCGTTCCCGCCACTGTGGGCATGAGGAACGGGAGCTCGGCCCGGATGCCGGGAGCGAACGCACGCAGCACCAGGAATTCGGTTTCCAGCCGGGCGCTCGCTTCGGCATGCCGGGGGGAGCGGACGCGCCAACGCTTGCCCTCAGAATCCAGCAGGAGGGCCGCGTCGAAGTCCGCCGGATCGTCGGGCGCAGAGCTGACGGCGGTCGGGGTCAGGCCGGGTACCGCCGCCGTTGCTACAGCTGCCAGTTCGATTGGTTTCCTTCTCACCCTTCCACGGTAGATTGAGCGGCGCCCAAGTCGGCGATGCACTCCGGCGAGTCTTGAGATCGGGGACAAATCGGAGGGAAATAGGCGCTGAATCCGGGGCAGGCGGCCTGTCCCGCACATGCTGTGGAGCACCCGGCGGCATGGTCGGCAAATGTCAATTGTCTGCCCGAGTCAGTACGGTGGGTGTATGAGTCTTGCGGAGTCAGCGGCATCTTCATCGGCATCACAGCAAACACCCTCCGAATCCCCGGCATCCGACGGTGCGGCGCCGCCGCTGCATCTCCTGCCGGCAAACCACCTCATGGAGACGGTCCTTCCCGTGCGCCCGGCCCTGATCGACCGCGGATCCGCCGCGCGGGTGAAACCCGGAATGCTCGCGGAGCTGGTCGGTTCAGGCGCGGTGCAGGCCGTGGTGCTCTCCGGCAGGCAGGCCCTCGTCAGCGGCAACAGCCTCGTGCTCCTCAACGCGGCCGAGCTCTCCGGGCACCTGGCCAACACCCCGTACGCTCCCGAACACGTGATTTACCTCGGTTCCGCCCTGGCCGGTTCGGACCTCGACGCCGGCACCGAGCTTGTCCTCTTTGTCCTCCCGCTTCAGTTCGAAGTCCAGGCCGAGGAATTCGAGGCTCACGTGGCCGGCGTTCCGAGCGATGCGCAGTGGGTGGGTTTCCGCGAAGTCGCGGCACGCCTGAACGCCACGGACACTGCGCTGTTCATCGAAGCCAGCGCCATCGCCAACTGGCACTCCACCCACACGCACTGCCCGCGCTGCGGCACTCCCACGCAGCCGGAAGCCGGCGGCTGGGTCCGGCGCTGCCCGGCCGATAACTCCGAGCACTTCCCCCGGACGGATCCGGCCATCATCGTCACCGTGGTGGGCCCCGACGGGAGACTGCTGTTGGGCGGAGGCGGCCCGCTCGACGCCCGGAACTATTCGACCCTCGCCGGCTTCGTCGAACCGGGGGAGTCGCTCGAACAGGCCGTGCAGCGCGAAATCGGCGAGGAAGTCGGGGTCCGCGTCACCGCGTCCCAGTACCTTGGATCGCAGTCCTGGCCGTTTCCCGCCTCCCTGATGCTCGGCTTCACGGCCACCACGCCAGACACCGAAGCCCGGCCCGACGGCGTCGAGGTCACCAGAGCACGGTGGTTCAGCCGGAGCGAACTGCAGGACGCCGTCCTCAGCGGCGAGATCGTCATTTCCAGCAGGCTCTCCATCGCCCGGTCCCTTATTGAACACTGGTACGGCGGCATCATTCAGGACGCCGCGGACAGCGCCTGACACTGCCCCATACAGACTGACACCGCCTGCCCCTATCCGCAGGAAACCGACTACCGACTGAGCAGCAAAAGTGACCACAGAGAAATTGAACTTCAGCATCATCCCCGGCGGGGAACCGTCGGGCGGCTCGACGTTGGGCGATGCCCCGCCTGCCGATGCCCCCGAACCCGACGGCCGTTCGCTGGAGGAACGGATCCTCGGCGGCCTCGACGCAGAGCAGCGCGAGGTTGCCAGCACCCTCCAGGGGCCCATGTGTGTCCTGGCCGGTGCCGGGACCGGCAAGACCCGCGCCATCACGCACCGGATCGCCTACGGCGTGCACTCAGGGGTGTACAGCCCGCAACGGCTCCTCGCTGTCACCTTCACGGCCCGGGCTGCCGCCGAGATGCGCAGCCGGCTCCGTGACCTCGGCGTCGGCAACGTTCAGGCCCGTACCTTCCACGCCGCGGCGCTGCGCCAGTTGCAGTTCTTCTGGCCGCAGGCGGTCGGCGGCACCCTGCCCAATCTGCTGGACCACAAGGCACAGATGATTGCCGAGGCCGCGCGGCGGCTCCGGCTCAGCACGGACCGCGCCTCCATCCGGGACCTCGCCTCCGAAATCGAGTGGGCCAAGGTATCCATGCTGACCCCGGCGAACTATCTGGAGAACGCCCAGGGCCGGGGCAATCCGGGCGGCTTCGACCTGACGGCCGTGGCACGGGTCTTCCAGTCCTATGAGGACGTCAAGACCGACCGCAACGTCATCGACTTCGAGGACGTGCTGCTGATCACCGTGGGGATCCTGCAGGAGGACCCAAAGGTGGCAGCGACCGTCCGGGAACAGTACCGGCACTTCGTCGTCGACGAGTACCAGGACGTCTCGCCGCTGCAGCAGCGGCTCCTGGAGCTGTGGCTCGGCGGACGCGACGAGCTCTGCGTCGTGGGCGACGCCAGCCAGACCATCTACTCCTTCACCGGCGCCTCCCCGAAGCACCTGCTCGGGTTCAAAGCGATGTATCCCGAGGCCCACGTCGTTAAGCTGATCCGGGACTACCGGTCCACGCCCCAGGTCGTCAGGCTCGCCAACGACCTCCTCGCCGGCCGGCGCAGCGGCGGCCCGGTGGCGGACGCCGCCTGGGCCACGCCTTTGCAGCTCGTGGCGCAGCGGCCGGCGGGCCCGGTGCCGCGGTTCACCGAATGCTCGGATGACGAGGCGGAGGCCGCCACTGTCGCCGCGCGGATCCGTGAACTCCTCGACGCCGGAACACCGGCGAGCCAGGTCGCCGTGCTCTTCCGCACCAACGGGCAGTCCGAAGCCTACGAACAGGCGCTGGCCTCGGCGGGGATCGGCTACCAGCTGCGCGGCGGTGAGCGGTTCTTCGCGCGGAAGGAGGTCCGGGACGCCATCCTGCAGCTCCGGGCCGCGACCCGGGCGGTGGCTGAAACCGCCACGCCCGAGCCGCTCGGGCAGCTGGTCCGGGACATCGTCGCCTCCTTGGGCTACACGGACGCGGCGCCGCACAGCGGCGGCGCTCTCCGGGAGCGCTGGGAATCGCTGGCCGCCCTCGTGGCGCTGGCCGACGAACTCGTGATCAGCAGGGGCCCGCAGTTCTCGCTCCCGGACTTTGTCAACGAGCTCCAGGAACGGTCCCTGGCCCAGCACGCGCCGACTGTGCAGGGCGTTACCCTGGCATCGCTGCACGCCGCCAAGGGCCTGGAGTGGGACGCCGTGTTCCTGGTCGGGCTGAGTGAGGGCCTCGTGCCGATCTCGTTCGCGGACACTCCGGAAGCGGTGGACGAGGAACGCCGGCTCCTGTACGTCGGGATCACCCGCGCCCGCGAACACCTGTCCCTGTCCTGGTCCACTGCCCGGACACCCGGCGGACGCGCCAACCGCAAGCCCTCGCGCTTCCTGGACGGCCTTCGCCCCGACTCGGTGGCCAGCTCCCACCTGCGGGGCAAGGGCCCGGCGCCGCGCCGGAAGGCGGCCGTTCCGGCGTCGTGCCGGGTCTGCGGCAGCATGCTCTCCAGCGGCGCGGAGCGCAAGGTGGGCCGCTGCAACCAGTGCCCGCCCAGTTACGAGGAACAGACGTTCGACGCGCTCAGGCAGTGGCGGAAGGACGTGGCCCTTGAGGCGGACGTCCCGGCATTCGTGGTGTTCACCGATGCCACCCTGACCGCCATCGCCGAGGCGCGCCCCGAGTCGCTGGAGCAGTTGGCCAAACTCGCCGGCGTGGGTCCATCCAAACTGGAGAAGTACGGCGAGGCCGTTCTGACAGTCCTGGCCGAAAGCACGGTTTAGTGATGCCCAGTTCAGTGATGTCCGGTTCAGTTCCGGCGGCCACACCGCTGACCACCGCCGACGGCGCCCCGGTAGTGGTCCGCCGCTCTGCGCGCCGACGCCGCACGGTCGCCGCGTTCTGGGAGGATGGCACCGCCGTCGTCGCCATCCCCGCGTCTTTCAGCAGGGCGCAGGAACGGGAGTGGGTCCATCGCATGCTGGAGAAACTCCGGCGCCAGGGGGACCGGGCGGCGCGGGGTTCCGGCCGGCGCCGCCCCCGCAGCGATGCCGACCTTGCCGCCCACGCCGCGGATCTGTCGGCGAAGTACCTGGGCGGCAGAGCGGTGCCCTCCTCGGTCCGCTGGGTCACCAACCAGAATTCGCGCTGGGGTTCCGCGACGCCGTCCGAAGGGACCATCCGGCTCTCGGCGAAGCTGCAGCCCATGCCGCAGTGGGTGATCGACTACGTGCTGCTTCACGAACTGGCCCACCTCCTGGTGGCCGGCCACGATGCCGCCTTCTGGCGGTTGCTGACGGCGTACCCGGAGACTGAGCGTGCCAAGGCCTTCCTGGAAGGGGTCTCGTTTGCGACCTCACGCGGCCTGGCACCCGACGGCAGATACGACGAAGCCCCGGACGGAACCGAAATCCCGGCCGGGGCCTACTAGCGTTCGGCTAGGCCTTGGGCGTGCCGCCGTCGTCCGGTCCGCCGTCCTGACGGTCGTCGTCCTTGGCCGCCGGTTCGTCCGTGCCCTCTGAATCCGCCGTGCCTTCTGAATCCGCGGTGCCTTCTGAATCCGCGGTGCCCTCTGAATCCGCCGTGCCCTCGGTGTCCGTGGCGTCGGCGCCGGCCGGCTCGTCGAACCCTCCGCTAAGCAGTTTCTGCAGGGCGTCATCCACTTCGCTGTCGCTGGCTTCGGCGAGTTTGCGGCGTTCGCTGAAGCCTTGCGGATCTTCCAGGTCCTCTGCCGTGGGAAGCAGGTCGGGATGCTGCCAAACGGCGTCGCGGCCGTCGACCCCACGCTCTTCCTTGAGCAAGGCCCACAGCGTGGCGGCCTCGCGGAGCCGCCGCGGCCGCAGTTCGAGTCCCACGAGGGAGGAGAACGCGTGTTCCGCGGGGCCCCCGGTGGCCCGGCGCCGCCGGACGGTTTCGCGCAACGCGGCCGCGGACGGCAACATCTTCTCGGTTGCACCCCAGGTGAGTTCGTCCACCCAGCCTTCCACCAGGGCAAGCGCGGTCTCCAACTTTTCGAGGGCCTGCTCCTGGGCGGGAGTGCGCTGCGGCATGAAGACTCCCTGCGAGAGCGCCTCCTGGATGCCCTCGGGGTTGCTGGGATCGATCTCGCGTGCCAGTTCTTCGATCTTGGACGTGTCGATGTGGATGCCGCGGGCGTAGGCCTCGATCGCGCCGAGCAGGTGCCCGCGCAGCCAGGGTACCTGGACGAAGAGACGGGCGTGTGCAGCCTCTCGCACGGCCAGGAACAGGCGGATGTCGTTCTCCGGCAGGCTGAGGCCCTCACCGAATTTCGCCACGTTGGCCGGCAGGAGCGCCATTTCAAGGTCTGCGAGGGGCACGCCAATGTCCGTCGAGCTGACCACTTCGGCCGAGAGCGCGCCGATCGCCTGGCCGAGCTGCATGCCGAAGATCGCCCCGCCCATGTTCTGGATCATCGAGGAGGCGCCGCCCATCATGGACTTCATTTCCTCGGGCATCTGCTCGGTCATGGCGGCCGAGAGTGCATTGGCAATGCTGTTGGCCACGGGCTCGGTCAGCCGCTTCCACGTCCCAAGGGTTTCCTCGACCCATTCGGCGCGGGACCACGCCCGGCCGATCAGTCCCGTGGCCGGAAGCCCGGTGACCTGGTCGAGCCACAGTTCGGCCAGCCGAAGGGCCTCATCGACCTCCCGCGACTGATGCGCCGTGACCGAGGGGTCGGTTCCGCTGGCGGCGACGCGCCGGGCGTTGTCATGTGCCAGCTGCCAATTGACGGGCCCCTCCGAGGGGGCACTCATCATCGCCTGCACCTGGGAAAACATCTGGGCCAGGAGGTTTGGATCGTCCGGGAGGCCTGCTGCCTTGGCGAGCTCGGCGGGGTCGATATTGCCCATGCCCTGCCCGCCCATCAGGTTTTTGAGCATTTCGGCCAAGGGATCCTTGGGTTCCTCGTCGCCATTGGACGGATTGAGTGGGTTGGAGGTCATGATCCCGCCGATCGTCGGTGTGGCTGCTTCTCAACTTCACGGTACCCCTGTGCAAGAGTGGCTGTCTGCCGAAACCGCGCCACGTTCGCTGTAGGCAAAGAGCGGTCCGGGGTCCCAAGCGCGTAGGCTTGGAAGTTGGAATATTTGCACGCGGCAGCCTCGGGTTAGGCTGCGGCCCTGGTGCGTGGTCGCGGTGTCCTCTCGGGCTTGTCCTGGCAGGGCCGCAGCCCCTCGTGCCGGCACGGAGAGGTCGTTCAATGACAATCACCCACGGTGAGCAGCCCGCCAGCGACCCAGCGGCCGGCCCTGCCCGGGGCAGGTGGGCGCGACTGGCTGGCGCCGGCGTGCGGCGCCCGCGCAACAACCGGTCTTCAGCCATGCTTGTCTCGGGGCTGCTTGCCGCCGCACTGGGCATCACCGCGGTGAGCCTGCCCGTGCCCTACGTGATCGAGTCTCCCGGCCCCACCTTCAACACCATCGGCCAGGACAACGGCAAACCGGTGATCAGCGTCAGCGGCCATGAGTCGTTTCCCGCCAAGGGCAGCCTGGACCTGACCACTGTCTATGTCGACGGCGGTCCCAACGGTCCGGTCAGCGTCTTCGAGGCGTTCTCGGCATGGCTGAACGGGACCAAGGCCGTCTACCCCCAGGAACTGCTCTTCCCCACCGGCGTCACCAAGGAACAGTCCCAGCAGGAGAGCGCCACCGCGATGACCACCTCCCAGGAGAACGCCATCGCCTCGGCACTGAAGGAACTGAAGATTCCGTTCGGGCAGAAAATGCAGGTGGCCGGGCTCCCGGACGACTCCGCCTCGAAAGGACTGCTGCAGGCAGGGGACGAACTTGTCTCCATCAATGACAAGCCCATCACCGCGCTCGGCGTGGTCCAGGCGGAACTGGCCGCCGGCAACGGCAAGCCCGCCAAGGTTATCGTCGAACGCGCCGGCGCCCGGGTGCCAGTCGCCATTACGCCGGCCAAAAACAGTGCGGGCCGCTACATCCTGGGCGTCTTGCTGCAGTACAAGTTCACCTTCCCGTTTGATGTCACCATCTCGCTCGACAAGGTCGGTGGCCCCAGTGCGGGCATGATGTTCGCGCTTGGCATCATTGACACCGTCACTCCCGGGGACCTGACCGGCGGCAAGCACATCGCCGGAACCGGAACCATCACCCCGGACGGTGCCGTAGGACCCATCGGCGGGATCGCCCAGAAGATGCAGGGGGCGCGGTCCGGCGGGGCCACGCTGTTCCTGGCTCCGGCGGCCAACTGCGAAGACGTCCTGGGCCACATCCCCGACGGCCTGCAGGTGGTCCGGGTCGAGAACCTCACCGAGGCCCGCAAGGCAGTTGAACTGGCCGCGTCAGGCGGCGACACATCGGGACTGCCGGTCTGCACCAACAACTAGACTGGCCGCGGAACTAAGCGCCGTCCCCACTCGTGGCACTAATTGACGGCCGCGCCGTCCCGCCGGGACCCTGCTGCAGGGCCCTGACGGAACGGCGGTGACGGCCGTTAGAATGCATCAACCTGCAACACCGGCACTTGGTCGCCAGACTGAGCCACAGCAGCGACTGATAACTAAAAACCAGCAGTAGACGACCAGCTATGAGGTACCGAGTTTGTCCCGTCCCGCCAGCACTGTCCCGCCCGGAAGACCCCAGACACGACGCGGCGCCCTGACGCCGACGCTGATCATCGTGGCCCTGATCGTGGTCGGATTCATCTTCTTCGCCAATGTCTGGACGGATGTCCTCTGGTACCAGCAGCTCGGCTACTTCGAAGTGTTCCTGACCGAGAACCTGGCCAGGATCGTGATCTTCCTGACAGGTTTCGCTGTCATGTTCCTGGCCGTCTTCTTCGCCATCAGGATTGCCTACCATGCGCGGCCGGTATACGCCCCCGATTCGGAAATCCGGGACAACCTCAACCGCTACCAGGCGCAGCTCGAACCGATCCGCCGCGTCGTGATGGTGGGGCTTCCCATCCTCTTTGGCCTGTTCGCCGGCAGCGCCGCGGCCAGCCAGTGGCAGAAAGTCCTCCTGTTCCTGAACCAGGAGGCATTCGGCCAGAACGATCCGCAGTTCGGGCTCGACATCAGCTTCTACCTCATGACTCTTCCCTTCCTCGGCTTCGTCACCGGGTTCCTCATCAGCGTCACGGTGATCGCTGGCCTTGCCGGCATCCTCACCCACTACCTCTACGGCAGCATCCGGATCATGGAACGCGGGATCTTCACCAGCCGCGCCGCACAGATCCACCTGGCTGTCACGGGCGCCGCCTTCCTGGTGCTGATGGGCCTCAACTTCTGGCTGGACCGCTACTCCACGGTGCAGAATAACGGCGGGCGCTGGGCCGGTGCGCTGTACACGGACGTGAACGCCGTCATTCCGACCAAGGCCATCCTGGCCGTGGCCGCGGCCATCGTCGCCGTGCTGTTCATCGTCGCCGCGGTCATCGGCAAGTGGCGGCTGCCGGTGATCGGCACCGCCATGCTCATCATCACGGCCATCCTGGCCGGCGGCGTCTACCCGTGGGTCATCCAGCAGTTCCAGGTCCGGCCCTCGGAGCAGACGCTGGAGAACGAATACATCAAGCGGAACATCGCGATGACCCGTGCCGCCTACGGCCTGGATAAGGTCCAGGAAAAGCGGTACAACGCCACCACCAACGCCACCACCGGCGCGCTGGCCCCCGATGCGCAGACCACCGCCAACATCCGGCTGCTGGATCCGAACCTGATCTCGGATGCGTTCTCGCAGCTCGAACAGTACCGGCCCTACTACCAGTTCCCCAGCGCCCTGAACGTGGACCGCTACGAGATCGACGGCAAGATCCAGGACACGGTCATCGCCGTCCGCGAACTCAACCCGGACGGGCTCGCCACGAACCAGCAGTCCTGGCTGAACCGGCACGTTGTCTACACCCACGGCTACGGCGTCGTCGCCGCCAAGGGCAACAAGTTCACCGTGGACGGCAAGCCGGACTTCCTGCAGGCGGGCATTCCGTCCACCGGCGCGCTCGGCAACGATTCGACCTACCAGCCCCGCGTTTACTTCGGCCAGGACTCGCCCGACTACTCGATCGTGGGCGCCCCGGACGGTGCACCGCACCGTGAGCAGGACCGGCCCGCGGCCAAGGAAGGCGACGGCGAGACGCAGTACACCTTCACGGGCAACGGCGGCCCGAACGTGGGCAGCTTCTTCAACAAGATCCTTTACGCGATCAAGTTCCAGTCCTCGGACCTGCTGCTTTCGGACGGCGTGAACGCCGAGTCCCAGATCCTCTACGACCGCAACCCGCGGGACCGCGTCGAAAAGGTGGCGCCCTACCTGACTGTTGACGGCAATCCGTACCCCGCCGTCGTCGACGGCAGGGTGAAGTGGATCGTGGACGGGTACACCACCAGCCCGTACTTCCCGTACTCCCAGCAGGAGCAGCTCTCGGCCGCCACGGCCGACTCACAGACCGCCGCGAACCGGACAGTAGCCCTGCCGAACAGCTCCGTGAACTACATCCGCAACTCGGTCAAGGCCACCGTGGACGCCTATGACGGTTCTGTGACGCTGTACGCCTGGGACGACCAGGATCCGGTCCTGAAAGCCTGGCAGAAGATCTTCCCGACGTCGGTGAAGCCGTATTCGGAGATGTCCGGTGCGCTCATGAGCCACGTGCGCTACCCGGAGGACCTGTTCAAGGTCCAGCGCGAGCTTCTGGGCCGCTACCATGTGACCAACCCGGACAGCTTCTACACCAACATTGACGCCTGGTCCGTTCCCAACGACCCCACCGTCAAGGACGAAGTCAAACAGCCGCCGTACTACATGTCGCTGAAAATGCCCGACCAGGACAAGCCGGCGTTCCAGCTGACCTCGTCGTTCATCCCGCAGGTGGTCAACGGCAACGCCCGCAACGTGCTCTACGGCTTCCTGGCCGCGGACTCCGACGCCGGCAACCAGAAGGGCGTCAAAGCGGACAGCTACGGCCAGCTGAGGCTCTTGCAGATCCCGCCGGAGACCCAGGTCCCCGGACCGGGCCAGGCGCAGAACAAGTTCAACTCCGACCCCACCGTTTCGCAGGCCCTTAACCTGTTGCGCCAGGGTGCGTCGGCGGTGCTCAACGGCAACCTCCTGACCCTGCCGGTCGGTGGCGGCATGGCGTACGTCCAGCCCGTCTATCTTCGCTCCACGGGGGAGACCTCCTACCCGACCCTGCAGCGGGTCCTGGTGGCGTTCGGCGACAAGATCGGGTTCGCGCCCACACTGGACGAGGCCCTGAACCAGCTCTTCGGCGGAAATTCGGGTGCCGCAGCAGGTGACTCGGCCAACAAGGGACAAACACCGGCCACGCCCACCACGCCAGGTGGTGCAACTCCGCCGCCCGGCACTACCGACGCGAAGGCAGACCTGAAGGCTGCGCTGGACGAGGCCAATGCCGCGATCAAGGCCGGCCAGGACGCCCTCGCGAAGGGCGACTTCGCGACCTACGGTGAGCAGCAAAAGAAGCTGAACGCTGCCTTGCAAAAGGCACTCGAGGCCGAAGCAAAGCTGGAAACCCCGGCCGCGCCGGCGGGCGCCGCCACACCGTCGCCCACACCGTCGGCGACGGCGGGCGGTTAACGCTGCGCAGCTGACCCTGGCAGGTCCTTACGCGCTGCGAGAGGGCCGGGCGCAGGCTGTGAACGGTGCCACAGGCCGGGTTCGCCCCTACGGAGGGGCAAACCCGGCCTGTGGCGTAGACGGAGCGGATTCGATCCCTGGGCGGCCTTGGCCGGCCAGGCCCGGGAGACCGGGGCGGACGCTCCCGCGGGCGGCGAGATGCACATCACGTCGCCTCGATTTGGCCTCAAGTTCACCGGCAGGTAGAGTTGATCTTGCGACGCGGGGTGGAGCAGTTCGGTAGCTCGCTGGGCTCATAACCCAGAGGTCACAGGTTCAAATCCTGTCCCCGCAACTGGAGAGAAGGTCCGGAACACTGGAAACAGTGTTCCGGACCTTTTGCTTTAAGCCGCTGGGGGGCGGTCCGGAAGCCGGGAACCGGGAAACCGGTCACAGGACAAAAGGGCGACCGCTCGAGCGGCTCGCCCCGCAGTCCATCGCCTCGCAGTCCATCGATCTGGATGTGCCGGACTGGACGGCGGCTGGGCACGTGGTCAGGGCGGTCCGGAAATTAGGGTAGAGTTGATCAAGCGACGCGGGGTGGAGCAGTTCGGTAGCTCGCTGGGCTCATAACCCAGAGGTCACAGGTTCAAATCCTGTCCCCGCAACTGAAGAAAAGGTCCGGAACACTGGAAACAGTGTTCCGGACCTTTCGCTTTAAGTCCGCGGTGGCGGGCAACGCCGGCGGCGCGCCCCCGTGCCGGCTCTCAGCCGTCCTTGAGCCGCTGATAGGTTGCCAGCGCCCGCGCCCGGGACTCGGCAAGGTCCACGATCGGTGCGGGGTAGCCGGGGGCGGCGCTGTCGGCCTTCCAGGGCTCGTGGACGGTTTTGTCATCCAGCGCGGCGAGCTCGGGAATGTACCCGCGCAGGTAACGACCGGCGGAGTCGAACTTCTTGCTCTGCGTGACGGGGTTGAAGATCCGGAAGTACGGCGACGCGTCGGCACCCGAGCCCGCCACCCACTGCCAGTTGGCCGGATTGCTCGCGGCATCGGCGTCCACCAGCGTGTCCCAGAACCAGGCCTCGCCCAGCCGCCAGTCGGCCAGCAGGTTCTTTACCAGGAAGGACGCGGCCGCCATCCGCACGCGGTTGTGCATCCAGCCCGTCTGCCAGAGCTGGCGCATGCCCGCGTCCACCATCGGGTAGCCCGTACGGCCCTGCTGCCAGGCCTGGAGCTCGTCGCCCGACGCCGGCTGCCATTCGAAGCGGTCGAACTCCGGCCGGTAGTTCTGTGTCGCCAGATCCGGATTCTCGTACAGCAGTTGCCAGCAGAATTCCCGCCAGCCAAGTTCGGAACGGAAGATCCCGACGTCGGCCGGCGCCCCCGCCGCAAAGCTGTGGCGCAGCGTGTGCCAGATCCGGAAGGGGCTGATTTCGCCAAAGCGCAGATGCGGGGAGAGCCGGCTGGTGCCCTCGACGCCCGGGACGTCGCGGCCGGTGCCGTATTCTGCGGCCGGGCCGTCCACGAAGTCCTCGAGGCGGCTGAGGGCGCCGGCTTCTCCCGGCGTCCAGGTGTCGGCCAGCCCCGGGCTCCAGTCCGGGCTCCGGGGGAGCAGGCCCCAGCTTTCGAGCGGTTCGCTCGCCGGCAGGCCGCCGCTCTGGGTGCGTGCAGGGCCCGGCAGCTGGTCCGGAGCAGCCAGCGGCTGCCGGGGCTCGGCACCGGCCAGGCAGGCCTTCCAGAACGGCGTGAAGACCTTGTAGGGGCCCCCGCCGCCGGTGCGCACGGTCCAGGGCTCGAACATGAGGTTCGCCTGGAAGCTCGTGGCGTTGAGGCCCTCCCCGCCGGCCCAGCTCTTCAGGCCGGCGTCGACGGCGCGTTCAGGGCCGCCGTAGCGGCGGTTCCACAGCAGGGCGTCTGCCGACGTTTCCACCGCGAGGTCCTGGATGACCCGGGCGGCGGGGCCGCGGCGGAGCACCAGCCGCGAGCCCGTGGCCTCGAGCGCGGCGGCCAGGCCGGCCAGGGAATGGTGGAGCCACCACTTCACCGCGCCGCCCAGCGGCCGGATGCCGGGTGACTCCTCATCTAGGACATAGACGACGGTCAGGGGTTGGTGCAGGGCAGCGGCCTCCGCCAGAGCCGGATTGTCATCCAGCCGGAGGTCATCACGGAGCCACACAAGGGTCGCAGACATGGATCCACGGTACACGCGCGCCCGCCGCCGCGGGCGCCTGTGCGGTGAGACATGGGGCCATGCAGGGCACAACGAGGGCCGGGCCCCGGCGGGCGATCCTGAGGTGTCAGGTTCGTCCGCCGGAGCCCGGCCCCGGGCCCGAAGCGTGCAGCAGTCCTGCGGAAGCGCCGGACCGGCGGGTCAGAGCTTGTCGAAGTCGGCCTCCTCGACCGTGGAACCGGACTCGGCGCTCTTTTCGCCGGTGCCGATGGCAGCGGGGGCGCCGCCGGACTTCAGCGCTGCCAACCGGGCTTCGATCTCGGTCTGCTCGCCAAGATCTTCCAGCGAATTGAACTGGGCGTCCAGGCTCGACTCGGCGAGCTCCTGCTGGCCGCGGACCTTGGCTTCCTCGCGGCGGATCTTCTGTTCGAAGCGGCCCACCTCGGAGGTGGGGTCCATGATGTTGATGCTCTTGAGGGCGTCGTGGACCTGGCTCTGGGCCTGCACGGTCTTGGACCGGGCCACCAGCTCATTGCGCTTGCTGGTCAGTTCGTTGAGCTTGCCCTTCATCTGGTCGAGGCCGTGCTTGAGCTTGTCCACCACCTCGGTCTGGGACGCGATGCTCGGCTCGGCGGCCTTGGCCTCGTTCTCAGAACCCATCTGGCGCTGCAGGGCCACCTTGGCCAGGTTGTCGAACTTCTCGGCATCGCCGACGTCGCCCTTCGCCCGGTATTCGTCGGCCTTGCGCGAGGCTGCGAGGGCCTTTCTGCCCCAGTCCTGGGCGTTGCGGACGTCCTCGTTGTAGTCGTCCTGGAGCATGCGCAGGTTGCCGATGGTCTGGGCCACGGCGGACTCCGCCTCCGCGATGTTGTTCGTGTAGTCACGGACCATCTGGTCCAGCATTTTCTGCGGATCTTCGGCCTGGTCCAGCAGCGAATTGATGTTTGCCTTCGCCAGCTGCGCCATGCGGCCGAAAATGGACTGCTTAACCATGGTGTTACCTTTCGTCCTGCTCCGTTGTCTCACTGATTCCAGTGATCGATGATGTATCGCATCTATCCGCTGTCCGGGCCCTTGCGGCCGGCGCGTGGTCTGTCGAGTTTCCTGCTACTGCTTTCCCACTGTGTCCCCTGCGGGGGTGGCGAACAGGCTAGAAACTTCCGGAGTCCCCGCCACCGAAGTCTCCGCCGCCGCCAAAGTCGCCGCCGCCCCAGCCGCCGCCGGAGTCATCGCCGCCTCCGCCGCCCCAGCCGCCTCCGCCGCCGCCCCAGCCTCCGCCGCCTCCGCCGTGGAGGATCGAGTTGATGAGGATTCCGCCGAGGATCGCGCCGCCGAGGCCGCCCCCGCCGCTGCCGCCGAACATGCCGCCCCGACCGTAGCCTTGGCCCTGGTTGGCGTAGCCGCCGAATTGGTCGACGTCGGACTGGGCCAGCTGCGCGGCCTGTGCCGCCAGTGCGTAGGCCTGCTGTGCGTACTGCAAGGCCGTGACGGGGTCGGTGCGGGAAATGGAGAGCGCATAGTCCAGGTTCCGCTGGGCTTCCGCCAGGCGTGTGCGCGCGTCGGTGCCTACGCCGCCGCGGCGGGCGGTGATGTAGTCCGACGTCGCGCTGATCTGGGCCTGGGCCGACATGATGCTCTGCTGCAGTGAGGCCTGGGCCCGGCGCGCCTGGTCCTGCTGGTCGCGGATTCCGGCCAGGGACTGGTCGAGTGCCTGGTGGGCCGTGACGACCCGTTCCAGCGTCGCGATCGGATCAATCTTGCCGCCCTGGATTTCCGTTTTGACCTGGGCGAGCGCGGCTTCCGCCGCAGCCACGGGGCCGGCAAGTTCCGGATGGGCGCCGGACTGGATCATCGCCTTCGCCTGGGCCAGGTCCTGCGCGGTATCGACGACGGCGGCTTCCAGGCTGCTGCGTGCCCCGTCGAGGCTGCCGGCCACCTTGGTGATGGCGCCGATCAGCACGTTCGTCTGGTGCAGGCTTTCCTCGGCGGCGCGGACGGCGACCGCGGCGAGGCTGCTTTCACCCGCGGCGAGCTTTTCCTGCGCCGCCGTGGAGGCGTTCTGCACGAAATCGAGACGTTCCTTGGCCTGTTTGATGTTGTCCGCGACCTGGACCAGGGCGCTCTCGGCGTACTTGGCCCGCAGATCGGTCAGTGACTGTTCGGCGGCGGCAAGCTTTGCCTGGGCGTCCGCGGCGCCGGCACCGACGGCGGCGAGGGCCTGCGGGGCGTTCTTTTCCAGCTCCCGGAGGGAATCGAAATCGGCTTTCTGTTCCTGCAGCGATGCCAGCGCGGCTTCGGAGCGGCCGATGATTTCAACGAGCCAGCTCCGTTGCTGCTCCTCGGTGTCGGGGATGTGGTCGTCAAGCTGCTGCTGCAGCTTGAACGATTCCGTCATGTGGCCCTTGGCCTCCTGCAGAGCCTTGGTGAAATTGCCCACCGCGGCGTCCCCGTATTGGGCCTGGGCGAATCCCAGCTCCTGCTCGCTGGACTTGATGGCGTCATCGGCCTCGATCAGCAGGGAATCGCTCTTCCGGCGCAGCTCGGCCACGCTGAGCCCCGCCAGCGGGTCCGGCTGCCCGCCTTGGGCCCCGGCTGACGCCCCCGAACTTTGCAGGGCCTTCTTCCGGCGGCTGCGCAGGTACAGGTACGTTCCCGCACCGCCCACAGCCACGACGCCGACTCCCACGAGGACGGCGCTGCCCGCTCCGGCGCCGGACGGCACCGTTCCGCTGCCGCCGCCCGCCGCGTCGCCCACAGCAGCGGCCGTATCAATGGCTGCCTGGGCGAAGTCGCGCTTTCCGCCGGCCAGGTTCGGCACGATGGCGTTCTGGACGATAGTGGACGTCTTGGGATAGATGGCGCTGGCCGAGCTGGGGGAGAAGTAGTACTTGCCGTCGTCGGACATGGTCAGGATGACGTCGGCCTTGCCCATGCCCTTGTTGGTCGCGACGGCCTGGGCCCACGCCTTGGGTTCGGCCGGATTCTCGAACGTCTTTGCCGTGATGACGTAGAGGTTGTACTTGTGGTCCTTGAGGAGCTTCTGGATGGCGTCCTGGACTTCGGCCTTGCGGCTGCCGAGCACGTTCGCACTGTCCACGATGTTCTGCCCGGACGGAATGGTCACCGGATCTTCGGCCAGGGCCGGAGCGGCGGGGAGCGCCAACAATCCAGCGACGCCAAGGACGGCGAGGAAACGATTCAACTTAGACCGCATGTGCAACCCTTCAGCACTTCTGGGACCGGTTCGGTCGAACCAGCCGTCACAGAAAGCAGCAGCGCCCCCACGCAGATGTAAAGCCGCAGGTCGCTGTGGCATTTCCATTTGATTCTATGGTGCACCCAAAAGGCAGTCCACCTAGGGGAATATGCCACCAGCGAAACGGGCTTAAACTGGGAAACACGGGCCCGCAGGCCGCAAACTGTCCGTTCAGGAACCTCCCAGCAAATGTCCGCTCTAGTGTCAGCCTGAGCGTTCATAGTTATAGGCAGACGAGGACGAAAGGAAGTCTCATGACTGAGAACCCAGTGCCGGGTGTGTCACCGGAGCCGACACAACAGAACCAGGAACCGGCGGGAGGGCGGGAGGGCTCGCCGGAGCAGCCGCATGCCGGCCGCGCGCCTGAGGCGGCACCGGGAAATCCGGCATCCGAAAGCACGACGTCCGAAAACTCAGTAGCCGGAAGCCCGGCGCCCGAGAACCCGACCCTCCGGCTGGACCGCGCCGAGGACGGCGCGCCGCGTCCGGTGTACCAGCAGCAACAGCCCTCCGCCGCGGATACCCAGCAGATCGGCGCCCCGGCCCAGCAAACCGGCCCGTACGGCGGGTTCTCCCAGTCCGGCCAGGGCCAGCCCGCCCAGCCCGGCCACCCGCCCTACGGCCAGTCCCAGCAAACCCCGTACGGGCAGTCGCCGCAAACCCAGTACGGCCAGGCCCACTACGGCGCCAACCCTTACGGCGGCCAGCCGCAGCCGGGTCCGTCCTACCCTTCCGGCTCCGGCTTTGCGAACGACCCGGCGCACGCCCCCAAACGCAAGGCGGCATTCGGCGTCCCCACCCTCGTGGCCAGCATCGTGGCCGCCGGCCTGATCGGCGGCGGCGTGGTGGCCGGCAGCAACGCCCTGCTGGGCGATCGCCTTTCCCCGTCCGCCGCGAGCAACACGAGCCAGGCCGGTCCGGTGATCGTCAACAACAGGGAAGACGTCAACGCCATCAGCGCCGCCGCGCTCAAGGCTTCCCCCAGTGTGGTGACCATCAAAGCGACCAGCGGCAGCGACGGCGGCACCGGCAGCGGGATCATCCTCGACACCCAGGGCCATGTGCTGACCAACACCCACGTGGTGACGCTCGACGGCAAGGCCGCGAACGCCACCATGGAGGTCCGGACGAGCGACGGCAAGGTCTACTCCGCGAAGATCGTCGGTACCGACCCGCTTTCCGACCTCGCCGTGATCAAGATCGACAACCCCTCGGGACTGGTCCCGGCAACTCTCGGTGACTCGGGCAAGCTGAACGTCGGTGACACCGCCGTCGCCATTGGATCGCCGCTGGGACTTACCGGCACAGTCACGGACGGCATCGTCTCAACCCTGAACCGGACCATCAGCGTGGCATCCTCGGCTGCGCCGAAGGGCGGTGCGGACAACTCCCAGGGCGGTGACCAGGGCTTCCAGTTCGCGCCCCCCGGCGGCGGCGAGACTCCGAGCACCGCGGATCAGGGATCCATCTCGATCAACGTCATCCAGACGGACGCGGCCATCAACCCGGGTAACTCCGGCGGCGCGCTGGTGAACACCAAGGGCGAAATCATTGGCGTCAACGTCGCGATCGCCTCCGCCGGCGGCGACGCGGCCAGCGGAAGCAGCAGCGGCAACATCGGCGTGGGCTTCAGCATCCCCATCAACAACGCCAAGCGCGTGGCCCAGGAGATCATCAGCGCCGGCAAAGCCACCCACGGGCAGTTCGGGGTCAGCGTGAAGCCCAAGGCCGCAGGCTCGTCCTCCTCCGGGTTCTCGGTGGGCGCGGAGGTCGCGACCGTCGAGTCCGGCTCGGCCGCAGACAAGGCCGGCATCAAGGTCGGCGACGTCGTGACGAAGTTCCAGAACCTGACCATCAGCGATCCCAACCAGCTCACCGCGGCGGTGCGGGAACAGGCCGCCGGGGCCACGGTCAAGGTGACGGTGCTGCGCGGCGGCCAGCTCAAGGACGTCGACGTGACGCTCGGCGCCGCAGCCGAGCAGTAGAGCTGGGCGAAAGCAAACAGCGCAGCTGTAAATCAAGGCAGCAGCAAACAGGCCGGGCGGCACCGAAAAGGTGCGGCCCGGCCTTTGCCGTCCCGGGCCAGTTCACTGACACAGACCTTAACCCTGGCCGCGCTGCCCGGCGGCTATATGGTTAGCTAGGAACAGCCCGGCTGCCGGGCATTCCGTGGCCATGACCCCGTCAGGGGCGGCTGTCCACCCGCATGGAAGGCTGCTGTAGACACAGTGGAAGAAACTCTGAAAATCATTGTGCTGGTCAAGCACGTCCCGGATACGCAGTTCGACCGCCACCTCACAGGTGAGGCCAACACGGTGGACCGCTCCGAAAGCATCCTGTCCGAACTGGATGAATACGCCCTGGAAGCTGCGCTGCAGCTGACCGAGGCCCGCGGCGGAGAAGCGGCCGGCAATAAGGTCATTGCGCTGAGCATGGGCCCGGCCGGGGCAGTCAATGCGGTGAAGAAGTCCCTCCAGATCGGCGCCACGGAAGGCGTGCACCTCAGCGATGAGGCCCTGGCCGGCTCGGATGCCGCGGCCACGTCGCTGGCGCTGGCCGCCGCGATCCGCCACCTGGGCGCGGATGTCCCCGCGGACCTCATCCTCACCGGAATGGCCTCCACGGACGGCGAGACCTCGCTGGTCCCGGCACAGCTCGCTGAGCGGCTGGGCCTCCCGCAGGTCACCTTCGCCGCGTCCCTCGAGCTCGACGCCGGCAAGGTCACCGCCCGCCGCGACGGCGACACCCACGCGGACACCATCGAGGCCACACTCCCGGCCGTCGTTTCCGTCACCGACCAGATCAATGATCCGCGGTACCCGAACTTCAAGGGCATCATGGCGGCGAAGAAGAAAACCATCACCACCTTGAGCCTTGCCGACATCGGCGTGGACGCCGCCCAGGTGGGCCAGACCGGTTCCTGGACCGCAGTCGAGACCGCAGAGGCCCGCCCACCGCGGACGGCCGGCACCATCATTACCGACGAAGGCGACGCCGGCATTCAGCTGGTCGAGTTCCTGGCCGCCCAGAAGCTGCTCTAAAGGGGATTATCCGAACATGGCAAAAGTACTCGTTTTCATCGACAACCCCGGTGCGGCGCTGAAGAAGTCGAGCCTGGAACTGCTCACCATCGCCCGGTCCCTGGGCGAGACCGTCGCCGCCGTCAACGGCGAACTGCACGACGACGCCGCCTCGACCCTGGCCGCGTACGGCGCCCAGGCACTGTACCGCCCGTCCGCCACGGACCTCGACGACTACCTCGTCGGACCCAAGGCGGCATTCCTGGCCGCGGCCGCCGCCGCCGCCGGTGCGGGCGTGGTCCTGGCCGAGAACTCGGCCGAGGGCAAGGAAATCGCCGCCCGGCTCGGCATCAGGCTCGGCGCCGGCGTCATCACCGACGTCGTAGCCGTGGATCCCGACGGAACGGCGCACAAGTCGGTCCTGGCCGGGTCCTACACCAGCGCCGCGAAGGCGGTGACACCCGTTTCCGTGCTGACCGTGAAGCCCAACAGCATCACGCCCGAGCCCGCGGTCACCGGCACGGCGCCGGAGAGCATCACTGTCCAGGTTCCTGACGTGACTGCGGCTGCCGCGCGGGTTACGGCGCGCACCGACAAGCCTGCCAGCGGACGCCCCGATCTGTCCGAGGCACGGATCGTCGTGGCCGGCGGCCGTGGCGTGGACGGCAACTTTGGTCCGCTGGAGGAACTCGCCGACGCCCTCGGCGCAGCCATCGGAGCCTCGCGGGCTGCCACGGACGCCGGCTGGATCGGCCACGACGCGCAGATCGGCCAGACCGGCAAGACCGTCGCACCGCAGCTCTACATCTCCGCGGGCATTTCCGGAGCCATCCAGCAGAAGGCAGGCATGCAGACCGCGAAGGTGATCGTGGCCGTGAACAAGGACGCCGAATCGCCGGTTTTCGAGATCGCGGACTTCGGCATTGTGGGCGACCTCTTCCAGGTCCTGCCGCAGGCCACCGCCGAAATCAAGAAGCGCAGAGGCTGACCGCATGAGCACCACCGCCGTCCCGGCACAAAGCCCGTTCGACCCGGAGACCACCCGGATTGAGCGGGTGCTTTGTTTCACGGCCCACCCGGACGACATCGATTTCGGCGCAGCCGGCACGGTTGCAGCCTGGACCGCCGCCGGAGTCCAGGTCAGCTACTGCATCATGACCGACGGCGACGCCGGCGGCTTTGATCCGGAGCAGCGCGAGGAAATTGTGCGGCTGCGCGTTGCGGAGCAGCAGCGCGCCGCCGCCCTGGTCGGCGTCACAGACATCCATTACCTGCACCAGCGTGACGGCTACCTCGAACCCTCGCATGAGGTGATGCGCGAGGTGGTGCGCCTGATCCGGCAGCTCCGGCCCGACGTCGTGCTCTCCATGCATCCGGAACGCAACTGGAACCGGATCCAGAAGAGCCATCCGGATCATCTCGCCGTGGGGGAGGCGGTGACCCGCGCCGTGTACCCCGCGCTGGAAAACCCGTTCGCATACCCGGAACTGGCCGAGTCCGGGCTGGAGGCCTACAAATTGCCCTGGCTGTGGCTCTTCGCCGGGCCGGAAGAGCGCGAAAACCACTTCGTGGACGTCACCGGGCATGTGGAGAGCAAGCTGGCCGCCATCCACATCCACGTCAGCCAGCACCCCGACGTCGACGCCATGGAGCGCACGGTCCGCGCCCTCATGCTCGGCACCGGGGCCCGGGCCGGACTTCCCGCCGGGCGCAGCGCCGAGGCCTTCCATGTCGTAACAGTCAACGGCCAGGGAACCATCGCCGGTTTCTAGTGTTGCTGCAGCACAACCTCTGCCATATGCTGGCCTCTGTTTAAATCATATTTATTGATGGAAGGCAGACTTTGATGGCGAAGACTGCGCAACACCCCGTTCTTGTGATCATGGGCGTCTCCGGATCCGGCAAATCAACTGTCGCGGGACTTCTGGCCGGCAGGCTGGGCTGGGACCTGGCCGAGGGCGACGACCTGCACCCCGAATCAAACGTGGCAAAGATGCACGCAGGGCAGCCGCTGACCGACGAGGACCGGTGGCCCTGGCTCGAAAGCATTGCGGACTGGATCCGGGCCCACACCGGCGCCGGGAATCCCGGCGTCGTGACCTGTTCGGCGCTGAAGAAGCGCTACCGGGACGTTCTGCGCGGCGAAGGGGTGGTTTTCGTGTTCCTCGAGGGATCACGGGACAAGATCTCCGACCGGCTGGCCTCCCGCCACGGGCACTTCATGCCCCCGGCCCTGCTGGAGTCCCAGTTCGACGCGCTCGAAGCCCCCACGGCAGACGAAAACTTCATCTCCCTGTCCGTCTCCGCAACGCCGGCGGAAGAAGCACAGGAAATCATCACCCGACTTAATCTCGACGCCGCCGACGCCAGGCCCTGAGCCTTCCCGCGTTTCGCCGCGACCAAGGAATTTTTTGTGAAATCACTGATAGCAATGCAGCTTCCGGCTGCCGTTGAGGCCGGGACCGGCGTCAATACCCAACTACTGGTCATCGCGGGTCTGGGCATCGCCCTGCTCGTGGTCCTGATCGCCAAATTCAAGTTCCACCCCTTCCTGGCCCTGATTCTGGGGTCAGGATTCGTCGGCCTCGCTGCCGGTGTGGAACCGGCCAAGGTGATCATCAACTTCGAGGACGGCGTGGGCGGCGTCCTGAAGGAAGTCGGTCTGTTGGTCGCCCTCGGCGCGATGCTGGGCAAGCTGCTCGCGGACTCCGGCGGCGCGAACCGGGTGGTCGACACCCTCCTGGCAAAGGCCACCGGAAACAAGCTGGTCTGGTCCATCACGCTCGTAGCCGTGATCATCGGCCTGCCGATGTTCTTCGAGATCGGTCTCGTCCTGCTGCTGCCGGTGATCGTCCTGGTCACGCAGCGCTCCAAGATGCCCCTGATGCGCATCGCCATCCCGGCGCTGGCCGGCCTGTCCGTGCTGCACGGGCTGGTGCCGCCGCACCCGGGACCGCTGATCGCGATCAGCGCCGTCAAGGCTGAACTGGGCACCACACTGGCCCTCGGCATCCTCATCGCCGTCCCCACGGTGATTATCTGCGGCCCGCTCTTCTCCCGCCTGGCGGCCCGGTGGGTCCCGGTGGGTGCCCCCGCCGTCGCCGGCGGCGTCGATACCGTGCACGGCGCGGACATGGAGGGCGTCAAGCGCCCGCCGAACTTCACCGTCACGCTGTTGACCATCATCTTCCCGGTGGTCCTCATGCTGCTCAGGGCCGTTGTGGACATCATCTGGCCGGACCCCAAGACGGCCCCCGCGATCCGGATGTTCTTCGACTTCGTCGGGCAGCCGCTGGTGGCGATGACCCTGGCCGTCCTGCTGGCCATGGTGACCTTCGGCTACGCCGTGGGCCTCAACGGCGCCAAGATTACGAGCAAGATCGCTGCCAGCCTGGGCCCGATCGCGGGGATCATCCTGATTGTCGGCGCAGGCGGCGGCTTCAAGCAGACGCTGATTGGTGCCGGTGTGGGTGACTCGGTGAAGGCCTGGGCCGAGGGGACCAACATGTCCGTGCTTGTGCTCGGCTTCATCGTGGCCGTTGCCCTGCGCCTGGCGACAGGCTCAGCCACCGTCGCCACCGTGACGGCCGCCGGCATCGTGGCACCGCTGGCCAGCTCGCTGTCGCCGACGCACGCCGCCCTCCTGGCCCTCGCGATCGGCGCGGGCTCGCTGTTCTTCTCGCACGTGAACGACGCCGGGTTCTGGCTCGTCAAGGAGCTGTTCGGACTCACTGTGGGCCAGACCTTCAAGACCTGGTCCGTCATGGAAACCCTGATCTCCGTGGTGAGCTTCGGCCTGGTCATGCTGCTCTCGCTGGTCATTTAGCCGGGCGGGAAGCCGGCTTGCCGGGACGTCCGCCGGCCACAACACAAAGCCGCCCGGGCCTTGAGTCCTTCTACGGAAGGAGTCAAGGCCCGGGCGGCTTTGTGTGTGCGGGTGGCTTGCTGTCTCCTGCGGGTGGCTAGGCGTCCAGCGGTGCGGCGGCGACGGTCGGCAGGGTAGGCGACGCGGATCCGCCTTCGGGCTCCACGGTGATGCCCAGCGCGGCCGCGGAACCGATGCCCTTGACCACCGCGGGCTTGGACAGGGCTTCAGCGTCCATGAGGCCCTGCGAGACCGGGGCCGAGCCGTCCTTGGGGATCAGCCACATCTGGTAGACCTTGCCCACGGGCGGGGCCGGGACGCCGTTCATTTTGACGACGGCGGCATCCTTGGACGGGGAAATCGACACGGTGGCGGTGCCGCCGCCGTTGACGTCGACAGTAGCCTGGCGGACGTCGCTGGCCTGCATCACCTGATTTAGGGGATCGTTCTGGTTGGCCACGTAGGCTCCGACGCCCACACCGCCCAGGGCGATCACGGCTGCTGCGGCGACGCCGATAAGCCAGTTCCGCATGCCCTGCGGGCGGCGGCGCTCTTCCCTGCGCTGGCGGGCCGCACCGAGTTCGTCGGTGGCGGGCAGCGCGGAGCCGTCACGTACCGGATGCGGCAGCACCGGCGTCGCTTGCGGACCCGTGCCGGGAAGCGGCACTGCGGCGGGGGACTGCGCTGCGGCCTGCTCTGCTGTCTGCGCAGGCAAGGATGACATGATCCGGTCCAGCAGCCCGGGCGGAGGCTCTTCCTCTGCGGTGAAGCTGGTGGCCAGGGTCTCCCGGGCCTGCCGGACCCGCTCGTTGAAGGCAGCCCTGTCTGCTGCCGGTGCGGAGGCGAGGAACTGCTCGATTGCGGCGCGTTCGGCGTCGTCCACGGCGTTGAGGGCATAGACCTCGGCAAGGTCCACCACGCGGCCGGACGACAGGTCGGTGGCGATCTCGGCGGTGAAGCCGCCGGGGAGGCGGTTGTTGTTCTCATGTGCGTTCATATCGGTCAATTCAGCTCACCCCCAAGCAGGTCTTCAGTCGGATGAGTCCATCGCGGATGCGGGACTTGATGGTAGGTACCGCGGCATTCAGCCGCTCGGCCACTTCCCGGTAGGTGAGGCCGCCGTAGTACGCCAGCCGGACGGACTCCTGCTGCGTATCGGTCAGCGTCTCCATGCACCGGACCACGGCCTCGGCCTCGAGCCGGCTGCCGACTTCGTCCGAGACGGAATCGTGGTCGATCTCCTGGCTGCTGGCACCGTATCTGGCTTCGCGGTCGGTGGCGGACTGCGAGGACCGGACCTTGTCAACGGCGCGTCGGTGCGAGATCGTCATGAGCCAGGCGAGCGGACTGCCGGCGGCGGGATTGAATTTGGCGGCGTTCTGCCAGACCTGCAGGAAGACTTCCTGGGTGGTGTCCTCACTGAGTTCGGTATCGATCAGGACCCGGCGTGCCATGCCGAAGACGCGCCTGGAGGTGAGGCTGTAAAATTCCGCGAACGCCGTCTGGTCGCCCTGGGCAATCAGTGCCAGCAGGCTGCTGAGCCGGCCGTTGATGTCGGCTGAGGTGTCCGCCGGTGCGGCGGCCTCGGGGTTCGGGGCATTCGGAGTTTCCATCACTCCCAAGCATAGGGCGCTTGCAGCCCAACGCGGGCCAATCGGTGCGGCATGCGGCGAGGGGCCGGCCCCTGCCACGCGGGCAGAGGATCTGTCCAGATGTACTGTTCTCACCTGCCGCTCCTCGCTCCCTTCCGTTTCTCCGCACAATGCCCGGTAGACACAATGTGAGTGGGCGGATTGGTGTCCACCTTCAGAAGTGATTCGGTGCGCCCCGGCATCTGGATGGGCGTGCTGCGCGGGAATTCTTTCCCGCGGGCCGCCCGGGGGCCGCCGCACGTCCTGGCGCGCCTTCGCGGCGGACCGCTACAACTTGGCCCCTGCAAACCCGTTCTGGCGCCACGCCTCGTAGACGGCGATGGATGCCGCGTTGGCCAGGTTCAGCGACCGGAGGGCTGGGAGCATCGGCAGGCGCACCCGGGACGTCACCCGGGGACTGTGTTTGACTTCCTCGGGCAGGCCTACGGATTCAGGACCAAACAGGAGGACGTCGCCGGCACGGTAGCGGATGTCTGTGTACGTGGTCTCGCCGTCGGAGGTGAAGGCAAATACCCGTTCCGGCTCGAGAGCGGCCCACGCCGCGTCGATGTCCGGGTGGACGGTCACGACGGCGAGGTCGTGGTAATCAAGGCCCGCCCGCCGGAGTTTGGCGTCGGAAAAGTCAAAGCCCAGGGGCTCCACCAGATGCAGTTCGGCCCCCGTAATGGCAGCCAGCCTGATGGCGTTTCCCGTATTGCCGGGGATTTCTGGGGTGTGGAAGAGGATGCGGAACACCGTCCCATCCTAGCGAGCCGCCGGCGTCGAACGCGCCTCGGGCCTTCCCTCCGCCGGGGCGCAGGGGAGCGCCCGGGCGGAATCTAGTGCATTCCGCGCAGCAGGCGGGCCAGCACGGGAACGTTGACGGTGTTGGGCGCCGGTCCCGAGCCGAGGAACAACTTCAGGCCGCGGGCCAGGCCCGCGGCGTTGACCACCTCGACAAGGCCCGAGCCTTCCCCGTACACGCTTCCCTGGCCGCCGGGGGCGCGGCGGTGCCGGTCGATGACCGGTTGATGCAGATTGCCGTCCGTGCTGTGGACGACAATCCAGCCGGTGACATTGAGCTCGGGAAATATGTCCTGCATCCGGCGCACGATGTGGCCCAGCTGGGGCGGGGCGACGGAGCGTCCGCCGTGGGTCAACGTGCTGCCGTTCCATGCGTAGGCACCCGGCGGCAGCAGCATGGATCCGACGATCGCGAGACGGTACCCGGCAAGGACCGCGTGGTCGATGTGGCTGTTGTCCGCCGGGGACTGCAGCCCGTTGACAAGGCGCGCCGCCGGGATGGTGGTCAGGATCTGCCTGCTGATGAGCTGCACGGTGCGCATCTCGCGTTGGATCCGGGCTTCGGCGCCGAAGATGCCGCGCTTGCGGGGCATGCCGTGGACCTGCTGCCGGGCCACGCTGGCGGGAATCAGCGGCACTGCCGACCCGCCGTCAAACTGCTCGAACGGGGGAACGTAGACGGGTGGATCTGCGGCCGTATTCCGCGGCGTGTTCGGCCGGCGCACGTTGGCGGAGGCCCGGCTGCCCGCGGCGGGCGCGTCGAAGTGGGCGCCCTCATCGCCGGCGGGAGACGAATACGCGCCGCCGGATGCGCTGCCGTAGGAGCGGTCGTAGTCCGCGCGGCGCTTGGTGTCGATGAGGGTCTCGTACGCGAGCGTGACGCGCCGAAACGCTGCAGGGTCGCCGCCATGGTCCGGGTGGGCGGTCCGGGCGGCCTTGCGGTACGCGACTTTGATGTCCTTCTCCGTCGCCGTCACGGGGATCCCGAGGACCTGGTAATGCGAGCTGCTGCCCTGCGTCAAACAGAGATCCTTTTCGTTGATGGTGCCGGCGGTGGGAATGCCGGACCGTTCGTGGGCGTCCGGCGTGCCCAGTTTAACCGGCTGGAGGAATAACGACTGCGTGCACAGGGATGGTTCCCGGCGGCTGGCATAATTCAGCGCATGCTGATCGCCGTCGCCGTCAACCCGCGCGCATCCTTTGGCCGGGCGCGGCACGCCGGCAAGGACGCGGCGGCTTACTTCCGTGCAGCCGGGGCGGAGGTCCTGCTGCTGTGCGCGGACAGTTATGCCGGGCTCGCGCAGGCAGTTGAGGCTGCGCTGGAGTCGGGCGTGGATGCCCTCGTGGTGGTGGGCGGCGACGGCATGGTCCACCTCGGGCTTAACGCGATAGCAGGTGAAGGTGCCGGAGCAGGTGCCGGTGCCCGCCGGCGGGTTCCACTGGGCATCATTCCCGCCGGGACGGGCAACGACACGGCCCGTTCGCTGGGCCTGCCGCTGCACGACCTCCCGGCGGCCTGTGAACGGGCCCTGGAGTCTTTGGCCGGCGGCGGCCGGATGATTGACGCCGGCAGGATCACCGCCGGAGGATCCTCCCGCTTGTTTGCGGGCGTGGTCTCGGCCGGGTTCGATGCCGCAGTCAATGAGCGGGCCAATGACTGGCGCTGGCCGCGCGGCAAGATCCGCTACCAGCTCGCCATGCTGCGGGAACTGGCGTCGTTCCGGGCCATCGATTACACGGTGACTGCCGACGGCGAGAAGTGGCAGCAGGGCGCCATGCTGATTTCCGTCGCCAACGGCCAGTCGATCGGCGGCGGGATGAGGATCGTCCCGGGAGCCGCCCTTGATGACGGCTACCTGGACCTCTTCATTGTCAACCGGCTGTCCCGGACCCGGCTGCTGGCCGTGTTTCCCAAGGTCTTTGCCGGCAAGCACGTGGGCCACCCCGCCGTGCAGCTTCGCCGGGTCCGCACCGTGGAACTGTCTGCCGGCAATATCGTGGCTTACGCCGACGGCGAGCGGATCGGGGCGCTCCCGATGACCATTGAGGTCGTTCCGCGGGCCGTCTGCGTCCTGGCGTAGTGGCGTGGCCCGGCGTCTTCGCCCAGCTGCCGGGACCAGTTGCCGGGACCCGCCGTCTGGCCTAGCTGCCTGGCGTCGCGGCCGGCACGGCCTTGCGCGGGGACAGCCTGTTCAGCGCCAGGGCACCCACGAGCAGCCCGAAGTCACGCAGAGCGACATCGTAGAAGCCGCCGAGGACGATCAGGTTGATGATGATGCCCAGCAGCCAGGCGGCCACGAGCACCGATCCGAAGCGCGGGCGCAGCGCCACCGCCACGCCGGCGACGATTTCCACCACGCCAACGATGTACATGATCGTCTGGGCCGGCAGCGGGACCACCTGGGTCACCACGGGGGACAGGTACATCGTCCAGTCGGTCAAGAGGTTCGTGAACTTGTCCAGGCCGAACAGGATCGGCGCAACCGTAAAGACGGTCCGTAGCAGCAGGAAGGCCTGACGGTCCGCCGTGAGCTGCTGTGCGGGATTGGCGAGGGCTGGGGAAACTTTCATGGCATTGCTCCTTCTAAAAATAGATATCTCGATTTTAGAGGCCCCCGCAGCGATTAAGCAATGATTGTTGTTTTTAGAGATATTCTTGTGTCATGACCAAGCTTCCGTGGAACCACAGGCTGGCGGCGGTCGCGTCGCTGGGAGACGAGAGCCGCAGGAGGCTGTTTGACTTCGTCGCCTCAGCGGCAGATGCCGTTGGCCGGGACGATGCCGCGCAGGCCGTGGGCCTGGCGCGGAGCACTGCCTCGTTCCATCTGGACCGGCTCGTGAAAGACGGGCTGCTGGCTGTGGAGTTCCGTAAGCTCGGAGGGCGGGAGGGCCCGGGGTCCGGCCGGCCCGCCAAGCTGTACCGGGCCGCCGTGGATGAGGTCGCGGCCTCGGTGCCCGATCGCCACTATGATCTCGCCGCCGAGCTGCTGGTGTCCGCGATCGAGGACGCAACCAGCGGCGGCGGTTCGCCGCGGGAGGCCCTGCTTCGGGCTGCCCGCGCGAGGGGGCAGTCGGCGGGTGAGTCGGCAGCCCGCGCAGCCGGCCGCGAGCCGGCGGGGGCCACCGGGGCGCGGCCTGCGGACTCCGCCGGCAGCCCCGATGGCACCGGCCCGTTCGAGGACTTCCTGGCGGGGCAGGGCTATTGCCCGGCGGACGACGGCGGCGGGGGACTGGTGCTGCTGAACTGCCCGTTCCATCGCCTCGCCGCCGGGCACGCAGGCGTGGTGTGTGCCATGAACGGAGCCTTTCTCGGCGGGGCCTCAATGGCCCTGGGGGTCGAACCGGGCCGGATCGAAGCGCTCGCCATCGAAGATCTCAGGGAGCAGGGCGGCGCGCGGCCCGGGCAGTGCTGTGCCCGTATTCGTCCATCGTGACCGGACTGCCTGCGTGAGCCTGCCTGCCTGAAGCGGCGGCGGGCGGCCCGGCTTGGGCCCTGCCGCTGGGGTGGCCGGCGTTGCGGGCCTGGCCCTTGATTCCGGTCAGCAGCACGCCGGCGATCACCAGGAGGCCGCCTGCGATCTGCACGAGGGTGAGCGGGGTCCCGAACAGCACGGTGATGATCGCGGTGAAGACCACCATCAGGTTGAGGTAGTTTCCGGCGGTCCCGGACGGGGTGGTTTTCAGCGCCAGGTTCCAGAGGAGATAGGAACCAAGGGACGGGAACAGGGCGATATACGCCATCGACCAGCCTTCGGCCGCGGTATCGGGAAACCGCACGTTCATGGCGAGAGCAAACGGCGCCAGCGTCACGGTTGCGATCACCACCTGCACCGCTGTGGCCGCGATGGGCGGCACATCCAGCCGGCGGGCAACGATGGTGTAGAAGCCCCAGACGATGATCGCGCCAATCATCATGAGCTCACCGGTGTTGATGGCGAGGCTGACCACGCGGGCCAGCTCGCCCTGGGTCAGGACCAGCAGCACACCCAGCAGGCCAAGGCAGATGCCGAGCCAGCCCAGCCGTGTGGTCTTCTCACCGAGCAGGACGATCGCCATGACCACAATGAGGGCCGGGTTTGCGGCTGTCACCAGCGAGGCGTTCATCGCGGACGTGAATCCGAGCGCGCCGTAGAGCAGCAGTGTGTAGCCGCTCATGCCCAGGACACTCAGCAGCAGAAGCACGGGCCAGCGGCGCAGCACCGCGCCCCAGTCGGGCCGTTCAATGAGGTGGGCCAGGATCAGCAGCGGCACGGCGGCCAGGCTCCAGCGCCAGAAGGTCAGGTCCAGCGGTGTCATTGAGGCTCTGGCGGCCTGTCCGACGACGAAATTACCGGACCAGAACAAGGTGGCCAGCACAAGGCAGAGTGGCGCTTTCACCGCTTGAATGTACACCAGCCCCGGGTGCTTCACTGTGCCCTTCACTGTGCCTCAGGCCGGTGCCTTCGCCCTGACACTGTGCCTCTGCCCTGAGACTGTGCCTTCGCCCTGGCACCGCGGCAGCCCGGGCGCGCGCAGGTAGAATTGGGCTGTGCCTGTCTACCTCGATCACGCCGCCACCACCACCCTCGCCCCGGAAGCGCTGGCCGCGCTGACGCGCGAACTGGCCCGGACCGGCAACCCGTCCTCGCTGCATGGATCGGGCCGCCGTGCCCGGCGCTCCGTGGAGGACGCGCGGGAAGTACTCGCGGCGGCCGCCGGCGCCCATCCCTCGGAGGTCATCTTCACCTCCGGCGGGACCGAGGCGGACAACCTGGCGGTCAAGGGCCTGTACTGGGCCCGCCGGGCCGAGAACCCGGCGCGGACCCGCATCCTCTGTTCCGCCGTCGAACACCACGCGGTGCTGGACACCGTCGAATGGCTCGAACGGCATGAAGGCGCCGACGTGTGCTGGCTCCCCGTGGATGACGCGGGCGTCGTGGACCTGGCCGTGCTCGAAGCCGAGCTGTCCCGGGATCCGGGCTCGATCGCACTGGTGAGCGTCATGTGGGCCAACAACGAGGTCGGCACCATCCAGCCCGTCGCCCGGGTTGTGGAACTGGCACACGCCGCCGGCGTACCCGTCCACTCCGACGCCGTCCAGGCCTTCGGCTCCCTGCCCGTTGACTTCCGCGGGACGGGCCTGGACGCCATGTCCGTCTCCGGGCACAAGATCGGCGGACCGGTCGGCGTGGGCGCGCTGATCCTGGGCCGGGCGGTGAAGCTGACCCCGGTCCAGCACGGCGGCGGGCAGGAACGCGACGTCCGCTCCGGGACGCTGGACACCGCCTCGATCGCCGCGTTTGCCGCGGCCGCCGAGGCCGTTGCCGCGAAACTCCCCGAGGAAGCCGCCAGGATCGCGGCCCTTCGGGACCGGCTGATTGAGGGGGTCCGTGCGGCCGTCCCCGAAGCCGTCCTGCGGGGCGCCCCGGGCCCCGGGCGGTTGCCGGGCAATGCGCATTTCACGTTCCCCGGCTGCGAAGGGGACTCGCTGCTGTTCCTGCTGGACCTCGCCGGCGTCGAATCCTCCACGGGCTCCGCCTGCACCGCCGGTGTTCCGAGGCCCTCCCATGTGCTGCTGGCGATGGGCCTGGACGAGGACACGGCGAGGGGGGCGCAGCGATTTACGCTCGGGCATTCCTCAACCGACGCCGACGTCGATGCCCTGCTCGCGGCGTTGCCGGGCGCCTACGCGCGGGGCCGCCAGGCCGGCATGGCCGGGCATGAGTCCAGCATCCAGACCGCCGGAACGGTCGCGCGCGAGGCCGCCCGTCAGGCTTCCGGCAGGAGCTAATCCAGGAGCTGATCCAGGGGTACCGAGGAGTCGGCAAGCAGGTCCGGGCTCACGGCGGTGCGGGCGTTGATGAGCGCCTTGATCGCCTTCTGCGGCTTGGCGGCGCGGGGCCAGTTGACATTCATTCCGGCGATCACCTGGCCTTCGCGCTGCCAGAAGGCAATGAACTCCTTGTCCGCAAGCGAGCCGCGGATGACCGGCGGGCCGGCAACGAGCGTCGGGAAGCCCGAGTACTCCATGCTGACGTCGTACTGGTCCGTGTAGAAGTACGGGATGGTCTCCAGCGTGGCGTCGAGGCCGAGCATCGC
The DNA here is from genome assembly GCF_056396505.1 of Arthrobacter sp. 05T410. NCBI lineage: Bacteria > Bacillati > Actinomycetota > Actinomycetes > Micrococcales > Micrococcaceae > Arthrobacter > Arthrobacter sp. 05T410. The sequence continues at coordinate 262,239 of NZ_JBFTLP010000005.1, read as the reverse complement.
CTTGGCTGCCACCTTGCCGCCATTCAGGGCATTGGACCAGTGCTCGCTGCGGTGGTGTTCCCCGGTGAACGGGTGCAGGGCGTTGGCGACGTCGCCTGCGGCGAAGATCCCGGGCGCCGAGGTCCGCAGCGACGCGTCGGTGAGGATGCCGTTGCGGATCCCGAGCCCGGCCGCCTCGGCCAACCCGACCTCCGGCACAACGCCGACGGCGATGACCACGAGGTCGGCGGGCAGGACTTCGCCCGAGTCGGTGACCACTGCCGTCGCCCGACCAAACCACCCCTGAATCTCGGCAGCGGACGCCGGAAGCCTGAACCGTACCCCGTGGGCTTCGTGCAGCCGGCGGAAGAAACCGCCCAGGTCCGGGCCAATCGCCGCGCCCAGCGGCACGTCCTCCAGCCCCATCAGGGTGACGGTGTTTCCAAAGGTGCTGGCGGCAGCGGCCAGTTCCATCCCGATCCAGCCGGACCCGACCATGACCACGTGCAAACCGCCGCCGGCAAGGCGGGCGTGCAGGCGCCGGCTGTCCTCGACCGTCCGGAACGTGCTGACGCCCTCGAGACCGCTGCCGGGCAGCGGGATGGTCCTGGGCCGCGCTCCCGTGGCAAGCAGGAGCGAGCCGTACTCCAGCCGCCGCCCGTCATCCAGAACCACAGCCCGGGCAGCCGGGTCCACCGCCGTGACCTGGACGCCGAGCCGGAGGTCGACGTCGTTCGCGTCGTACCAGTCCTCGGGCACCACAGGCAGGGCGTCGTCGCCGGCCTTGCCCAGCAGGTACTCCTTGGACAGCGGCGGGCGCAGGTACGGCTGGTGGGACTCGGCGGCCACCAGCACCACCGGACCGCTGAAGCCCTCCGCCCGCAATGTTTTGGCGGCGGTGGCGCCGGCCAGCCCGCCGCCCACGATCACGATGTTCCCGACAGCCATGTCCGCTCGATTCCCGCGTCGGCGCGCTTCCGTTTTCTAAAACCGCTTGTCCTGACGCTAGAAGGGGGAGGCGGTCCCGTCAAGGCCTTTTGGGGAGGATTCGGCGTGGCGATAGAATGGCGGGGCAGGCATTGTGCTATTTCCGGGGGCCAGCAGTAGCACTGCCGTTCAACCCAGCAGTGAAAGCCCGGCAGTAGCCCAGCAGTAAAAGCCCAGCAGTACCGCAGCTGCGAACAGCAGCCCCCGAGCCTGTGACCCCCCGAACCCTAGAGAAAGCCAGTATGCGAGTTCTTGCAGCCATGAGTGGCGGCGTCGATTCCGCCGTTGCCGCCGCCCGCGCCGTCGAGGCGGGGCACGACGTCGTCGGCGTCCACCTCGCGCTGTCCCGGATGCCGGGCACCCTGCGAACCGGCAGCCGCGGCTGCTGCACCATCGAGGACTCCCGCGACGCCTGGCGTGCGTGCGACATCCTCGGGATCCCGTACTACGTCTGGGACTTTTCCGAACGGTTCAAGGAAGATGTCGTCCAGGACTTCATCGATGAGTACGCCGCGGGCCGCACCCCCAATCCCTGCATGCGCTGCAACGAGCGGATCAAATTCGCCGCCCTGCTGGAGAAGGCCATCGCCCTGGGCTTCGATGCCGTGTGCACCGGCCACTACGCGAAGGTCATCACGGACGCCGACGGCAACCCCGAACTGCACCGCGCTGCGGACTGGGCCAAGGACCAGAGCTATGTGCTGGGGGTGCTGACCCACGAACAGCTCAAGCACTCGATGTTCCCGCTGGCCGAGACGCCGTCCAAGGCCGAGGTCCGCGCGGAGGCGGAGCGCCGCGGCCTCTCCGTGGCGAACAAGCCGGACAGCCACGACATCTGTTTCATTCCCGACGGCGACACCGCCGGCTGGCTCGCAGAGAAGATTGAAATGAACACGGGGGACATCGTGGACGAATCCGGCGCGAAGGTCGGCGAGCACCCGGGCGCCAACGCGTTCACCGTGGGCCAGCGCCGCGGGCTGAAGCTCGGCACCCCGGCCGCGGACGGCAAGCCGAGGTTCGTGCTGGAGATCCGGCCCAAGGAGAACAAGGTGGTGGTGGGCCCGGAGGCCCTGCTCGCCATTGACGAAATCCGAGGCATCAAGGTCTCCTGGGCGGGGCTGCCCATCGTCGAGGTGGCGACCGGAGAAGAGTTTGACTGCTACGCCCAGGTCCGCGCCCACGGCGACCCCGTCCCTGCCCGCGCGCATATGGCGGACGACGAGCTTGTGGTCACGCTCACCGAGCCGCTGCGCGGCGTGGCCCCCGGCCAGACGGTGGTGCTCTACCAGGGCAGCCGCGTGCTCGGCCAGGCCACGATCGATGCCGCGCGCTCGCTTCAGCGGGCCGCGCTCTAGCTGCCCGCCCCACCGACTCCAGCGAAGGGTCCCGCCAGTTGGCGGGGCCCTTCGTCGTCTGTACCCTCCGTCGTCGTCAGACTACCCGGCCGTCCACGGGGCCCGGATGCGCAGGACCCTGCCGAAGATCCGGGCGGAATCCTGCAGAAAATGAGAGAAACCTTCGAATCGTGTAAATTTTGTGTCTCAACTCACAAAATGCAACGTTTCACCGAATGATCGTCTGGTTGAATCTAGGAATCAGCAAAGCGTGCCGCCCGACGAGTCAGTCGTTTCACTTCGGGCTGCGCTAGAACGCATCGAACAGAAAGTTCACAGATGGCAATGAACAAAAAGGCCTGGCACAGCGTCATCGCGCTGGCCGGGGTTTCCGCCTTTGCACTGACGGCCTGCACAGGGCCGACCGGGGGCGCTGGCGGGTCATCAGCCGCAGCTAGCGGTCCGATCGCCTATGGCACCACGGACAAGGTCACTGCCTTGGATCCGGCGGGCGCGTATGACAACGGTTCGTTCATGGTGATGAACCAGATCTACTCCTTCCTCCTCAACTCGAAGCCCGGCAGCGCAGATCCCGTGCCGGACCTGGCCGAGTCCGCGTCCTTCACCTCGCCGAACGAGTACACGGTCAAGCTCAAGCCGGGCCTCAAGTGGGCCAACGGCCACACGCTCGACTCCAAGGACGTCAAGTTCTCCTTCGACCGGCAGACCAAGATCAACGATCCTGCCGGTCCCGCAAGCCTGCTGACCAACATCGAAAGCATCACCGCCCCAGATGCCAACACCGTGGTCTTCAAGCTGAAACAGGCGAACGACCAGACCTTCGCCCAGATCCTCAGCAGCCCCGCCGCGCCGATCGTGGACGATGAAGTCTTCCCGGCCGACAAACTGCTTGACGACGACTCGATCGTCAAGGCCAAGGCGTTCTACGGCCAGTACGTGATCGACACGTACAAGAAGAACGAGCTGGTCAGCTTCAAGGCATTCCCGGACTACCAGGGGGTCCTCGGCAAGCCGGCCAACGACGCCGCCACGATCAAGTACTACGCCGACCCCACCAACATGAAGCTGGACATCCAGCAGGGGAACATCGACGTCGCGAACCGCAGCCTGAGCGCCACCGACGTCGATGACCTCAAGAAGGACTCCAAGGTCAAGGTCAACGTTGGCCCCGGCGGCGAAATCCGCTACATCACGTTCAACTTCGACACGATGCCGTTCGGTGCCAAGGCTGCCGACGCCGATCCGGCCAAGGCGCTCGCCGTCCGCCAGGCCATCGCGAACCTCGTTGACCGCCAGTCCATCGCGGACCAGGTCTACAAGGGCACCTACCTGCCGCTGTACTCCAACGTTCCCAACGGCTTCCTGGGCGCCAACGAATCGTTCAAGGACGCCTACGGCGACGCCGGCAAGCCGAGCCTGGACAAGGCCAAGAAGGTCCTCGCCGACGCCGGTGTGACGACCCCCGTCTCGATGAACCTTCAGTACAACCCGGACCACTACGGCAAGTCCTCCGGCGATGAGTACGCCATGATCAAGGACCAGCTGGAGAAGTCCGGTTTGTTCAAGGTCAACCTGCAGTCCACGGAATGGGTCACCTACAGCAAGGCCAGCCGCGCCGACGAATACCCGCTGTTCCAGTTTGGCTGGTTCCCCGACTTCAGTGACGCCGACAACTACCTGACCCCGTTCTTCCCGGAGGGCGGCTTCCTGAAGAACCACTACAACAACCCCACCGTCAACGACCTGATCAGCAAGCAGCTCACCACCGTCGATAAGACTGAACGCGAGTCCACGATCAAGGATGCGCAGAATGCCCTCGCCAAGGACATCTCCACGCTTCCGTTGCTCCAGGGCGCGCAGGTTGCCATTTCCGGCAGCGGTGTCAAGGGTGTCGATTCCACCCTCGATGCCTCCTTCAAGTTCCGTTTGGGAACTCTTTCCAAGTAAGGCTGCAGCCCTGCTGTCCTGACCAGCCTGCGAGGCGGGGCGCCCTCGAGGCGCCCCGCCTTTGCTGGTCATTGCCGCATCCTGCAGTTCACGCCGGCCCGCCCAAGGCCGCGACAGCACAATCTTAGGTACCAATGACAACATTGACTGAGGCGCCGCTAAACGACGCCGACGGACTTCTTCCGTCCAAGAAAAAATCCTCGGGTGGGGGCTTGGGGACCTACATCCTGATCCGGTTCTTCCTGATCATTCCGACCATTTTCATTCTGGTGACTTTGGTCTTCTTCCTGATGCGGGTCATCGGCGACCCCATCACTGCAGCCCAGGGCGGCAGGCTTCCGCCGGAGGCGCTCGCGCAGCGCATCCACGACGCCGGCTACGACCGCCCGATCCTCGTGCAGTACCTCGAATACGTTGGCCAGGTGGCGACCGGCAACTTCGGCACCACCATCACCGACCGCCGCCCTGTGGTCGAAATGATCATCACGTTTGGCACGGCAACCCTGGAACTGGCCATCAATGCCCTCATCGTGGCGCTGGTGGTCGGCATCCCGCTCGGCCTGATCGCCGCCTACCGGCGCGACAAGGCCCCGGACGCATTTCTGCGGTTCTTCGCCATCCTCTGCTACGCGACCCCGGTGTTCTTCGCCGGCCTGCTGATGAAGCTGGCCTTCTCCGTCTGGCTGGGCTGGCTGCCCGTCGCAGGACGGGCCTCCACCAGGACCGAGCTGGCCATGGGAAGCCTGGCCGCACCGACCGGGATCTACTGGCTGGATGCCTTGCGCAGCGGCAACATGGCCGCGTTCGGCGATGTCGCGGCCCATTCAGTCCTCCCCGCACTCACCCTGGGGCTTTTGACGGCAGGGGTCTTCCTGCGGCTGGTCCGCACCAACGTCATCGGCACGCTCGGCAAGGATTACGTGGAGGCCGGCAGGTCCCGTGGCGTCAGTAATTACCGGCTCGTGACCAAGCATGCCTACAAGCCTGCCCTCATCCCGATCATCACTGTCATGGGGCTCCAGATTGCCCTCCTGCTCGGCGGCGCCGTCCTCACGGAGTCCACCTTCGAGTGGAAGGGCCTCGGCTACCAGCTGGTGCAATACCTGAACGCCCGCGACTTCGTCGCCGTCCAGGGAATCGTCGTGATGCTGGCGGTCATCGTTGCCGTCACGAACTTCATCGTGGACGTCGTCGCAGCCCTGATCGACCCGCGAGTGAGGTACTAGCCATGAATGCAACCAAAGTAAGTGGGCGCAAGCAGCCCCTCATCTACCGGCTGCCGGTGATCTCGCATTTCCGCTCGAGCGTCGGGCTGCAACGCGGCATGCTCGTCACGGGCATGGTGCTGGCCGCCGTCTTCCTGCTCGTCGCCGTGTTTGCGCCGTGGATCGCGCCCTACGGGTTTGCCCAGCTCAGCGACGCCGCCGGTCCCTTCCCGACACAGCAGCCCCCCAGCCCGGCCCACATCTGGGGCACCACGGTTGGTGGCTATGACGTCTATTCCCGGGTGCTCTGGGGTGCCCAGACGGCCGCCGTGGTGATCATCGTGGCCGTCGCGATGTCGATCTTCCTCGGCGTAGCCCTCGGCCTCGTCAGCGGCTACTTCGGCGGCTGGCTGGACCGGGTGTTCGTGGTGATCGCCGATGCGATCTACGCTTTCCCGTCACTGCTCCTGGCCATCGTGATGTCAATCGTCATCAGCCACGGGCAGTCCAGTTTCTGGGGAGGCATTGTTGCCTGCTCCATCTCCATCTCGGTGGTGTTCGTCCCGCAGTACTTCCGGGTCATCCGTGCCGAGACCATCCGGCTGAAGGCGGAGCCGTACGTCGAATCGGCCAAGGTGGTGGGTGCCTCCAGTATCCGCATCATGGGCCGGCACATCTTCAAGAACGCAACCCGCACGCTGCCGCTGATTTTCACGCTGAACGCGTCCGAGGCCATCCTGACCCTGGCGGGCCTCGGCTTCCTGGGGTTCGGCATCGAACCGACCTCCGCCGCCGAGTGGGGATATGACCTGAACAAGGCCATTGCAGATGCCTCCTCGGGCATCTGGTGGACCGGTGTCTACCCCGGTACGGCGATCGTCCTGACCGTGCTTGGGCTGACCCTCGTCGGTGAGAGCATCAACGACCTCAACGATCCCCGCCTGCGGGGCCGCAAGAAGGCTGTGGCAGGCAAGGGCGGACCCGACTCCACCGCCGGCACCCAGGCTGCACTCGAAGCAGAATCGAGAGTTCTATGACCACCAACATCGACAAGCCCGGCGCAGGCGCAGGCCCGGTCCTTGACATCGACCGGCTCAAAGTCACCTTCGCCACCGACGCCGGGGATGTGTATGCCGTCAAGGACGTGAGCCTCCAGGTCAACCCCGGCGAAGTCGTCGCCATTGTTGGCGAGTCGGGATCCGGCAAGACCGTGACGGCCAAGACCATCCTGGGATTGCTGCCGGAGACGGCCATCAGCCAAGGCGCCGTCCTGATCAACGGCAACAACGTCATCAGCGTCAGCGAAGCCAAGCTGCGGGAGATCCGGGGCCGCGACGTGGCCATGGTGTTCCAGGAGCCATCCACCGCCCTCAACCCGGTCTTCACCGTGGGGTGGCAGATTGCCGAGGGCATCCGCGCACACGCCGGCAGCGGCGGCCGCAGCAAGGTCTCGGCCAAGGAGGCCAAGGCGCGGGCAATTGACGCCCTCCGCAAAGTTGGCATCCCGGACCCGGAAACTCGGGTCAACTACTATCCGCACCAGTTCTCGGGCGGCCAGAAACAGCGCGTCGTGATTGCCGCCGCGCTGGCCCTGAACCCTGGCCTCATTGTGGCCGACGAGCCCACGACCGCCCTGGATGTCACCGTGCAGGCCGAGATCCTTGAACTGCTGCGGGATCTGCGCGACAACTACGGGACCTCCATCGTGCTGATTACGCACAACATGGGCGTCGTCGCCGACCTCGCCGACCGCGTCGTGGTCATGTACCAGGGCGACGTCGTGGAGGAGGCATCCTCACGGGTGCTGTTCGCCGAGCCCAGGGAGGACTACACCAAGAAGCTCCTCGCCGCCGTCCCGCACCTGGGCCGCAACTCCGCCTCGGAGGGCATGGTCGAACGCGCCCACCAGGGCGGCAAGGTGCTGGTCGAGGCAAAGAACCTGACCATCGAGTATCCGGGGCGGCTCGGCAGCCCGGCGTTCAAGGCCGTCGACGGCGTCAGCTTCACCGTGTCCGAAGGCGAAGTCTTCGGCCTCGTGGGGGAGTCCGGCTCCGGCAAAACCACCATCGGACGGGCGATCGCCGGCCTGAACCGCACCACGGGCGGCAGCCTGAATGTGCTGGGCTACGAGATGCTGAACTTCAAGGAGCGCACCTTCAAGCCGCTCCGCAAGGAGATCGGCTTCGTTTTCCAGGACCCGGCGGCCTCGTTCAACCCGCAGCTGACCATCGGCGATTGCGTGGCGGAACCGCTGATCATCCACTCCAACCCGACCGCGGCCGAGGCACGCAAGAAGGTCGGGGAGCTGCTCGAGTCCGTGCAGCTGCCGGCGTCGTACGCTGACCGGTTCCCGCACGAACTCTCCGGCGGGCAGCGCCAGCGCGCCTCCCTGGCGCGGGCGCTCATCCTGAACCCGAAGCTGCTCATCGCCGACGAGCCGACCTCGGCTCTGGACGTGTCCGTGCAGGCCGTCGTGCTGGAGCTGTTCAAGGAGATCCAGCAGGAGTTCGGCTTCGCGTGCCTGTTCATCAGCCACGACCTCGCCGTGGTGGACATGCTCGCCCACTGGGTCGGCGTGCTCTACAAGGGCAAGATGGTGGAGCAGGGCCTCGGCAACCAGGTGATGGGCAACCCGCAGCACGACTACACGAAGAAACTCATCGCCTCCTTGCCTGTTCCGGACCCCGACGAACAGGCCAGGCGCCGCGAGGCGTTCAAGGCCGTGCTCCACAGCTAACTGCCGGAACCGGGCACCTGCCCGATCCGGCGCGGCCCGATCCTGCGCCGGCCAGGGCTCCGGCAGGGCCACAGCCAAGGGGCATGCCCACCGTTCGCCACGAACGGTGGGCATGCCCCTTGGTGTCTCCGCGGGCGCCTGCAACGGTGCTTAACAGCGGGAGTCATTGGCCGCCGAACCCCTAGACTGGGTCAATGACCGAGCAGAACCCCACTCTTCCCGAAACCGATTCCTACGACCCGGCGGCAAGCTCCCTGGCCGGTTCCGTGGATCCCGCGGTCATGGCGGAGCTGCTGTCGATCCGCTCCAGCATCGACAACATCGATGCCACCCTGGTCTTCCTCCTCGCCGAACGCTTCAAAGCCACCCAGAAGGTCGGCTTCCTCAAGGCCGCGCACCAACTTCCCGCCGGGGACCCGGGCCGTGAAACGGCGCAGATCGCCCGGCTGCGGCACCTCGCCGCCGAAGCCCACCTGGACCCGGCCTTCGCGGAGAAATTCCTCAACTTCATCATCGGCGAGGTCATCCGCCACCACGAGGCCATCGCCGAGGACCACCAGGCCGCCCAGGCCTCCGGCTCCGCGGACGCCGCCCGCGCCGCAGACGCCTAGCCATGGCAGCACCAGACGCGCCCGCACCGGGCCAGGTGACCGCGACCGCCCTTGGCCCCTGGCCGGGCGAGGACCCGGCCGAGGCCGCCCGCATCATCCGCGGTGAACTGGGCAGCCCGCACCTGCCGTTCCTCGCCGAGCTTCCCGACCGCGGCGTCGGCTCCGATGCCCTGGGCCGGACCGCCTCTTTGCTCGTCGAACTCGCCGTCGACGTCCAGCCGCATGGATGGCGGTTCGTGGACCGGCCCGGCAAGGACCTGCAGCGGGCCAAGTCGGCCCTGTCCACCGACATCAACATCATGGCGGACGTGATCGGCGTCGAGGAAGTGCCGTCGGACGATATCAAGATCCAGCTGCGCGGGCCGCTCAGCCTTGCCGCCGGGCTGCACCTGCACAACGGCGAGCGGGCCCTGATCGACTACGGTGCCCGCCGGGACATCGCGGACTCGCTCGCAGCGGGCGTGGAAGGCTACCTCAAGCGGGTGGCGGCGGCTGCCCCCGGTGCCCGGATCGTCGTCCAGATCGACGAACCTGAAATTGCGTCGGTGCTGGCCGGCACCATTCCCACCGCCAGCGGTTACCGGACCCTGCGTTCGGTGCCGGGCCGGGAAGTGACCGAGTCCTGGCAATTGGTGATCGACGCGCTCCGGGCCGCGGGCGCCGTCGAAACCGTTGTGGCCGTCTCCGAGGTAGAGGCGCCGTTCGAGCGGATCCTGGCGGCAGGCGCGGATGGAATCGCTGTGCCGCTTCGGGCCCTGACCTCGCGCCAGTGGGAACAACTCGCGGGCGCGGTGGAGGCCGGCAAGCGGCTCTGGGCCGGCGCGCTGGACGTGGCTGATCCTGCCGCGTCACTGCCACGGGTCCGCGACGTCGTGGAAAACGTATGGCGCCCATGGCGGCAGCTGGGTCTGCCCGCGTCCACGCTGGGGGCGCTCCGGGTCACGCCGTCCGAGGGCTTGGAGCGGCACTCACCCGCCGCTGCAGGGGCGGTCCTGACCCGGCTGACCCAGGTGGCGGACGGGCTCAACCAGCTCGCCCTCGGCTAGCGCGGCACCTTCGGCCGCCGGCGGCCCGGGGCCCAACCGTGCCCGCGGTGCCTCCGCTGTGCCCTGCTGGCCCTGGTCAGACCCTGCTTTCCCAGGCGTCCGGTCGGGCGTGCCCTGGCAGGTAGCCCGGCGCCGCAATACCGCCGGGGTAGGGCTCGAGCCGGTAGTCGAAATGGCCGGCGTAGACCAGCACCAGCCCGAGCTGGGGCTGGATCACCTTGACCTGGATCCGGTGCCTGCCGCCGTCCTGCGGCTCCCACCACTGCTCGGCGTAGGCCTTGGCGTCGAGGGCCGCCGGCAGCGGAATCCGGAGCGGTCCCACGAACAGCCGCGACGCCTCGGACACGCCGCGCAGCCGGCCCTCCGGCGTGACGCTGAGATTGAGGTCGGTGACGAGCCGCCGGTACCGGCCCACGTAGTCCACGAGCCCGGGCCCGAGCCCGCCGTTATCGCGCCCGCCGTCATCAAAGCTGGTCGTGTCCTGGAACAGCCGGGTGGTGCCCGGGAAGAAGATTTCCCGGCGGGCCGTCAGGCTGGACCTGCCGAACGGGTCCAGGTGGGCGTGGTTCTCGATCCGGAAGCGGACGCCCTCGCCGTACTCGGGGAAGAAGGCCTGCTCGCCGGTGGTGAGCCGCAGCAGGGGACGCAGCCAGGCCTGCCGGCAGCCGACGACGTCGAACACCCCCTCGCCGACGCCGTAGTGGCCGGATCCCGGTGCCAAAGCAAAGTATTCTTGAAGCTCCGGCTGTAGTCGGGCAAAGTCGCTGCCCAGGGCTCGCTGGTAGATCGGGGTGTTCACGGGTTCCTCCTGCGGTCCGGGCCGGTTCACTGGGCCTTTCCACAGCATGCAGGACAACGCGGCAATTGTCACAGCGTCCCGTGCATCGGCGCGGTTCCGGGCCGGTTCCGGCGGGGTTCCGGCGGCCGTGGCAGGCCCGGTTGCACCATGCCGGCGGGCCGCCCGATACGACAAAGCCAATTCAATGGGGGAATATATAACTATGAAGGCACGCATTCTGGTAGTGGATGATGACGAGGCTCTGGCCGAGATGATCGGTATTGTGCTGCGCAATGACGGCTTCGAACCCGTCTTCTGCGCGGACGGCGCGCAGGCGCTGGACGTGTTCCGCTCCTCCAAGCCGGATCTCGTCCTGCTCGACCTCATGCTTCCGGGGATGGACGGCATTGAGGTCTGCCGCCAGGTCCGTGCCGAGTCCGACGTCCCGATCGTGATGCTCACGGCCAAGGCGGATACCTCGGATGTGGTCCGCGGCCTCGAGTCCGGTGCCGATGACTATGTGCCCAAGCCGTTCAAACCCGCCGAGCTCGTCGCCCGGGTCCGGGCCAGGCTCCGCCCGGGTGACCAGAAGGCACCGGAAACCCTGCGGATCGCCGATGTCACGATCGACGTGGCCGGCCACCTGGTCAGCCGCGGCAACGACCGGATCTCCTTGACGCCGCTGGAATTCGACCTCCTCGTCGCCCTGGCCCGCAAGCCGTGGCAGGTGTTCACGCGCGAACTGCTCCTGGAGCAGGTCTGGGGCTACCGGCACGCCGCCGACACCCGGCTGGTCAATGTCCATGTCCAGCGGTTGAGGTCCAAGATCGAACGCGACCCGGAAGCCCCCGAAGTTGTATTGACGGTCCGTGGTGTCGGCTATAAAGCAGGTTCCTGAGCCTGCGGACCGCAGTGTCCGGCAGTCCATAGCAACGGATACGGCGCCGCCGGCCGACTCATCTGCGGCGCCGGCCGAGTCGTCCGCGCCGCGGGCCGAGTCGTCGGCGCCGCCGGCCGAGTCGTCCGCGGCGTCATCGCCAGAGACGTCCATGCCCCGCGCGCCCGAAACGCCCCGCGGCGGGCCGGGCCCGTGGCGGCGTCTGGCCTTCCGGACCCGCTTGTGGGCCAAACGCGCGAGGATCGTTGGCGTCCGGGTCGCGCGGCTCGTCCGCACCGGGATGCAGCGCCTGTGGCCCGGCATCCTGTACCTGCTCCGGGCGGTACAGCGGAAGTGGCGGCGTTCGCTGCAGTTCCGGACGGTCCTGACCACGCTGATGCTGGCCATGGGCTCGTTCGCGGTGGTGGGCGCCTACCTGTCCAACCAGATCGCCAACAACCTGTTCCAGGAACGGCTCGCCCAGGCCGAATCGGAGACGCGCTACAACGTCAAGCAGGTCCAGGACACGTTCGACGGCGCCCAGGTCACCGACCAGTCCAGCGTCATCACCCTGGTCTATGACACCCTGAACGCGGTCGAAGGCCGCGGATCCGTGATCCAGCGGCGCTACGTCTTCGAGGCCATGCCGGAGCAGACCAAGCCGCGCAACCGTTGGGTTGAATCCCGGGCCTCGGACCAACTCACCATCGGCGTCATCCCCCCGGACCTGCGCAAGGCTGTGCAGGACTCGGGCAAGGACCAGTACTGGGCGTCCACCCAGTTCCCTGTAGGGACCGAAGACCGGCCCGGCATCGCCGTCGGCAACAAGGTGACCTTCAACGGCACCGTCTACGAGCTCTACCTCATCTATGACCTCAACACGGCGCAGAAGACCCTCGACGAGATCCAGAATGTCCTGCTGGCCGGCGGCGCGCTGCTGGTGCTCATGATCGGCGGCGTCGCCTGGTATGTGACCCGCAACGTGGTCAGCCCTGTCAGCCATGCCGCCGTCGTCTCCGAGAAGCTCGCCGCCGGCCAGCTGCAGGAGCGCATGGTGGTCAAAGGCGAGGACGAGGTTGCCCGCCTCGGCGCGTCGTTCAACCACATGGCCGCAAGCCTCCAGGAACAAATCACCCAGCTGGCCACGCTGTCCCAGATGCAGCAGCGGTTCGTCTCCGATGTCTCCCACGAGCTCCGCACCCCGCTCACCACGGTGCGCATGGCCGCCGAAGTCCTTTATGACGCCCGCGAGGACTTCGACCCCATCAACAAGCGCTCCGCGGAGCTGCTGTACAACCAGGTGGAACGCTTCCAGTCGCTCCTGGCGGACCTGCTGGAAATCTCCCGCTTTGACGCCGGCGCCGCCACCCTGGACGCCGAGCCCACCGACATCGTCCAGCTTGTCGCGCATGTCATCGAGGGGGTGGCGCCCGTCGCCGCCGAATACGGGTCCGCCGTCACCCTCAACGCCCCGGCTGGCAGCGTCATTGTCGACATGGACGACCGCAGGATCGACCGGATCCTGCGCAACCTGATCCTGAACGCCCTCGAACACGGCGAGGGCCGGCCGGTCAACGTTTCCGTGGCCGCCAGCGGCACCGCCGTGGCCGTGGCCGTACGGGATCACGGAATCGGCATGACCCCGGCTGAGGCGGCGCGCGTCTTCGACCGCTTCTGGCGCGCCGATCCGGCCCGGGCCCGCACCACGGGCGGCAGCGGGCTGGGACTGTCCATTGCCGCCGAGGACACCAAGCTCCACGACGGCTGGCTGCAGGCCTGGGGGAGCAAGGGAGAAGGGTCGAACTTCCGCCTGACCCTTCCCCTGCGCCGCGACGAGCCGATCACCAGGTCCCCGCTCCAGCTCGAACCGGTCAACGTCGGGCTCCCCGAGGCAGGCCGCCAGCGCACCGTGGTGTTGCTGGACCCGCTCCGGACCGCGGGCCGCGGGACCGGTGTTGAGGGTTCCTCGGACGGATTCGCAGACGGCTTCGATGACGACTTTTCTGACGACGGCGGCAGCGGTGCCGCCGGCGGGGCTATCCCGGACGGCGGCCCGGCCGGCCCCCGGGGGACCGGGACGGAGGGCAGGGCATGAGTGGGGTTTCGGGCAGGTTTACCCGCGTGGGGGCTGCGCTGCTGGCGCTCATCCTGCTTCTGTTGACCTCGTGCGCCCAGATTCCGCGCTCGGGGCCGGTGGGCAAGAGCACGGACGAGAGTGCGGGAAACCCTAACGCCCCGGTCTTCTTTCCGGCCGCGCCGCGTCCCGGCGCCGGACCCGAAGCGGTGATCGAAGACTTCTACCTCGCCGGCAGCGGCTACGAGGACGACTACGCCGTGGCCCGGCAGTACCTCACCCAGGGTTCGTCGGTGACGTGGAAGCCGGACCAGCGGGCGCTCGTGTTCCGCAAGGCCACGGTGGTGGCCACCGGCGTCGAAAATGTCTTCAACTACCAGCTCGACCTCGCCTATTCGGTGGACGCCGACGGCGTGGCCACGCAGCTTCCCGAGGGCACCACCGAAAACATACCCGTCACCGTGACCCAGGTGGACGGCGAATGGCGAATCTCCGATCTTCCTGACGGCACGGCCATTCCGGAAGAAACCTTCAAGGTCATTTACGGCGCGTTCCCGATCTACTTCTACGACCCCACGTTCACCTACGCAGTGCCCGACGTCCGGTGGTTCATCCGCAAGAAGACCGTCAAAGCCATGACGAGCGCGCTCCTGGGCGGACCCGCCCCCTACCTCAAGGGCGCCGTCGTCAGCGCGTTCCCTTCAGGCATCAAGCTGGCCCGCGAATCAGTGCCCGTGGTATCCGGCGCCGCGCAGGTGGATCTCACCGCCAAGGACCTGGTCGAGGCCTCCAACGAGGACCGGCTGCGGATGCAGACGCAGCTTGCCCTGACGTTCCGCAGCCAACCGGATGTGATCAACGTTGAGCTCCGGGCCAACCAGGACCTGGTGCGCGTCGAGGACAACGGCACGGTCCTGCCTCCGGTCCAGGACGAAAGCGTCCCCGCTTACCAGATCGCCGTCAGCAACAATGACCTGGTCCGGTACGAAAACAACAGGATTTCACCGCTCCCGGACGTCCGGTCCGTCTCAGCCCTCTCACCCCGGGCGCCTGCGGAGTCCACCGAGTCGCAGGCGGCCGCGTTCCTCAACGCCGCCCGCACCACGCTGTACTCGATCGTTCCGGGCCAGCCCGCCAGGGCGCTGACCACGCGGGCCGCGCTGTCCCGGCCTTCGTTCGGCCGCTATGACTGGGTCTGGACTGCCGGGCCGGGTGCCGGCGGCGCCACCGAGGTAGTGGCCTACCGGCCGGTCGGTGTGGCGGAGAACGCCAGCGTACCCACCGTGACCCTGTCGCCGGGATGGCTCGCGGGCCGGACGGTGAAGGAGTTCCGGATTTCCCGGGACGGCACGCGGGCCCTCGTCATTTCGCAGCAGAACGGCAAGAGCAAGGTCCAGATCACCGGGATCATCCGGAACGCGGACGGCACCCCGAGGGACCTGACCGTGCCCCTGACGCTCCTGACCCCCCGGGATCCGGACCAAGGGGTCTGGGTGGATGACACCACAGTCGCGGTCATGAAGGCCTCCGCCAGCGATGCCGTCACCCCCGAGCTGTTGTCGCTGACCTCGGCACAGCCGCAGCAGCTGGCGCCGTGGCCCGGGCTGACGGCCCTCAGCGCGGGCAACGGACCGGCCGAGATCTACGGCCAGTCCGCGGAAGGGATCTTCCAGCGGCTGGGCAACGGCTGGTCACCGCAGCTCAAGGGCCCCATCGACCCCTCGTTCCCCGGCTGACCGGCGTCCCCTCTTTCCCCGGCTGACCGGCGCCCTCGGACGACGGCGACGACGACGGCGGTGCGGCCGTCACCCGGATCCGGTGAAGGTTCCGCGAAGGTTCCGGCCGGGGTGTTGTCCACATAGCGGCCCGCCGGGCTACTACGGGGGGCGCACCCGGTCCAGGATCGGAGGATGGGCAGCCACACCACCCGGGTCCCGGCAGCGGACCCTGACCTTGCCCCGGCCGCGGCCAGGGCGGCGCGACACCGCGGGAGCTACGCGTGGCCGCTGGCGAGGCTGGGCGACCGGACAGCCGAAGCGGCGGCTGAGGTGCTCGCCCTGGCCATTCCAGTGGACTGCGTCTGCTGCGGGGCGGAGGACTCGGCACTCTGCGGCGCGTGCTCCCGTAAGCTGCGCCTGCTGACGCTCCGGCCGTTCCGGGCAGAGGCCCAGGCTCCGGCCGTGATGGACATGGACGGCTCCGTGCTGCTGCCCGTGGTGGCGGCCGGGCCATACCGGGCCGAGCTGGCGCAGTGCCTGCTGTCCTTCAAAAGCCACGGGCAGGCCCGGCTGGGCGCCGAGCTGGCCCGGGGACTGGCGCGCGCCCTCCACGCCGCGTCCGGGCCCGGGCAGGGACTCGTCCTCGTCCCCGTGCCCACGAGCGCCGCCGCTTACCGCAGGCGGGGCTTCAGCCCCGTCCATATCCTGCTCCGCCGGCTCGTCCGCGGGGACGAAATCCCAGGGTTCACCGTCGCGGACGCGCTGCGGAAATCCGTGCCGCCCGCGCGGAACACGAAACCGCCGGCTTTGCCCCTGTGGGGCCGGTTGCGGGACGGCCCCACAGGGGCCGGCTCCCTGTCCGGCGGACAGAAGGGATTGGGCCGGGGTGAGCGCGCCCGGCGCGTGCGCGGATCCATGCGGGCCAGGTCCGGTCCGTGGCCTGCGCGAGTCGAAGGACGTGTCTGCATCATCGTCGATGACGTGCTGACCACCGGCGCCACCCTGGCGGAGGCGGCGCGTGCGCTCCGGGCCGCGGGGGCAATTGTCAGCGGCGCCGTCGTGCTGGCCGCGACACGCCCGCCGGCCGCCGCCGATGTCGGCGCCGCCATCCCCGCGGCGGCGCGGATGATCGGTGGGAGCTAAAAAAATAAACCGTAAAAGGATGAATAACAGGTGTCTATGAACTAACGTCGAAGATGGGTACCAAGAACAGATGTACCTGTCGATAGCGGCTCGGAAAGGGGCTCGACTGTCAGTCAGATCGGCCCCCGGGAAGTACCGCCGTCGTGTCACCGAAGTCATTTGGAGGGCACCATGGAGTTCATGATCAGCGGACGCAACTTGACGGTCTCAGACCGGTTCCGCGAATATGCCGACGACAAGATCTCAAAGATCGCGTCGTTGGGAGACAAGGTCCAGAGGGTAGACGCGAAGGTCACCAAAGAGACCAAAGCCCGCCAGACCGCCGAATCGCTCACGGTTGAGCTGACAGTCCTGGGACGCGGCCCAGTAATCCGCGCAGAAGCGAGTGCCGCCGACAAGTTCGCTGCGTTCGATCTCGCTTACAACAAGCTTCTTGAACGCCTCCGCAGGGCCAGGGACCGCAGAAAGGTCCACCACGGCCGGCATACCCCGAAGTCCGTCACCGAGGCGACGGCAGCCCTGGAGCCGGCCAGCCCCAGCGAACCCCTCTATGTGGAGGCGGCGCAGCAGCAGGAGACCCAGGCGACGGCGGCAGAGAAGTCGCCGTATGAGGTCGAGAACGATATTCCGGCCGGCGACTCGCCTGTACTGATCCGCCGGAAGGTGTTCGCCGCGTCCCAGCTCACCCTCGATGACGCCGTCGACAACATGGAACTTGTGGGTCACGACTTCTATCTTTTCGTGGACAAGGAGACCAAGGCGCCGTCGGTCGTCTACCGCCGTGACGGCTGGACCTACGGGGTCATCTCCCTGGACCAGACGTGCGAGCCCGGACATTCGAGTCTGGAAGACAAAATCCTGGCCTACCGTTCAGAGGATGAGCCCGCCAGCGCATAAGCTGGTGCAGACTTTTCCGACGAAGGGACTAACGTGCAAGCATCGCTGAGCCTGGCACAGGCACGGCGGATCGCGTTGGCAGCCCAGGGACTGGAGAAGGAACGGCCCACCGGACCCGTGAGTGCACGGGCGGTGGGCCGTACCTTTGCCCGGCTGCACCTGGTTCAGATCGACTCCGTCAATGTGGTGTCCCGCAGCCACTTCCTGCCCTTCTTCTCGCGGCTCGGCAACTACGACCGCACCATCCTGGCGCGCATGGCGGGGACCCACCCGCGCCGGATGATGGAGTACTGGGCCCACGAAGCCTGCTTCATCCGCCCGGACCATTTCCACGATCTCGTGCAGTGGCAGAGCCGCAAATGGGTGGGCGCGCACGCGATGGACCCCGAACTGCGCAACGGGGTGGCGGCCAAGGTCCTGGAAACCCTGGCCGTCGGGAAGCCGCTGACCGCCGCCGAACTGACAGCCCGGCTCGGCCACGTGGAAGACCAGCAGCGGGACAACTGGGGCTGGAACTGGAACGCCGTTAAAAGGGTGCTGGAACATCTCTTCGAAGAGGGCCTGGTCTCCGCATCCTCGCGGACCGACTCCTTCGAACGGCGCTACACCCTCACCGCCCGGGTGCTCCCCGGACCGGGCAAGGAAGCGGTGGCACCCGAACCGGATGCGGCCGCGGCCATGGACCGGCTGATCGACGCCGCGGCCCAGGCCCACGGTATCGGGACTGTGCGATGCTTCGCCGACTACTTCCGGACACCGCAGAAGGACGCCGCCGTCGCCGTCCGGAACCTCGTGGACAGCGGCCGGCTGCAGCCGGTCACGGTATCCGGCTGGGACCGGCCCCTGTACCGCCACGTGGAGGCGAAACTGCCGCGCTCGGCCACGGGCCGGGCGCTCCTGAGCCCCTTCGACTCCCTCGTGTTCGAACGCCGGCGGCTCGAGGAGCTCTTCGGATTCCACTACCGGATCGAGATCTACACGCCCGAGCCGAAGCGGAAGTACGGCTACTACGTCCTGCCGTTCCTGCTCCGCGACGCGATCGTCGCACGGGTCGACCTCAAAGCGGACCGGGCCGGCGGGCGGCTCCTGGCCAGGGCCGCCCACGCCGAACCCGGCGCGCCGGAGGACACCGCCGTCGAACTCGCCGCGGAACTGCAGCTCATGGCAGAGTGGCTGGGAATGGACGACGTAGTTGTCTCGCCAATGGGGAACCTTGCGCCGGCGCTCGCCGAAGCCGTGGCTGCCCGGTAAACCGCACTATCCGCTGTGAGGGAACAGGCGCCACCGGCCTTGCGTCTCTCCCGTAGACTAAACACGCCAGAATTCGGCAGCTTGAGACTGGGAGCAACTTCACGTGGCATCACTTATCGAAAAACTTCTCCGCACGGGTGACAAAAAAACCCTGCGGCAACTGCGGAACTATGCCGATTCCATCAATGCCCTGGAGAGCTCCTTCCAGACCTTCACGGACGCCGAGCTCCGTGAAGAAACTGACCGGCTGCGCGAACGCCACCAGGCCGGCGAGAAGCTCGACGATCTGCTGCCCGAAGCGTTCGCGGCCGTACGCGAGGCCTCGTCCCGTACCCTCGGCATGCGCCACTTCGATGTCCAGCTCATGGGCGGCGCCGCCCTGCACCTGGGCAACATCGCGGAAATGAAGACCGGTGAAGGCAAGACCCTGGTGGCCACCGCTCCGGCCTACCTCAACGCCCTCACCGGCAAGGGCGTCCACGTCGTCACCGTGAACGACTACCTCGCCGAATACCAGTCAGACCTCATGGGCCGCGTCTACCGCTTCCTCGGCCTCACCAGCGGCTGCATCCTCTCCAACCAGGACCCTGCGCTGCGCCGCGAACAGTACGCCGCGGACATCACGTACGGAACGAACAACGAATTCGGCTTCGACTACCTGCGCGACAACATGGCGTGGGACAGCTCGGAACTCGTCCAGCGCGGCCACCATTTCGCCATCGTCGACGAAGTGGACTCGATCCTCATCGACGAGGCCCGCACCCCGCTCATCATCTCCGGTCCGGCCCAGGGGGACACCAACCGCTGGTACAGCGAATTCGCCAAGGTGGTCACACGCCTGCAGGCCGAGACCGACTACGAGGTCGATGAGAAGAAGCGCACCGTCGGTGTCCTCGAGGCCGGCATTGAAAAGGTCGAGGACTACCTCGGCATCCACAACCTCTACGAGTCCGCCAACACGCCCCTGATCGGCTTCCTGAACAACGCCATCAAGGCCAAGGAGCTGTTCAAGCGCGACAAGGACTACGTCATCCTCGACGGCGAGGTGCTGATCGTCGATGAGCACACCGGCCGCATTCTCGCCGGCCGCCGCTACAACGAAGGCATGCACCAGGCCATCGAAGCCAAGGAAGGCGTCGAGATCAAGGCCGAGAACCAGACGCTCGCCACCGTGACGCTGCAGAACTACTTCCGCATGTACGACAAGCTCGCGGGCATGACCGGCACGGCCGAGACCGAGGCCGCCGAGTTCATGAGCACCTACAAGCTCGGCGTCGTTGCCATCCCGACAAACCGCGACATGACGCGGATCGATCAGGCCGACCTTGTCTACAAGAACGAGACCGTCAAATTCGACGCAGTCGTCAAGGACATCGCCGAACGCCACGAAAACGGCCAGCCTGTCCTCGTCGGCACCACCAGCGTCGAGAAGAGCGAATACCTCTCCCGGCTGCTGGCCAAGGAAGGCGTCCGGCACGAGGTCCTGAACGCCAAGAACCATGCCCGTGAAGCGTCCATCGTGGCCCAGGCCGGCCGCAAGGCCGCCGTCACAGTCGCGACCAACATGGCCGGCCGCGGTACCGACATCATGCTCGGCGGCAACGCGGAATTCACCGCCGTCGCCGAAATGGCCAAGCGCGGCCTGGACCCGGAGGAGAACTCCGAGGAATACGAGGCCGCGTGGCCCGAGGTGTTCGAATCCGCCAAGCAGTCCGTCAAGGACGAACACGAGGAAGTCCTGAACCTGGGCGGACTCTACGTGCTCGGCACCGAAAGGCACGAGTCCCGCCGCATCGACAACCAGCTCCGCGGCCGTTCCGGACGCCAGGGCGACCCCGGCGAGTCCCGGTTCTACCTCTCGCTGACCGATGATCTGATGCGCCTGTTCAACTCCGGCGCAGCCGAACGGCTCATGAACAGCTCGGTGCCCGACGACGTCGCACTCGAATCCAAGCTCGTCTCGCGCGCCATCGCCTCGGCCCAGGGCCAGGTGGAAGGCCGCAACGCCGAACAGCGTAAGAACGTGCTGAAGTACGACGACGTCCTGAACCGCCAGCGCGAGGCAATCTACGGCGACCGGCGCCGCATCCTCGAAGGCGATGACCTCCACGAGAAGGTCCAGTACTTCCTGGAAGACACCATCAACGCCTTCATCGACGAAGCCACAGCCGAGGGCACCGGCGACGACTGGGACTTCAACCTCCTGTGGTCCAACCTCAAGACCCTGTACCCCGTGAGCTTCACCCCTCGCGACGTCATTGACGAGGCCGGCGGCAAGTCCCGGATCACGACCGAGTTCCTCCGGGAAGAGATCCTTTCCGATGCCCGTCTGGTCTACCAGGCCAGGGAGCAGGCGATTGGCTCCGAGAGCATGCGCGAACTGGAGCGCCGGGTGGTCCTGTCCGTCATCGGGCGCAAGTGGCAGGAACACCTCTACGAGATGGACTATCTCAAGGAGGGCATCGGGCTGCGCGCCATGGCCCAGCGTGACCCCCTGGTGGAGTACCAGCGCGAGGGCTTCATCATGTTCCAGGCCATGATGGAGGCCATCCGCGAAGAGAGCGTCGGCTTCCTGTTCAACCTTGACGTCGAAGTGACGCCGGCCGAAGACGTTGTGGTGGCGGACGCCGAGGGCCAGCACACCGAACACCACGAGCCGCAGATCCATGCCGCCGGGCTCGAAGCCCCGGAGAAACCCGCGCAGCTGCAGTACACCGCCCCTGGCGAGGACGGTGCCGCCCAGACCCGGATCGAGGCGAAGGTCTCCGGACGTTCGGGAAACCCGGCCAAGGCCGCGGCGCAGGACATCGGCCGCCGCGCTGCGAAGAAGAAGCGGCGCTAGGCACGACGCAAACACGGGAGGACCGGAGCATTTGCTCCGGTCCTTCCGTGTTTGCGCCTCCTTTCCCTCACATGCCGGGCATTCCCTTGCAGACCGGGCCCGGTTCCGCAGGTTCGTGCCCGTCGCTGCCCTCGGCGGCGACTGGCTTCTGCCGGTTCTCTGCCTGTCTGTTGCCGGCTTTCTGCCTGTTTTCTGCGGACTCTCTGCCTGTTTTGTGCCTCCGGCCCTGCCGTTCAGCCGATCTCCAGCACTGTGACGCGCCAGGCCGCCGTGCCGCGCTCCAGCCGCAGCGCGACCGCGCGAACCCGTGATTCCTCGACCACCACGGCGCTGGCCTCGTAGACGTCTTCCGACACGCGGCAGGCCCGGACGGACCTGACAGACGGGTTGCGGTGCAGCCTGCCCGCCGTCGGCGAGCTGCCGGAGGCAACCCGGCGGGTCAATGCGGCTCGGTGCTGCAGGGCCGCCAGACAGCGCGGGTCCAGGCGCCGGGAGAGCTGCTGTGCGGGCCTCGTCCCGGCCAGCACCTCGATCGCCGCCTGCACGGTGCTCCGGGAAATCGCACAAATCTCGCGGGCCTCGTCAACAACGCGCAGCGGCGGCGGGGCCGCAGTGGCGTGGTTGGCCGGTGGTGTAGCGGTGCCGGACACAACCCGGAGGGCGGGGGCATGCGGGACGGGGGTCGCCGCGGCTGAGCGGATCCCGGTGACTGCGTTCATGACGGTTCCTTTGCTGATGGCTGGTGCGGGTGGCTTGCGGCTGGTGCGGGTGGCTGGAACCGGGCGAATCTTCCGACCGGCTTGTCCTGTGGTCTTCAGGGGGGCCGGGGCCGGCGTTGCGGCCCGGCCTGTGGTGCGGCGGCCCCTAGCGCGGCGGCGGGAGGACCAGGACCTGTCCGGGCCGCAGGAAGTGCGGGTCGGCTCCGATAGCGTCGCGGTTGCCCGCATAGAGCCGGGGCCACTCTCTGGCGATGTCGGCGTCGGAAGCCAACGGCCCCAGAGCGGCCGCGGTGATGCTCCACAGCGAATCGCCGGACCGGACCGTGACCTCCCTGCGGGCGCCGGGGAAGTCCTGTGTGCGCACATGGCGTGCAGCCAGCGGTCCGGCATCCACGATCGGGCTCAGCGGCTTCCACCGCGGATCCAGCGCGGAACCGGCTCCCGGCCCTTGTGGCTCCGGTGCCAAGGCCTCCCCGGGTGACGGAGTCCAGGATGCTGATACCGCTGCCGGACCGGGTCTTTCCGGTCCGGGCCCGCCAGGGGCAGTGGCCGCGCTGGCCAGCGGCGCCGTCAGCAGCTGCAGTCCGACCGCGGCGAGCACCAGGCGCCGCATGAACGCCGGGCTGAACCGGCCCGTGGCGGCCGCCGCGCGGGTCCGGCCGAGGCGGTCCAGCAGTGCCGCTGCGACGGCGAAAGCGAGCGACATCACCCACCAGGTGATGACAATCAGCCCAGCCGTATTTGCCACGATCCCGAGCTGGTCCTCGAAGGACAGCGACTGCCGGCGTGCCGAGCCGGACTGCCAGCGCTGAATCAGGAAACTTCCCGTAGCTGCGAGGAAGATCCCGAGCAACAGGATGGCGGCGGCCATGGCGGCGTCGGCCCGGACTGTTTGTCTGGGCGGGGGGACGGGCAGGGGCCGGTCCCCGGGTTGCGGCGTCGCTGTCCGGTCCATGGGCTGTTCCTCCAGTCAAAATGTGTACCGTTTGATAGTGTTTAAAGCCATTTGATAACTTTTAAGCCTGTTTAATGGAGTCTGATCCAGTTGTGCCCCGTTTGTCTAGACGTAGTCCGAGCCTGTGGATAGGGGAGGCCTCGGATTGACCAGTGCGGGAGGGCCGCCTACGCTGGCGCCATGCGGTGGGACGCCTTGTTTGAGGACATGGAGGCACAGCTGGCCGCGCGCAAGCGGCTGGAATTAGAGGCTGAAATAGCCGAGCGTGCACTCGTGGACTCTGCGGGAGTGCAGCTCGCGGACCGGCTCCGCGGGTCCCTCGGGCTCAGTATCCGCGTGCATTTGTCCTTAGGGCCGGTGTTCGAGGGAGTGCTGAGCCACGCGGGCAGCGAGGCCCTGGTCCTTGATGAGCCCCAACACCAAGTGCTCATTCCCTACGCCGCGGCCGCGCACTATGGGGGTCTTTCGCGTGTGGCGGTCTCCGAACCGTCAATCGTCCGCCGGCGGCTCGGTTTGGGCAGCGCCCTCCGGGGACTCGCCAGGAACCGTGCACGTGTGACGATCTTTGCCGGTCACGGGAGGACAGATGCGGGGCTCCACGGCATCATCGACACGGTCGGCAGGGACTTCCTGGACCTGGCCGTGACACGGGACGGCGGGGAACGGCCTCCGTCGAACGCCCGGCAGGTGATTGCCATCCCCTTCGGCGCCCTCGCGGGCATCAGGTCCGTAGGTACCGCGGGCGGCTAGTCAGCCCGCCAGGTTCAGCTTCCGGCGGACTTCGCCTTGGCCTCTTCGATCATGCGGCTGGCCTCGGCATAGCGCTCCTGGATGTACTGCTCGAGCATCTTCTCCTCGACGCGCCACTGGCCGCGTCCGCCCACCTGGATTGCCTTCAGCTCGCCGCTGCGAACGAGCGCGTAGGCGGCCGGAGAGTTGATCTGGAGCTGCTCGGCAACGTCAGCGAGAGTCAGGAATCGGGGCATGAATCCATTTTGCCACCGTTGAGGCCTACTGGTGCCGTTATCCACAGTTTGCGCCTGTTTGGCCCCGGATCTTCCACCCGGGCGGCCCGGGCGCAACAATAGGGGTGCCCGGCATCCGGGAATGGACGGCGACGACAGGGGGGAGCGGACGCATGAGTGGAAGCGCGGCAGCCGAAGGGGCCCGTTTGAAAAGGCCGTCCTGGAAAGACCCCCGGCTCCTCGTCGGAATCCTGCTGGTCCTGGCATCCGTCGTTGGCGTGGTCTCGCTGGTCGGCGCCGCGGACCAGACCACGGAAGCGTACGCGGCGCGGGAGCCGATCGCCGTCGGCGAGACGCTGACAACCGACAAGCTGCACCGGGTCAAGGTGCGGCTCGGCGAAGTGGAACAGCACTACCTGACCCCGGAGGCCGGCCTGGATGCCGGACTTGTGGCCGTGCAGCGGATCGGCAAGGACCAACTGCTGCCGCGTGAGAGTGTCGGGCAGCTCGACGGGCTGGACCGCAAGCCCGTGGCCGTCACCGTCGAGGAGGCCCTTCCCGCCCAAGCCGTGGCGGGCTCGCGCGTGGATGTCTGGGTGGCGTTGCCGGATACCCGCAACGGCTTCAGCGAGCCCTCCCTGCTCCTCTCCGGCGCCGAAATTGCCCAGATCACCCCGGGCAGCACGGCCCTGGGCTCCTCACGTTCCACGGTGGTCATGGTGCTCGTTCCCGACGCCCAGATGCCCAAGTTGCTGGGGGCCCAGGCCAACAAAGCAAAGATCGCGGTCGTGTGGAACCCGGGCGGTACCTCGCGATGAGCATTCCCGTGGTGACTGTGGGGGACTCCCGCGATGACCTGGTCGGCGGACTGGAGCGGCTGCACGGGCCCGTGTCCGTTGTCCGGCGGTGCAGCGAGCTGGCGGAACTGCTGGCCGCCTGCCAGAGCGGGTTGGCCCGCGCCGCCGTCGTAGCGGCCGGCAGCGAAGAGCTGACGGCCTCGCTGGTGGACCGGCTGTCCGCCGTCGGCGTCGTCGTCATCGCCTTGACCGACAATCCGGAGGAAACTGTCCGCCTGCGGACCATTGGCGTGGCAGCGGAAGCCCGGGCCGTTGACGCCGCGGCCCTGGCGGCCCGGATTTCCGCAGCGGTGGCGCAGCTCAGTGGCACCGGAGAGGGCCCGGGACCGGCCGCGGGGGACGGCGCCGCGCCCGTCGCCGCCGCAGGGCAGGTGCCGCGGTCTTCCGGGGCGCACACCGTCACCGCAAGCCCAGGCGCGAAGGGCCGGATCATTGCGGTCTGGGGTCCGGCCGGCGCGCCGGGCCGGACCCTGGTGGCCGCCAACATCGCGGGGGAGCTGGCCGCGGAAGGCCATTCCGTGCTGCTGGTCGACGCCGACAGCTACGGTGCCAGCGTGGCCGCCCTCCTGGGTCTGCTTGACGAGGCCGCCGGGCTGGCTCAGGCCTGCCGGCTGGCAGACCAGGGCCTGCTTGACGCCGATGCCCTGCTCAGGATCGCCACGACCGTGCCGACCAAGGCCGGCGCGCTGCGGGTGCTCACCGGGATTACGCGGGCGGACCGCTGGACGGAACTGCGCGCCGCGGCCCTCACACTGGTGCTGGAGCGGGCCCGGGAGATTGCGGATGTCACTGTGGTGGACACCGGCTTCTGCCTCGAAGCCGATGACGAGCTTGGCTTTGACAGTGGCGCGCCGCGCCGCAACGCCGCGACCCTGCGAAGCCTGGAGCTGGCCGACACGGTCTTTGCCGTCGGGGCGGCGGACTCCATCGGGGTGCCGAGGCTCGTCCGCGGCCTCGCCGAGCTTCGGGCGGCCGTCCCGCAGGCGGCGCCGCAAGTGGTCCTGAACAAAGTCAGGACCTCCGCCGTTGGGCGCTCGCCCGAACGCCAGCTGCGGGCCGCCTGGGAGCGGTATGGCCCCTCGGCGCCGTTGTCGGCGTTCCTGCCGTCCGACCCCGCGGCGAGCGACGCCGCCCTCCTGTCCGGGGCACTTTTGCTCGAATCCGCCCCTGAATCCGAGTTGAGGCACGCGATCGCCATTTTGGTTTGTGCACCTGCCCAGCGAAATAAGAAATCCTTTGTCTTTTCTTCCACAGCACGACGCCGGGCAAAGGGTTAGGGTCAACGTAAGGGCCGCAAAGAGGCGGCTGTGAACTTCTTTTATGGAGGCGTTTCGATGTCGTCTGGGTCCAGCGTGGAGGATCAGCCCGTTTCGATCGGTAGCAGCGAAAGCTACCTCGGGGATTACTACGAGCACCTCGCGGAGGAGGATTTCCGGGCCTATCCCCAGGAAGTCCTGACGGCAAGGACCGAAACCCACCGCCAGATCGCGGCGACGCGGAAGCCGGGCATCGCGAACATCGACCTTCGTGACGAGGCAGACTGCAGCGTCCTGTACATCGTCACCGACGATATGCCCTTCCTCGTGGACTCCGTCAACGCCGAGCTGGTCCGCCAGAACGCGCCCATCCACCTCGTGCTGCACCCGCTTTTCGTGGTGACCCGCAACCGGGAGACGGGCAACCTCGTCAAGGTGGCCCGCGTCCCCTCCCACTTGGGCATCTCCAGCGGTGACACGGCGGCCATGCCGAACCTCTCCCACCTGATCGCCGAGGGCGACAACGCCTCGCACATGGAATCCTGGATCGCCGTCGAGATCGACCTCGTCGGCGAGGAGAAGCGCGCGGAGCTGGTCAAGGGAATCTCCCGCGTGCTTGGCGACGTCCGCGCCGCAGTCGAAGACTGGCCGAAGATGCGCACGAAAGCCCTTGAAATTTCCGCGGATCTGGACAGGGTAGCCAACCGGGCGCAGATTGCCGAGCTGCGCCAGGCCCAGGACCTGCTCCGCTGGCTCGATGACGGGAACTTCACCTTCCTCGGCTACCGCGAATACGACCTCGTGAACGAATCCGGCGAGGATGTCCTTGAACTTCGCGAGGAAAGCGGCCTCGGCCTGCTCCGCGCCGGTGCGGACACCCGCCAGGTCCAGCACCTCACCGAGGCCGGCCGGAAGAAGGCCCGCGAGAAGCGCGCACTCGTGATCACGAAGGCGAACTCCCGCTCCACCGTGCACCGCCCGGCGTACCTGGACTACATCGGCGTTAAAAGCTTCGACGCGGCCGGCAACGTCAACGGCGAACGCCGCTTCATCGGCCTGTTCGCCACAACCGCCTACGCCGGTTCCGTCCGCGATATCCCCGTAGTCCGGGAGAAAGTCGCCGCTGTTCTCAGCGACGCCGGCTTCCCGCCGGACTCGCACTCGGGCAAGGACCTCCTCGGCATCCTTGAAACCTATCCGCGCGATGAGCTCTTCCAGATCGAAATCCCGGACCTCGCCGCCATCGCCACCGGCATCCAGCGGCTGCAGGAACGCCGCCGGACGCGGCTCTTCCTCCGCCCCGACATCTACGGCCGCTTCATGTCCGCCGTCGTCTACCTGCCCCGCGACCGCTACACCACCAACGTCCGCCTGCGCATTGAGCAGGAACTGCGGGAGACCTTCAACGCCGTCTCCATCGACTATGAGGCGCGCATGACAGAGTCCGCTCTGGCCCGCCTCTTCTTCCGGATCCGGCTGCCCAAGGACGCCGACGTCAGCAACGTCAACAGCGACGAACTGGAGAAGCGACTGGTCCGGGCCGCCCGTTCCTGGGGCGAAGGCATTTCCGAAGTTCTGCGCGCCCGCGGCGACGGCGGCACCAAGGAGGACGGCACCAAGGAACTGGCAGCGGTCTGGGCCGAGGCGTTCCCGGCCGGATACCGGGTGGACTACGAGATCGAAGACGCGCTGCAAGACATCGACCGCTTCGAAAAGTACGGTGCCGCGGCCGAACGGGCCGGCGAAGCCGTCAAGGAGCACCCGGGCGTCCACGTGTACCTCCCCGACGGCGCCGGAGCCACACTGGAAGAGGACGCCCGGGTCAAGCTGTACATGCTGGAGCCGAAGAGCCTGAGCCAGATCCTGCCGTACTTCCACAACCTCGGCCTCGAGGTCCTGGACGAACGCCCGTTCGAGATCGAGACCGCGGATCACCGGGACTTCTTCCTCTACGACCTCGGCCTCAAGTACCCCGCCGGCGTGGATCCCCAGGCCACCGGCCAGCTGCTGGGCGAGTTCTTCGGCGCCGCCGTGACCGGCGCCGTGGAATCCGACAGCTTCGACCGGCTGGTACTGCGGGAGGGCATGCACTGGCGCCAGGTTGTCGTACTGCGCGCTTACGCCAAGTACATGCGGCAAATGGGCAACACCAACTCGTTCGGATTCCTGGCTGACACCCTGCTGGCGAACCCGGACGTCACCCGGGGACTCAGCGCCCTGTTCACAGCGCGGTTCGACCCGGCGCTCAGCGACTCCGACCGCGTGCTCAGGGAGGTAGAGGTCCTCGCCGGACTGGATGCAGCGATCGAGCAGGTCGCGACCCTCGATGCCGACCGCCTGCTGCGCACGTTCAAGAACCTGATCCAGGCCACGCTCCGCACGAACTACTTCCAGAACAAGCCCCACCTGAGCTTCAAACTGGATCCGTCCCTGATCGAGGGCCTGCCCTTCCCGCGGCCGATGTTCGAGATCTGGGTCTACTCGCCCCGGGTCGAGGGCGTGCACCTGCGCTTCGGCAAGGTGGCCCGCGGCGGCCTGCGCTGGTCGGACCGGCGCGAGGACTTCCGCACTGAAATCCTGGGCCTGGTGAAGGCGCAGACCGTCAAGAACGCCGTCATTGTTCCGACGGGCGCCAAGGGCGGCTTCTACGCCAAGCAGCTCCCGGACCCCGCCGCAGACCGCAGCGCCTGGATGGCCGAAGGTGTTGAGAGCTACAAAACGTTCATCCGCGGACTCCTGGACATCACGGACAACCTGATCGTGACGCCCGAGGGCGAAACCGTCCGGCCCCCGGCCGACGTCGTGCGCCATGACGACGACGATTCCTACCTTGTGGTCGCGGCCGACAAGGGTACGGCGTCATTCTCCGACATCGCCAACGGACTGGCCGGCGAATACGGCTTCTGGCTCGGCGACGCCTTCGCCTCCGGCGGCTCCGTCGGCTACGACCACAAGGCCATGGGCATCACCGCCCGCGGCGCGTGGGAGTCGGTCAAGCGCCACTTCAGCGAACTGGACCTCGACACCCAGGCCGAGCCCTTCACCGTGGTGGGCGTCGGCGACATGTCCGGCGACGTGTTCGGCAACGGCATGCTGCTCTCCAAGCACATCCGCCTGCTGGCTGCCTTCGACCACCGGCACATTTTCCTCGACCCCACCCCTAACGAGGCAACGTCCTACGCGGAACGCCAGCGGCTCTTCGAACTGCCCCGGTCCTCCTGGGATGACTACGACAAATCGCTCATCAGCGAAGGCGGCGGCGTCTTTGCCCGGCAGGCCAAGTCGATCCCCGTGTCCGCGCAGATCCGGACCGCCCTCGGCCTCCCGGAGGGCACCACGGAACTCAGCCCGCCGGAGCTCCTGCGCGCCATCCTCCTCGCCCCGGCCGACCTGCTCTACAACGGCGGCATCGGCACTTACGTCAAGGCCAGCACCGAAACGAATGCCGAGGTCGGCGACAAGGCCAATGACGCCATCCGCGTTGACGGCCGCGAACTGCGGGTCAAGGTGGTTGGGGAAGGCGGAAACCTGGGGATGACCCAGCGCGGACGCATCGAGGCCGCGCTGCAGGGCGTCATCCTCAACACGGACGCGATCGACAACTCGGCCGGCGTCGACTGCTCGGACCACGAGGTCAACATCAAGATCTTCGTGGACCGGATGGTGGCGGCAGGCAAGCTTGAGCCCGCCGAGCGTGCGGACTTCCTGGCCTCCATGACCGACGAGGTCGGCCGGCTGGTGCTCGAGGACAACATCGACCAGAATATCCTGCTCCTCAACGACCGGATGCGGGTCTCCGAATGGAGCCCGAGCTACGAACGGCTGATGGACTGGCTGGAAAAGTCGGCGGACCTCAAGCGGGACCTCGAGGCCCTGCCCACCACTGACACGCTGCGCGAGCGCCTGGAACAGGGCCAGGGGCTGACCTCCCCGGAGCTGTCGGTCCTGGCCGCCTACGCCAAGATCGAACTTGCCACCGCTTTGCGCGACAGCGACCTCGCCGATGACCCGTGGTTCCGCATGACGCTGCGGGCCTACTTCCCGGAGCAGCTGCGGGAGAGGTTCGACGCCGAACTGGACACCCACCCGCTGCGCCGGGAGATCATCGCGACCGTGGTTGCCAACGACATGATCAACCTCGGCGGCATCACCTTCGCGTTCCGTGCCATCGAGGAAACCTCGGCCACGGAGGCCGCCGTCGCCAAGGCGTTCGTGGCCCTCCGCGAGGTCTACGAGCTCGACATCATGGTCAAGGAACTCAACGAACTGCCCGCGTCGTTCCCGACCGAACACTGGAGCACCGTCCACCTGGACATCCGGCGGCTGCTGGACCGCGCCGTCCGGTGGCTCCTCGGCCAAGGCTCGGCGTCCCGTCCGATCGCCGAGATCGTGGCCGAATTCAAGCCGCTGATGGATCCCATGCGGGCCCGGCTGCTCGACTACCTCCGGGGTGACGACCGCGCCCGCGTGGCCGAATGGCTGGAGAAGGCGCGCAGCTGGGACCTTCCGGAAGACCTGGCACACCGCTGGGCGGAACTGTTCGAGAGCTTCGTGCTCCTGGACATCGCCAAGATCGTCCACGGCAGCAAGGAATCCGTGGCCGATATTGCCCACGTGTACTACACGGTCTTCAACCGCTTCCATGCAGATTCCCTGCTCGAACGCATCACCAAGCTGCCGAGGGAGGACCGCTGGCAGGCCCTGGCCCGCGCAGCCCTGCGCGATGACCTCTACTCCACCGTCTCGGACATGACGACGGCGGTGCTCGAGTGCACGCCGGCCGGGACTCCCGCCGAGGAGCGTCTTGCGGTCTGGGAGGGCCAGAACGCGGAGCAGCTGGGCCGGGCGAAGTCAATGTTTGATGAGGTCAATGCGCTCGAGGCCGATGACATGGCCTCACTGTCGGTAGCATTGAGGCTCTTGAGGTCAATCGTCCGACGCTAAGGGGCTGCCGTCCCTGGCGTCGCAAATGGAGGTGCTGTGGCAATCTTTACGGACCCAATCAGGGAACATGCTGATTTTGGCCCGGGGGATGCCGAATGGCTGCATCTCCTGGTCGGCGACTGGCAGATGGTCGCCGACCTCGCGTTCGCCGACCTGGCCCTGTGGTTTCCGCACCCGGAGTTCGGTTATGTGGCACTGGCCCACGTCCGCCCCTCCACCACGCACACGGTGTTCCACGCCGACTTCGTGGGGGAGGGGATCCGGTCGGACCTGCAGCCGCTGGTCGACAAGGCGTGGGAAAGCCGCGCGATCGAACGCTCCAACGAGACCAACTGGAGCAGCGACATGGCCCTGCGGGTCGAGGCGGTTCCGATGGTCCGCAACGGCCGCACCCTGGCGATCGTGACCTCCCATATGGACCTGTCGAGTTCGCGGATGCCCTCGCGGCTCGAGCTCACCTACCGGCAATGCGCCTACGATTTGCTGCGCATGGGAACCCTGGGCCTGTGGCCGGACTTCGCGTCGCCCACAGGCTCGCGCCGCGGCGCGCCGCGTGTGGGGGACGGTCTGATCAGGCTCGACGCCGAGGGGATCGTGCAGTATGCCAGCCCCAACGGGGTCTCCGCGTTCCGCCGCCTCGGCGACGGCGAGTCCCTCGAGGGCCGGTCCCTCGCCGAGGTCACTGCCGGGCTTCTGCGGGACCGGCGCATGGTCGATGAAACCCTGCCGCTCGTCGTCACGGGCCGGATGCCGTGGCGCAGCGAAATCGAGTCACGCGGCGTGAGTCTTTCGCTGCGCGCGATCCCGCTGCGCGACGAGCAGCAGCGGTTCGGCGCCCTGGTCCTGTGCCGGGACGTCTCGGAGCTGCGCCGCCGGGAGATGGAGCTGGTCACCAAGGACGCCACGATCCGCGAGATCCACCACCGGGTGAAAAACAACCTGCAGACTGTCGCCGCCCTCTTGCGGATGCAGTCGCGGCGCATGGTCAGTGACGAGGCCAAACAGGGGCTCGAGCAGGCCATGCGGCGGGTGGCGACGATTGCCCTCGTGCATGAGACGCTCTCGCAGGGCCTGACCCAGAGCGTTGATTTTGACGAGCTCATCGGCCGCCAGTTCCGGCTCTCTGCCGAGGTCGCCTCGCCTTCGCAGCAGGTCAAGACACAGCGTTCCGGCCTCTTTGGCGACCTGCCGAGCGACTTCGCCACCCCGTTGGCCCTGGTCATCAACGAGCTGGTCACGAACGCGGTCGAGCACGGGCTGGAGGGGCGCACCGGTACTGTCTGGCTTATCGCCGACCGGTCAGAGAGCGAGGACGGGGATGAACTTCTCACCGTGACGGTGGAGGACGACGGCGTCGGACTGCCGGACACGCCGTACGTCGAGGGCTTGGGCCTGCAGATTGTCCGCACGCTGGTCATGAGTGAACTCGGTGGCACTATCCACTGGCAGGGAAGGGACGGCGGGGGAACCGCAGTCCAGATTGTCCTGAGCCTGACGCCGCGCTGACATCCTGACGCCGCGCTGATGCCGGGCGCACCGCAGGCTCCGGGTGCACCGGCTTAAACGGACAATGGCCGCGGACCTGTGGGTCCGCGGCCATTGCTGCAGGGTCGTGCGATCGTTGCCGGCACCGTAGCTATCGGTGCTTGGGCAGCAGAATTAGGAGGCGCGCCGTGCCCGTGCTGCGCGGCGCTTGAGGGCGCGGCGCTCGTCCTCGCTCATCCCGCCCCACACTCCGGCATCCTGGCCGGACTCCAATGCCCACTGCAGGCAGGTGTCCACGACCGGGCAGCGCCGGCAAACACTTTTCGCTTCCTCGATCTGCAGGAGGGCAGGGCCGGTGTTTCCTACGGGGAAGAACAGCTCCGGGTCCTTGTCAAGGCAGGCTGCGCGGTTACGCCAATCCATGCTGATCAGTCACTCCATTCCTGGGAACTCGTTAAATGCCTTTGTGAAATTATTCACTAGAGGCT
Source organism: Arthrobacter sp. 05T410 (assembly GCF_056396505.1). Taxonomy (NCBI): domain Bacteria; kingdom Bacillati; phylum Actinomycetota; class Actinomycetes; order Micrococcales; family Micrococcaceae; genus Arthrobacter; species Arthrobacter sp. 05T410. The sequence continues at coordinate 229,123 of NZ_JBFTLP010000005.1, read as the reverse complement.
TCATAAGAAAAGGGCCCATTGGGGCCCCCTCGGTCATCTGGATTAAGCGTGTCATGTTAACGCTGTGTAAACAAGGGGTAATAGAGGCCAAGATGCCTCGAGACCGTGAGCGATGCATCACATTCAGTGGCGGCGTCCTCACATCTAGACGACTATGTCCGGTAGTGTGCCAGTGTGTCAAGGCCCCCTGTGAACCCTGAAGATCCCCGTGAAAATGCCGGCGAAAACCCCGGTGAGAATCCCCGCGAAAACCCCGGTGAGAGTCTCCCTGAAAATGCCGGCGGGCCTCCCGAAGCAAATTCGCTGCCGAATCCGGGCGAAGCCCCTGGCAGTGGCCTTGTGCGGCCTCGGGGAATTGTTGTCATCGCTGTGGTCGTGGCACTGGAAGCCACGGCGCTGCTCGTGGCTGCCGTCTGGTACGGGACCCAGCTTCTGACCGGGGCGCCGGTACTCTCTTTTTGGGGTGCCGTCTTTACGCTCTGCCTGCTGCTGGCCTTCTCCGTGTGGCTCTTTGCCGTCGCACGCTTCCTGCTGCGGGGGTTCCGCTGGCCGCGGGCCGGTGCCCTGGTGGCCCAAATCTTTGTGCTGACCATTGGCTTCCCCACCCTGACCGGCGGCTATCCGTTGGCCGGACTGGCCATGCTGATCCCCGCTGTGACGGCGATCGTGCTTCTGTTCGACAAGCGGGTCATAGCGTTCGCCTCACGGGCTGCCGGAGCCCCTCCCGCCCTGTAGAGGTCCGTCCCGTGCGGCGTGCCGCCCGGGGGAGATGTGGTCCGGGCCGCCGGCGGCGCGGAGGAGTGCCGCCCGGCCGGCCGGGCGGAGCGCAGCCAGCTGGACGGGCGTCGCGCGGCCGTCGGAAATGACGACGGCGCGTCCCGGCGGAGGACTGTGCTCCGGTTCGAACCGGACCCCGAACGGCTCACTGTCCATGAGCCCGCGCGGACGTATCAGGACCGCCCGCCCCTGGCCGCGCGCGATGGCAGCGAGATCCACCCGTTGCCCAAAGCCCGGGCCAAATCCCGCGGTGAGGATCACCCTCCAGCCCAGGCTGTTCAGGGACGCCAAGGCCCTGTTGGCCTCGGGTGAGAGCAGATCGGCGTCATCTGCGAGCGCAATCGCTGTCCGGTCCAAGGTGCCCGCGAGCGCGCTGGCGTGGAGCCCGGACCAGTACTGGCCGGAAGCGGTTCCCGGCCGCGGCGCGAGCCAGGCGCAAGCAGGGTTCATCCCCGGCAGCGCAGCCAGCAGCGTGCTTTTGCCCGAGCCGGGGCCGCCGAGGACCGCGAGAACGCCGCCGGAGGGCAACTGGATCCCCTGCGGGCGCAGTTCGTCGCCGCCGACCCCGAGGACCAAAGCAACCGCCGGGACCGGGACATCAGCCGGGCCGGGCATGGCGCCGGGCGCGGCAGCAGGCGCCGGAATCCTCTGCCCTGGACCGGAGCCGCACCGGGCCAGCACCTCGTCCACGGTCACCGACCCGGGCAGCGCGTCCACCCGGAAGGGCCTCGTCGAGACGGCCCCACTCGTGGGACGCAGCCCGTCCGCGGCCGCTGGTTCGAACAGCTGGGCCGCATGCCCGGTCGCCACAGGCGCGGGAACAAAAGCGCCGAACACGGCCACGCGGCCGGGGAGAGGCTCCAGCGCGGGAAGCCGCGGCCATGCAAGGCGGCCTTCGTCGGTAGAGCCTAAAGGGAAGAAAATCCGGTTGGGCAGGCCAGCGAAGAACCTCGCGGTCACGAGCTCAAGCCCGCCGGAGACGAGGACAGTGATCCCTGCCCGGGAACCGTCCCGCACGATGTCATGAACGAGGTCTTCTGCCCAGGCCAGCGGCCCGGACCGGAATGCCGAAACCCAGGCGCCCCAGCCGCTGACCACCAGGACCAGCCCGGGCCGCGGCCGGCCGGCAGGCGCACCGAGCCGTGACGTGGCTTCTTCGGCAATCCGCCGCAGCACCCTGGCAGCCCGGCGCACTTCGTGCAGGCCGGCTACGGCGCCGACCCGGGATTCCGCTGCGGCGCCGCTGAAAGCGCCGGCGGCGTCAAGTATGTACAGGTGCGACTCCACCCTGCCGGCCAGAAGCTGATCAACCGCGAGGGCCAATACTCGGTCCCCGGCACCTGCTTCAGCGCCGACAAGGCCCAGATGCCCATGCCCGGCGGGACTCCAGCCCAGCTCCGTGACGCGTTGGAGCTCCGGCAGGTCCACCCGCCCCAGCCGGACCATGTCCCGCCCGGCGTGCCCGGAACCTGGGTGCGGCAGCAGGGCCGGCAGCGGATCTGCCACCGGCCGGCGGGGCCTTCGTGTGCCGAGACCCTGCCACACGGCCGCAGCGGCGTCGATCAACGCCGCCGCCCCCTGCGCCGGAGTCAAGGCCGGAGCCAGCGCCGGAGCCGGAACCGGTGCCAGGGCCGCGCCGTCGTCTGCTTCGCGTCCGGCGGAGCCGTCGGCCCGGAAACCGGCGGCTGCCGGTGGCCGGGTCAGCTCGTCCGTGGCCGTGCGAACCGCGACCGTCCCGTCTGACCGCGGGTCGGCCCGGGGCGTCAGGGTGGCTGTCTGGAATTTCTCCGGAGCTTGTGCACCGCGGACCAGGAACGCCCGCCCGGGGCGTGCGATGGGAATCGCGGCCGCGAGCCCGGAGCCCATAACGTCGAAGGATTCGGGGCCGGACTGGACCCGGAGCGCGATGCAGGTGGTGACATTGGCCCTGATGTCGGCGTTCAGGGCTCCCTGCGGGCGCTGGGTGGCCATGATGAGGTGGATCCCCAGTGACCGGCCGATGGCGGCAATCCTCATAAGTTCGGTGAGGGCGCCGGGCGCTTCGTCCACCAGGATCCTGAACTCGTCAACGATGATGACCAGAGAGGGGACGGGCGGTCCGGCGGCCGGTGACGCCTCGTAGGCCGCGAGATCCGGGGCATTGGCCCGGGCGAGCAGTTCCTCCCTCCGGCGGACCTCGGCCCGCAGGGAAACCAATGTGCGCTCCACCTGCGCAGCGCTCAGATCGGTCAGCATGCCGACGCAGTGTGGGAGGCCGGTGAGCGGACCCAAGCCGGAGCCGCCCTTGAAATCTATGAAGAGCAAGTTGACCCGGTCCGGCGGATGGCTGGCCGCGAGGCCGGCAGCAAGAGTCCGCAAAAACTCCGACTTTCCGGAACCCGTGGTCCCCGCGACCAGGAAGTGCGGACCGTCAGCCTTCAGGTCGATCCGCACGGCACCCCGGGCCGCCACGCCGACGGGCGTACCCAGCCCGGCCTCCGCGCCGCTCCGGGACCAGCGCCGGGAGATGTCCTCTGCCGCGAGGGGAAGGACGTCGGCCAGGCTGCAATGCCGGGGGATAGCCGGCGGGGGAGCCGGCGGCGTACGCCGTGCGGCGCTGAACCCACGGCAAAAGCGGTCAAAGACCTCGGCCGGGACCAGATCCGGCACGAAGTCCACGGGCGGGGACCCAACCCTGATCAGGGCGCCGCGCCGGCCGAGGACAATGCCGGGGTGTACGCCGGGACCGGGCTCCGGCGAGCACTCGATCACCCTCCACCCATGCGCCGCCGCCATTGCCCTGAATGCCGGGCCGACGCCAGCAGCGCCTGGACCGGGCGCGGCGCCTGACTGCGCCGGAGTGTCCCAAAGAATGAGGACGCCGCGGTCAAATCCCCCGCCATGACCCGGAGGACCGCCGGGACCGCCTGGACCGCCGGGGCCGCCGGGGCGGCCGGGACCGCCTGGACCGCCTGGACCGCCTGGACCGTCGGGAGCGCCTGGACCGTCGGGAGCGGCGGAACCGGCGGCCAGCACGGCCGCAGTGGTGGCGTCATTCGCGGACAGTGTGACGCCGGGCAGGAAGCGCGCCGGCAACGGCACCGTGTCCGCAGGGCCATGCAGCAGCAGTCGGGTGCTGTCCGCCAGGGGATAGGCGGCCAATTGCAGGATGAACGAGCGCATCAGTCCGGCCGTCGCGGGCGCGGGGCCGTGGACGGTCACCACCGCCGGGACCGGGTCCAAGGTCAGGGGCACCTGGCCGAGCGACGGTGGCCGAAAGCCGGCGTCGGGTGGTTCGGGCCGGATATTCGCGCTCTGTTCCGCCAGCCCGAGCCGCAGGCAGATGTCCGGCGGCTCCCCGCCAGGCGCACGGGCTGCCGGGGGCACCGCAGCCGCGCAACCAATGGTCAGGTCAGCCGCGGAAGGTGCGGCGTGCCGGCGTCGTTCCCTGTCCTGCAGGGCGGCCTCCGCCACAGCGGCCTGGAACTCGCGGCGCTGGCGGCGGCCCGAGAGGAACGGGACCAGGACGGACACGCCAGAGACTGCGGTGAAGGCCAGGAACATCCACATGCCGGTGAGAAATGCCATGCCGACGCCGACCAGGAGCGGCAGCACCGCGGCCAGCGCCATGGCGGCCCGGTGGCCTTGGGCGGCGGTGCCGCGGACAACCAGCGGCGCGGCAACGCTGGAGCCTGCCAGCACCGTCACGGCGTCCGGGGCAGCACGGGGCACGCCCGATGGCCCGAGCCGGAGCGAGATAGTGGAATCGCCGCAGCGGATCGAGGACGCCGTGGTCACCGGGGCCGTTCGCACGCTCCGGCCATCGACGCTGGTGCCGTTCGCACTGCCGAGGTCCATGATCGTGACGTCCGAGTCCCCGACGTCCAGGCGCGCGTGCTCCCGGGAGAGCGCGGCATCAGGTATCACGACCTCGGTGCCCCCGCGTCCGATCCGGAAGCTTCCCCGCCGCAGGGCGACCAGCGTGCCCGCGCCGGGACCGCTGTCCACGGCGAGCAGCAACGTGGCAGTGTGCCGTCGGCCCGGCCCGGAGCTGAATCCCGCCCCCGATCCCGGCACGAGCCCAGCACCCTCAACCGGCACAGCACCCTCAACCAGCACAGCACCCTGGACCAGGGGAGGCATGCCAACGGTCATGGCGGCGACCGGCGCTCCGCGGACCGACAGCTCACCGGTCCCGTAGCACCGGGCGACGGCAGCCTCCAGGTCCGCGCCCGGGCACGGGTCGGGGACCTCGACGGACAGCTCAATGAGCTGCCCGTCCGGCGTCGTACCTGCTGCGGGGGCGCTCTGCATCAGGCTGCTGGGCGCGAGAGTGCAGTGGTAAATCATCCGCGGCATCCTTTCCGAGCGGCCGTCCTGTTCCACGGGTCCTGTTCCCCGGGTCCGGTTCCAGAGTAGGGAGGCTCCGGCCCGGCAGCGCCGGGGAAAATGATCCATGTGGAAAACGCTTCGCAGCGGCGCCGCTGCCCCCGCCATGCGGGGCTCCCGGACCCGTGACGGGGGTGCCATCTGATCGCGGGGGCAGCCGCGATTCGCCGGTACCCACAGGGTCTCAGGTAGGCTAGACCAGCAGACAATGCACAACATTGCGCTGCCCGCATTCGAACCAGGAGAGTTTGTGACCGCTGACCTCGTCATCGTAGGGTCGGGCTTTTTCGGCCTGACAATCGCAGAACAGGCCGCCACTGAGCTGGGCTTGAAGGTAGTCGTCATCGACCGCCGGCACCACATTGGCGGCAACGCCTACAGCGAAAAGGAAGAGCAGACCGGCATTGAGGTGCACCGCTACGGTGCCCACCTCTTCCACACGTCCAACGACCGCGTGTGGGAGTACGTAAACCGCTTCACGACGTTCACGAACTACGTCCACAAGGTCTACGGCGTGCACAAGGGCGAGGTCTACTCCCTGCCCATCAACCTGGCCACGATCAACCAGTTCTTCCGGGCCAATCTCACCCCCGGGCAGGCCCAGGAACTGATCAAGGAGCAGGCCGGCGAACTGGCCGGCACCGATCCGCAGAACCTGAACGACAAGGGCATCCAGCTGATCGGCCGCCCGCTCTACGAGGCGTTCATCAAGCACTACACCGGCAAGCAGTGGCAGACGGATCCGAAGGACCTGCCCGCGGGCATCATCTCCCGCCTTCCGGTGCGCTACAACTACGACAACCGGTACTTCAACGACAAGTACGAGGGCCTTCCGACCAACGGCTACACGGCGTGGATCGAGAAGATGGCCGAACACCCCAACATCGAGGTGCGGCTCAACACGGACTTCTTCGATGAGTCCCACGAGTACAGCAAGGGCAAGGTGGTCGGCAACATCCCGGTCGTCTACACCGGACCTGTAGACCGCTACTTCGACTACGCCGAAGGCGATCTGTCCTGGCGCACCATCGACTTCGAAGAAGAAGTGCTCGACGTCGGGGACTTCCAGGGCACGTCGGTAGTGAACTACAACGACGAAGACGTTGCGTACACCCGCATTATCGAGCCGCGCCACTTCCACCCGGAGCGCGACTACCAGACGGAGAAGACGGTCGTTATGCGCGAGTTCTCCCGTGCCGCGGAGAAGGGCGACGAGCCCTACTACCCGATCAACACGCCCACGGACCGCGATCGGCTCCTGAAGTACCGCGACCTGGCCGCGGCCGAGCAGGATGTCCTCTTCGGCGGCCGCCTCGGTACCTATAAGTACCTGGACATGCACATGGCGATCGGCTCGGCCCTGACCATGTTCGACAACAAGATCCGCCCGCACTTCGAAGGCGGCGCAAAGATTGAAAGCGGAGGAGTGGACGCATGAGCGCCGCAACCGACACCCAGGTAGATTCCGCCCAGCAGTGGGACACCCTGCAGCGGGTCATCCTGCCCAACGCCAGCCAGATGGACACGGTTCCCCTGTACATGGACATGGGTACCGCGACCGGCATCCAGCTTCCTACGGTCGGCAGCGGCGACGGCAAGAAGGCCCGGGCACAGTCCTTCAGCAGCTCCACCAAGGAAGCCCACGTTGAAGACTTCCTGTCCCGCAGCTCCACCAAGGTCCGTTCGGGGGAGCGGGTATCGTTCGGCAGCTACTTCAACGCCTTCCCGGCGAGCTACTGGCGGCGCTGGACATCGGTGGACAAGGTCCGGCTTCAGGTCCGCACCCAGGGCGCCGGATCCGTCATCGTCTACAAGTCCAACGCCCGCGGATCCCTGCAGCGCGTCGACACGCGGCGCGTCGAGGGTTCGGCGGAGAACACCTTTGAGCTGTCCCTTGCGCCCTTCGGCGACGGCGGCTGGTACTGGTTCGACCTCGTGGCGGGCTCCGAACCGCTTGTCATGGTCGACGCCGAATGGCAGGGCCCCGCTGTTGAGAGCACGCCCGGGTCTGTCACCCTGCAGATCACGACGCTGAACAAGACGGACTTCTGCCTCAACAATCTTCGGCTGCTGGCCGAGAACCCGGATGCCCTCAAGCATGTCCAGGAGATCCTGCTGGTTGACCAGGGCACGCAGAAGGTCGAGGACGCGGACGGCTTCGCCGAAGTCCGTGAATCTCTTGGCGGCAAGCTGCGGATCATCAACCAGTCGAACCTCGGCGGCTCCGGCGGCTTTGCCCGGGGCATGTTCGAGGCCGTCGAAAACGGCAGTGACTACGTCCTGCTCATGGACGACGACATCGTGGTTGAGCCTGAAAGCATCATCCGCCTGCTCACGTTCGCGGACCGCTGCAAGACGCCGACGATCGTCGGCGGCCACATGTTCGACCTCTACAACCGGACGGTTCTCCACACGTTCGGCGAGGTGGTCAACCCCTACCGCTTCCAGCCGTCATTGCCGAGCGAGGACATGGTCCTTGGACATGATTTCCTGTCCTCGAACCTGCGCCAGACCTCCTGGCTGCATCGCCGCTGCGATGTGGACTACAACGGCTGGTGGATGTGTCTGATCCCGACTTCGGTTATCCGGGAAATCGGCCTCTCGCTTCCGCTCTTCATCAAGTGGGACGACTCGGAATACGGGCTGCGCGCCAAGGCGCACGGCTTCCCCACAGTTTCCCTGCCGGGTTCGGCCGTATGGCATGTGTCATGGATCGACAAAGACGACCTCGTGGGCTGGCAGGCCTACTTCCACGCCCGCAACCGGATCGTGGCGGCGCTGCTCCACAGCCCCTACGAGCACGGCGGCCGCGTGGTGCGCGAATCGCAGTATGCGGACATCAAGCACCTCGTGTCGATGCAGTATGCGACCGCGCACGGCCGTGGCTGGGCGCTTGAGGATGTTCTCAAGGGCCCGACCGACCTGCCGGACCTGCTGCCCTCGAAGCTGCCCGAGATCCGGAAGATGATGGCCGGCTACTCGGACTCGATTTTCCAGGCCGACGCGGACGATTTCCCGACGCCGAAGATGGACAAGCCGCCGCGCCGCGGGCACGGCGTGTCGCAGCCGTCCAGGGTCACCCTCCTTCCCTGGGCTGCCAAGACGGTCGCACGCCAGTTGTTCCGCCCGGTCACCAAGACGAGTGCGGAACGTCCGCAGACCAACATTGCGCACCAGGACAACCGCTGGTGGCGGATCGCGCAGTTCGACAGCGCCATCGTCTCCAACGCTGAAGGAACCGGCGCTTCCTGGTACAAGCGGGACCCCAAGCGCGTGCGGGAAATGCTCACCGAGAGCAGCCGCCTGCACGCTGCCCTGCTCAAGGACTGGCAGTCGCTGAGCAAGCAGTACAAGGCGGCGATGCCGGAACTTACGTCCCTGGATTCCTGGAAGAAAATCTTCGAAGAACACACCCAGAGCGAAGTGAAATAGCGTGACAACCACGATTTCCGGGGAATTGACCCGCCCGGGTCTCGGTGGTGGATTTCGGGATCTTCGCCAGTCCAGTTTTCTGCTGAAACTGCTGGTCCGCAAGGAACTGAAAGTCCGCTACCGCGGCTCCGTTCTGGGTCTCCTTTGGTCCTATGTGAAGCCCGCTGTGCAGTTTCTCGTGTTCTATGTGGCCTTGGGCGTCTTCCTGGGCCTGGAACGCAGTGCACGGAACCCGGACGGCCTCTCGAACTATGCCGTGTATCTCTTCTCCGGAATCGTGCTGATCAACTTCTTCTCCGAAGCCCTCGGGAACTCCGCGCGATCGATCGTGAACAACGGCAACCTGATTAAGAAGATCTATCTTCCCCGGGAGCTGTTTCCGGTGGCGTCGGTCTGGGTATCGGCCGTGCATTTCTTCCCCCAACTCGTTGTCCTGGTAATCGGATGCGTCGTCGCCGGGTGGCACCCGGACGCGTTCCAGCTCCTGGCGGCGGTAGGCGGATTCGCCATTGTGGGCTTCCTGGCCACCGGGCTCGGGCTGTTGTTCGGGGCCGCCAACGTGTATTTCCGTGATTCGGAAAACCTCGTTGACATGCTCCTGATGGTGGCGACCTGGGCATCGCCCGTCATGTACTCCTGGACCATGGTGGAATCAAAGCTGGGACCCGGGCTCTTCGCCCTCTACCAGGCAAACCCCATCACGGTCGGCGTCGAGTTGTTCCACTATGCCTTCTGGTACCCCACAACTGACGGTTCTGCCGCGATGCCGCCGAACCTGTTCAGCCTGTGGCTGCCGGTCGGCATGATCATTTCGCTGGTGGTCCTGGCACTGGGACAGCTAACTTTTCGGCGGCTTGAAGGCCGTTTTGCCCAGGAGCTCTAGATGGCAAACGCGATTGAAGTTTCCAATGTCAGCAAGGAGTTCGTGCTCCGCCACACGCGTTCCATCAAAGAGGCGGTTGTCTGGCTCGTGAAGGGCCGCAAGGGGGATCTTTCCAAGAAGTTCCACGCCCTGAAGGACGTCTCCCTGATGGTGGAAACGGGGGAGACCGTGGCGCTGCTCGGCCTCAACGGCTCCGGCAAGTCCACGCTGCTCAAGCACATCTCCGGCGTGATGCTCCCGGATTCCGGCAGTGTCTATACACGCGGCCGCGTGGCCGGGCTGATCGAGGTCGGGGCGGGTTTCCATCCTGACCTGTCCGGCCGCGACAACGTTTACCTCAATGGAGCGATCCTGGGGATGACAGAAAAGCAAATCAACGAACGCTTCGACGCGATCATCGAATTCTCCGAGATCGGCGAATTCATCGACACGGAAGTCAAGTTCTATTCGTCCGGCATGTACCTGCGCCTGGCGTTTTCCGTGGCAGTCCACACCGACCCCGAGGTCTTCCTGATCGACGAAATCCTCGCCGTCGGAGATGAGCCGTTCCAGCGCAAGTGCATAGCCAAGATTCAGGAACTGGCCCAGCAGGGCAAGACTCTGGTGGTTGTCAGCCACGACCTTGACCTGGTGTCGCGGATCTGTTCCCGGGGTGTCTATCTCGAGCATGGCAACGTATTATTCGACGGACCTATTCATGAGGCCGTTGCCCGCCTCCGGGCCTAGGCAGTGCCGCAGCCGGTAACAGCAGCGCATCTGTTGGGACCATGTCCACTGGACATGGTCCCAACAGGTTCCAGGCAAGCGCACACAGCGCAAAATACCGATGACGTTGTTTGAAAACCGAAAGAGAACTGTGACCTCTGTGCCGTCGGCGGCTGTCCTGACCCAGCCCCAGGGCTCCCCCGAGCGGGCCAGGGCCGCCAGCAACACGGGCACTTCCAGGGCGGGAAGGAACGGCCGGCGACTGGACATCCAGGGGCTGCGCACCCTGGCCGTGGGCATGGTGATCATCTATCACGTCTGGCCCGGCATTCTCCCCGGCGGTTTTGTCGGGGTCGACGTCTTTTTCGTCATCTCCGGCTTCCTGATCGTGGGATCGCTCGTCCAGGAACTGGCGCGTACCGGACACATCCGGCTCTCTACCTTCTACGCGAAACGGATCAGGCGCCTGCTGCCGGCTGCCACCACGGTTCTGCTGGCGACCATGCTGGGCGCCGTGGTCCTGCTGCCGCAGAACCGCTGGCAATCCATTTCCCTGGACGTCATCATGTCCGCCCTGCAAGTGCAGAACTGGAACCAGGCCTTCAGCGTGGACAGTTACGCCGCGGCGACCGCCCTGGTGTCCCCGGTGCAGCACTTCTGGTCCCTGGCCGTGGAAGAGCAGTTCTACCTGATCATTCCCGTCATCCTGCTGGCGGGAGTGGCCGTCACCGTGAAACGGCGCCTCCGGATCGAAACCGTCTCCTTATGGATCCTGGCGGTGGTGTCACTGGCGTCGTTCGTCCACAGCGTCGCCTTCTCGTCCTCCCAGCACGACATCGCCTACTTTGCGACCACCACGCGGATCTGGGAGCTGGGCGCCGGGGGCATCGGCGCCCTGCTGATTCCCAAATTGCGCCTGGGCCCGGTGCGGGCCTGGCTTTCGGGCTGGATCGGCCTGGGCGTGATCGTCTATTCCGCGATGGCACTCTCCGTTGCGATGGACTTCCCGGGCAGCATCGCCCTCCTGCCCGTCGCGGGGACATTGCTGCTGCTCACCGCGGGTTCGCCGGCGGCCGAACCGGCCACTCCGGGCAGCCCTGCCGGTTACTCGGCAAGCCGGGTCCTCAGCCTGCGGCCAGTGACCTACATCGGCGATCTCTCATATTCCCTCTACCTGTGGCATTGGCCCGTCGTCGTGATCTACGTCTTCCACCTCGGGCGGGCTCCGGGCGTCATCCAGGGAACCGCCATGGTGGCCATCAGCCTGGCCCTGGCGGCCGCCTCCTACCACCTCGTCGAGCAGAAGTTCCGGCACGGAACCCCAGCCGCCCAAGGATCGACGCCCGGACGGTGGGGATTGCTGCGCCGGAATGCCTTCGTCCTGGCAGCAGGACTGATCGTGGCGTCGACGGTGGCAGCGGCGGTGCCGTGGGGCGTCGTGGAAGCCAAGTCGCAGCAGCTGAACGCGGCCATGAACCTGCGCGACTATCCCGGCGCCACGGCATTTGATCCCGTCCGGCCCGCCGCCGTCCCCGACGACGTGCCCGTCCGGCCCGATCCCGCCGTCGCCATGAAGGATGTGCCACTGACCTGGACGGAGACGTGCGGGAAGTTCAACCCGGCCGTCACCGGGGTTGACCAATGCGTTTTCGGCGCGCCGGAGGCCACCCAGACGGTGGTCGTCGTCGGGGACTCACACGCCGCGCAGTACGTGGACCCGCTCGTGATTGCCGGCGCAGACGGGGGCTGGAAGGTGCAGGCCATGGTCCGGAACGGATGCCCCTTCACGGCAGCGCCGGCCGCCAATGGCACCACGGTGTACCGCAGTTGCTCCGAACAGAACAAGGCCACATTGCAGCGCATCCTGACGCTGCGTCCACAGTTGGTGGTGGTATCGGGAATGGCGCCGGCCGGCTACCGCGAAGCCCTCAACTGGACGTGGGGCAGCCCGGAAGAACTCGTCAACGGCTATGTCCAGCTCCTGAAGCCGCTCCGGGAAGCCGGGATCCGCGTGGCCGTCGTGCCCGACACGCCGTATCCGGAATTTTCGGCACCGGACTGCGTCCAGGCCAATGGACCAGGCTCGCCCGCGTGCCAGTTCAGCGCATCCGACGCCGGCACCGCCGCAGACCCCCTGCAGCTGGCCGGAGCACGCGTGGCCGGCGTCGAGGTTCTGGATATGTCCGCCTATTTTTGCCGGCAGGGGATCTGCCCGGCCGTGATCGGCAACGTGCTCGTGTACCGGGACAACCACATGACCAACACCTTTGCCAAGACGCTGGCACCGGCACTGGCCCGGCAACTCAGTTTCTAGGCAGCGGGGTTCAGTTCCCGCAGGCCGTGACCTTGTAGAGCTTCGCCTCGCCCTGGCTGTCAATGAGCTGCACGCCGGGGTTCGCTGCGAGATTCCGCAGCCCGGCGGGAGTGTGGTCTCCGCCGTGGACTTCGACCGGGCCGAAGTCCAGGATGTAGTAGGCATTCGCCGCCCGGACTGCCTGGCACACGCTGGCGTCCGTCGTCACGTTGCCCATCGAATCGTAGATCCGCTGAACATCCGGGGAGACGTAGCTCATGACATGCAGCTGGGCGGACTTGCGCTCGCCCAGCGCGTAGGACAGCGCCGCGCCGGTGTAGGGGTTGTCGATCAACAGGGCATTTTCGGGAACAGTCTGGGGCAGGCGCTTCATGAGCTGGAGCTCGTCGGTGGAGACCAGCGGGGAATCGGCGGCGAGCCTGTAGTTTCTCGAGCCCTGTTCGACCTCCAGCTCCAGGCCGCCCTGTTGTCCCAGGGCGGTGGCGGCCAGCACGACGACGGTGACGGCCACGGTCCGGTAGGCCACGGTTCCGGCGCGCCCCCAGCGCGGAGAGCCGTCCAGAGCCAGCTCGAGGGCCTTGGACCGGCCGCGCATCGCCAGGATGCGGCGCCCTGCCCAGTCAACGCCGACGGCGACCAGCAGCACCGCGACCAGCGGCAGCAAGGCGGCAATCCGGTAGCTGTCGTTGTACCAGACGCCGGTCAGGAAGTCCCGGGTGTCTGACTTGGTAAAACCGGAGACCACAACGAACAGGTAGGTGAACAGTGCGAAGACGGCGGCTATCCACACCCGCTGCCAGCGGTCCTGGAAGCACGCCCAGAGGCCGAGGAATACCAGCGGGGCCACGAGCCAGGCCAGTGCCAGGCCATCGGGGGAGATGGTGACGGCTTCGCCAATGGCCTTCGGAATGCTCTGGTACGGGCCCCAGAACGAAGCCTCCAAGGGCGGGCGCAGATTGGTCCACAGCAGGTCGAAGGCGACGGCGTACCCGGCGACCGGCAACGCCAGCCTCAAGACGTACGAGCGGGCGCGGGCCTGCTTCCGACGAAGGGCAGCCGCAGAGCGCCACACCAGCGTCACCACCATGGGCAGTGTCCACGTCAGCCAGGCCATGAACGTCGTGGGATGGGCGACAATCAGGCCGGTGAGCGCCAGCAGCAGGGCAAGTATCGAGGCGAGATCGCGGCGGACAAGTCCGGGCGTCAACCCGGCACACGCCGCCGCCAGGGCGACGCTGGAGGGCAACACGCTAATGGCCAGCAGGTTGGGATACAGGACCCCAAAGTCCATCATGAGCAGCGGGAAGGCACCCAGCGACGCCGCCGCAATGCCTGCGGCGACCAGCGCGGCCGGGCGTCCCCCCACCACGGAACGCGCCAACAGAAGACATCCCAACGGCCAGAACACGGCCGCAAGGACGATGCTGGTGATATTGACGGCGAGCGGGACGCTCGCGCCCGTTGCCATGGCGACGAGGGTGGCTACAGCGTTCCAGCCGGCCGGGTAGGCGCCGCCGCCGGTCATCGCACCCAGGGTCAACGACGACGCCTGGCCGGTATCCAGGGCAAACCTGACCGAATTCAGGTGGAAGACGGCGTCATACGTCTGGGAAATGGCCTGCGGGCTGCCGATGAGATGGACGGTGTGGACGGCGAGGAGCCCGCCGGCGATGACGGCTCCGGCCAGCGCCGCGAGGTCGCCGCGGACGTCCGGCACCCTCAACGGATTCAGGCCGGTTGCGGCCGGGCCGGAGGGACGGAACCGCGCCGCCCACAAACCGAGCAGGGACAGAGCCGCCGCCACCACTGCCACGGGGAGCAGCCCGAACCTCACCTTCAGGAACGGGGCCAACGTGGACGTGATGACCACAACACCCACGGTCAACGCGGGGGCAAGCGCCAAGGCGCTGAATCCCCTGAATCGCAGGGCAACGGAGATGATCAGCCCGGGCAGGACCAGGACAGCGCAGGCGATCAGGACCTGCGGTAAGACAGACATCCACATGAAGGATTACGGCTCCAGGAGTCCGAGGAGGTAGGCACCGTACCCGCTCTTGACCAGCGGCTCGGCGCGCTGGCGGAGTTCATCGTCGTTCAGGAAGCCCTGGCGCCAGGCGATCTCCTCCGGGGCGCCGATCTTCAGGCCCTGACGGTTCTCGACCGTCCGGATGAAGTTCGACGCGTCGTTGAGGTCATCGAAGGTTCCGGTGTCCAGCCAGGCCGTGCCGCGGGGCAGGATTTCGACGCGGAGCTTGCCCATCTCGAGGTAGGTCCGGTTGACGTCGGTGATTTCCAGCTCGCCGCGGGGCGAGGGCTTCAGGTCCTTGGCGATCCCGACGACGTCGTTGTCGTAGAAGTACAGTCCGGGCACGGCGTAGTGGGACTTGGGCCGCTCCGGCTTTTCCTCCAGCGAGACGGCCTGGCCGGCGTCATCGAACTCCACGACACCGTAGGCCTTGGGGTTCTTGACCCAGTAGCCGAAAACAGCACCGCCGTCGATGTCTTCATGCTTGCGCAGCTGGGTTCCCATCCCCTGGCCGTAGAAGATGTTGTCACCCAGCACCAGGGCAACAGTCTGGTTGCCGATGTGCTCTTCGCCGAGGATGAAGGCCTGGGCCAGTCCGTCGGGGGAGGCCTGCTGTACATAGCTGAGGTTGATGCCGAACTGCGAACCGTCGCCGAGGAGGCGCTTGAACTGCTCGGCGTCATGCGGGGTGGTGATGATCAGGATGTCCCGGATGCCGGCCAGGATCAGCGTCGACAGTGGGTAGTAAATCATCGGCTTGTCGTATACCGGGACGAGCTGCTTGCTGATGCCGTGGGTGATGGGATGGAGACGAGAGCCGGTCCCGCCGGCAAGAATTATTCCGCGCATGGTATACATCCTCTCCTACGGGTCTGCACTCGGCCAAACCCGTGAGGCCCTGCTGGCCCGCGTGCCCGGTGGTGTCAGGCCGAATGACGGCGCCCGGTGCGACCGCGGAGGCCGTCGGCCGTGCCGCGGAGTGCCGAGCCGAGCCGGGCGGTGCGGCCGGGCGCCAACAGGGTCACGATCAGCAGGTGCCGCAGATCGCCCCACATCCCGCCGGCCACCCAGGCGGGATACCGGACCGCATACCGGCGGCCCGTGACCAGGCGGTTCCTGAAGATGTAGTAGTAGCGCCAGGTCGCGGCGGTGCGCACCTGCAGCGGGCGGCCGCCCGCCGGGACGGGCCGGCCAAACACCTTGGCCTCCACCATCGTTCCCAGTGAGTGGTCGAACTCCGCCGCCGCTAGGACGGTGGGCAGGCCCGCGGCGAGTGCGCGGTAATAGTACTCGGTGTCGACCAGGTCGATGAAGAGCTCTTCCCAGAACCCGCCAAGGACGTCGAGCGTGCCGGCCGGGATCAGGAGGCCCGACTGGATCGGCTCCCGGCCCAGGGCGACGCCGTTCCGGGTCCCGGCGCGCAGCACCGGGTTTCCGTGGATTCTGATTGGGGAGATGAGGCCGGGCTCGACGCCGGCGCCCCGGGCGTCCGCGGCGGCACGGCGCAGCGCCTGCACATAACCCGCGGGCAGCAGGGAGTCCTGGTCCACGGTCAGGATGTAGTCCGGGTTGCCGTGCCGGCGTGCCGTGCGGATGCCGGCGTTTAAGGCGGCGCCGATGCCGGCGTTCTCCGGGAGGCGCACGACTTCGGCGCCGGCCGCGGCCAGCGCGGCGAAGACCGGCTCGAAGCCGGGACCGCCGCCGTCGTCAACCACCACGACGGCGTCCACCTGCTCCCGCAGCGATTCGACATTGCCGATCAGCGCCGCCGTCGGCCGGAACGCGGTGACGACGCCGGTGACGCCGGTGGCAGGGACGGGGGACTCGCCGGTCACGTGGGGGTCGCTCACTTTCCGAAGGAATGCCGCAGGAGGATGCCGAGCGTCCCGGAGGCACTTTGCCGGAGCGTGCCGGCGAGGATCAGGAGTGCGTGCGCACGGGACGTGAGCCGCAGCCGGGCGGCGCGGGCCGCCTTGCGCCAGCCCTTTGCCGTGCACAGCGCCGCGGCCAGGTCGAAGAAGTCGCGCTCACCGACGAAGCGGGACCCGTCGACGAGTTTCGCGGACGACGCGCTGTGAGTGTGCCGGCGGTATTCGAAGCAGATATCCGGGACGATCAGCAGCTCTGCCCCGCCAAGCACCATGTCCATGACGAGGGCGAGATCCTGGATGACGGGGAATCCGTCACGGAAGTCGTAGTCCCGGATCCGGTCGAGGCGGAAGGCCAGGGACGGCCAGTAGAGCCAGTCGCCGTGCAGGAGGCTGACCGCCAGCCGCTCGCCGCCCACGAGCCGGGACCCGGTGCCGCGCGGTTTGACCAGCCGCTGCTTGACGATGTCCGCCAGGGGAACGGAGGGTTTGCCGTCCTCGTCGATGATCTGGACGCCGGGCTGGATAATCCAGGCGTCGGGGAATTCGGCGTGGGCGCGGAGCACGACGTCCACGAAGTTCGGCAGCAGAAGGTCGTCGCATCCCATGACCACCAGGACGTCCTGGCTGGCCAGCGAGACGCAGCTCCTGAAGTTCTCGGTGATGCCCTCGTTCTTATCCTTGCGGATATACGTGATCCGGGGATCGTCCGCGGCCTCGACGTAGCGTCTGACGTCGTCGCCCGGGTAAGCGTCGTCAACCACCGTCAGGCGCCAGTCCGGGCTGGTCTGGGCCAGGACGCTGTCGACGGCCAGTTTCATGTAGTTAACGTCGCCCCAGTAGGGGATAAAGATGTCCAGTGCCACCGGGGCCTCCTACTTCGTCGTCGGCGTCGCCGGAGCGTCGCCGTCCCGGGAGGACATGTCCTCGACCATGGTCCGGAGGATGGCCACTTCCTCCGCGAGGGTGCGGGTCTCGTCCTCGACCACGGACAGCTCCCAGGACAAGTGCAGGCAGACACCGAGCAGCAGCAGGATGCTGATGATGAACAGCAGATTGGACGGCAGCTGGACGCCGACGTGTTCGGCCACGATCGTCAGCAGGCTCGGAAACGCGGCCAGAACCAGCGTGCCGATGCCCACGAAGAGCCAGAGGGCTGCGTATTTCTCGCGAAGCTTCTTCCGGCGGAGCATCTCGAAGACGACGCCGACGATCGCCAGGGCAAGGAAAAAGGCGGGCCAGTTGCCCATTAGACGGCTCCTTTGGCGGCCAGCGCGGGGTCGGAAATGGTGGACCGCTTGCGGGTCAGCGCGAACATGAGGGCGAAGACGGACCGGCCGAGGTAGACGGCGGACTTGACGGGGTTGTGGCTGGGAGTCCCCCCTTGGCGCGGGCGCATTTCCACCGGGACCTGGGTGACCCGGCAGCCGGAGCGGATCGCCACCACCAGGGAGTCGATGGTGTCACCCAGATACTCCGCAGGGTAGTGGTCCAGGTACTGGTTGATGGCGCGCCCGTTCGCGGCCCGGAAGCCGCTGGTCACGTCCGTGAGCCGGGTCTTGGCCAGTCCTGAGATGACCTTGGCGAGGAGCTGCATGGCCCACTTGCGGGGCCCGCTGACCGAATAGTCGCCGCGGTCGGCAAAGCGGGCACCGATGGAGATGTCCGCGTGCTCCAGGCCGGCCAGGACCTCGTGGATATTGCGGGGATCGTGCTGTCCGTCGGCGTCCACCTGGATCACGCGCTGGTAACCGAGGCGCTGGGCGTACTTGAAACCGGCCCTCATGGCACCGCCGACGCCCAGGTTGAACGGCAGCGTCAGGACGGTGGCGCCAGCGTCTTTCGCGACCGTCGCGGTGGCATCCGCAGAGCCATCATTGACCACCAGGACATCGTAGGGCCGGCCGACGCTGAGCACTTCCCGGACGGTATTCCCCACGGACTCGGCTTCGTTCCACGCCGGCATTATGACCAGCACACGGGTCGAGTCAAGAATTTTCATAGTTCTCCAATATATCAACGGCCCGGAGGCGGCTGACGGAGTGGGCGGCATCCGGCTCGGGATTCGTGATCACCCGGGGGAATGCAGCGTTGACGGCGGCGACCGGCCGCGGGCATCCGGCGATCACGCTGCTGATCCTACCTTCCGGCCCCGGCCGCGGGCGCCCGCTGGCAGGATCCGGAGGGAAGGGCGCAGCAGGCCCAGGAACAGGAGGGCCTCGCTCACTGCCATGCCCAGGGCGATGCCGGGAACGTTGGCCGCCAGCCCGGCCGCCACCATGAGCAGCACGCCGACGACGGCGGAAACCGCGGTCCACATCAGCACCGACTTCTGGCGCTGGGCGGGGATCAGCACATTCCGGATCAGGGGCGTCGATGAGGAGATGAAGAAGAAGGACACCCCGTAGAACAGGCAGGTCAGGGTGTCCGCGCGGACAGCTTCGCCGAACATCACGCCGGAGACCCACGGGCCGAACAGTGTGAGGAAGATCCCGCCCGCGAGCCCCAGGGCCGCGTGGGAGGCCATGGCCGCGAAGTGGCGGCGGCGCGGGTCCGCGGCATCGTGCTCCAGGGTCCAGCCCTGGAACGTGTTGCCGAGCGCCACGATCGTGAAGAGCCCCAGGCGGTAGATGGCGTCCGCCGAGGCGAAACCGGCCGTGGCAGCGGCCGACGGCACCGTCGCGGTGGCGATCGGAACCGGGGACGAGCCGTAGGCGCTTCCCGTGAAGTTGATGCCGGCCGTGCCCGCGGTGGGCAGGATCTCCCGCACGACGTTCCGCGGGTTCCGGGGCAGCCAGGTCCGGGGTTCGCCGAACCGGCGGTGGAATGCGATCAATGCCACGAGCGTCGTAAGGGCCGAGACCAGCCCGTAGGTCCAGACTTGTCCGGTGAGCAGGATGACCGGGGCGCTGATGATGGCCGCGAAGAAGCGGGGGAGGGTGTCGTAGACGGCGAGGATCCGGGGCTGGCCGGTGCCGATGCCGTACCACGCGGGTGAGAAACCGGTTAGCGCCGTGGCCCAGGCCATGGTGATGGCATCGAGGCGGAAACCCTCCCGGGCCACGAGCGCGACGATCACGCTCATGACGGGCAGCACGACGACCGCGAGCAGGATCCGCGAACGGACGCTCCTGGAATAAAGTGCCGCCCGCAGCGGGAAGGCGCCGGCCCGGGCAATCTCGACCGGGCCGGAGATGTTCCAGCTCCAGAGAATGATGGTCGACGCAAAGATGCCAATGGCCTGGCCGGAGGTGATGCTGGACCAGCCGGCGGCCCCCACGACGCGCGAAACGACCGGGAGGAGCAGGAACGGCAGGACCAGCGCCAGCAGCGGCAACAGGGTGAAGCCTGCAAGCCTGAACAGAACGGGTCTCATGCGGTACGGTCCTCGTGCTGGGGGGGGCTTGACCTAACGATGATACGCGATTGCCCCGCTCCGGCCCCTGGCCCGGGAGTCGCCTAGAGTGGTTCGCATGAACGACGAGAATGGCCCCGGCGTGCCGAAGATCAGGGCCAGCGTGTGCATGGCCACCTACAAGGGTGCGGCCTTTGTCCGGGAGCAGATAGCGTCCATCCTCGCCGAGTTGGGTCCCGACGACGAGCTCGTCGTGGTCGATGATGCGTCCCCCGACGAGACTGCCGCGATCGTGGAGGGGATCGATGATCCGCGGATCCGCCTCGTCCGCTCGCCTGTCAACCGGGGGTACGTGCGCAGCTTCGAGGAAGCGATCCGGCTGAGCCGGGGGGAGTACGTGTTCCTGTCCGACCAGGACGATGTCTGGATTCCGGGCCGGCTGGAGCTGATGCTCGCTGCCTTGTCCGGTTCTATGGTGGTCGCCAGCAATTTCGACATGCTGGGCGGCGGGAGCCGGCCCTGGATTCCGCGGCTGAAGTCCGTGGACTCGCGGCGGCACGTGGCAAACTTGTTCGCCATCCTGATCGGGTACCGGGCGTACTACGGCTGCGGCATGGCCTTCCGCCGGGAGGCTGACCGCTACTTCACCCCGATTCCCGCTTACGTCCGGGAATCACACGATCTCTGGCTGGCCATCTGCGGCAATGTCGCCGGATCGATAACCCACCTTGACGAGTCGACCATTTACCGCCGGATCCACGAATCGAACCAGACGCCTGCCGGCCTGCGGTCGCTGCCCAAGATCGTCGTGGCCCGCGTGATGCTGGTCCGGCTTATGGTCGAAGCCCTCCGGAGGACCCGCCGGCGGGTCTGAGCCGGCGACGGCCTTTCGGTAAGCTGGCCTCATGCAGAAACTTCTCGTCACCGGCGGCGCCGGCTTCATCGGCTCCAATTTCGTCCACTACGTACTGGAGAACACCGACCACCACGTCACGGTCCTCGACAAGCTCACCTACGCGGGCAATGTGGAGTCGCTGGCGGGCCTGCCTGCAGACCGGTTCACGCTGGTGCAGGGCGACATCTGCGACGCCGCCGTGGTGGAGCGCCTGGTTGCCGGGTCCGACGTCGTGGTGCACTACGCCGCGGAATCCCACAACGACAACTCGCTGCACGATCCGCGCCCGTTCCTGGACACCAACATCATCGGGACCTACACCCTGATCGAGGCCGCGCGGAAGCACAACAAGCGCTTCCACCACATTTCCACCGACGAGGTCTACGGCGATCTCGAGCTCGATGACCCGGAGCGGTTCACCGAGAGCACGCCCTACAACCCCTCCAGCCCGTATTCCTCCACCAAAGCGGGCTCGGATCTGCTGGTCCGCGCCTGGGTGCGGTCCTTCGGCCTGCAGGCAACCATCAGCAACTGCTCCAACAACTACGGTCCGTACCAGCATGTGGAGAAGTTCATCCCGCGCCAGATCACCAACGTGATCGACGGCATCCGTCCCAAGCTGTACGGCAAGGGCGAGAACGTCCGTGACTGGATCCACGCCAACGACCACTCGTCCGCCGTCCTGGCGATCATCGCCGGGGGCCGGATCGGGGAGACCTACCTGATCGGCGCCGACGGCGAGAAGAACAACAAGGACGTCGTCGAACTGATCCTCAAGCACATGGGCCAGGCGCCGGACGCGTACGAGCACGTGGTGGACCGGCCCGGCCACGACATGCGGTACGCCATCGACTCCTCCAAGCTGCGCGAGGAACTCGGCTGGAAGCCGCAGTTCTCCAACTTCGAGGCCGGCATCGAAGACACCATCGCCTGGTACCGGAACAACGAGGACTGGTGGCGGCCCCAGAAGGCCGCCACGGAAGCGAAGTACAAGGAACAAGGCCAGTAGATTATGTCGATCGAGTTCTCGAAAAAGCTCACAGCGCACGAAACCCCGATCCCCGGCGTCGTCCTCTACGACCTTCCGGTCCACGGTGACAACCGGGGCTGGTTCAAGGAGAACTGGCAGCGGGAAAAGATGGTGGCGCTTGGCCTGCCCGACTTCCGTCCGGTGCAGAACAACATCTCGTTCAACGAATCCGCCGGCACTACCCGCGGCATCCATGCCGAGCCGTGGGACAAGTTCATCTCCGTGGCCACCGGCAGGATTTTCGGCGCCTGGGTGGACCTGCGCGAAGGCCCGACCTTCGGCGCCGTGTTCACCGCCGAGATGGACCCCAGCCAGGCCATCTTCATTCCCCGCGGGGTCGGGAACGCCTTCCAGACGCTGGAGGACAACACCGCCTACACCTACCTCGTCAACGACCACTGGTCCGCCGACGCCCAGGGCCAGTACACGTTCCTGAACCTCGCCGACGAGACCGCGGCCATCAGCTGGCCGGTGCCGCTGGGCCAGGCCGAGCTTTCGGACAAGGACAAGGCGCACCCGCGCCTGGCGGACGTCACGCCGATGCCGCCGAAGAAGGTCCTCGTGGTCGGCGCCAACGGCCAGCTCGGCAAGGCGCTGCGCCGGCAGTACGACGGCGACCCGTCCGTTGAGTTTGCCGGCCGGGACGATTTTGACCTCGGCAGCGAGGACGCCTTCGCCGGACGGAACTGGAAGAACTACTCCACGATCATCAACGCCGCGGCCTACACCGCCGTGGATGCCGCCGAGTCGGCCGAGGGCCGCGCGGCCGCCTGGGCAGTCAACGTCACGGCCGTGGCGCGCCTGGCCCGCACCGCCGTCGAACACGACCTCACCCTGGTGCACGTGTCCTCGGACTATGTCTTCGACGGCACGCGCGCCACGCACGACGAATCGGAGCCGGTGGCGCCGCTGGGCGTCTACGGCCAGACCAAAGCCGCGGGCGACGCCGTCGTCAGTGTGGTGCCCCGGCACTACATTGTGCGCACCAGCTGGGTGATCGGTGAGGGCAACAACTTTGTCCGCACCATGGCCTCGCTGGCCGAGCGCGGCATCGAACCGTCGGTGGTCGATGACCAGATCGGGCGGCTGAGCTTCACCGAAGACATCGCCGCCGGCATCCGGCACCTGCTGGAATCGGGCGCCGGGTACGGTGTCTACAACCTCAGCAACGACGGCGAGCAGCAGTCCTGGGCGGATATCGCCGCGGACGTCTACGAACTCTCCGGCAAGCCGCGGGAGGCCGTGACCGGTGTGAGCACCGAGGAGTACTTCAAGGGCAAGGCCGTCTCGCCGCGGCCGCTGAACAGCGCCCTGAACCTGGACAAGATCAAGGCGACCGGGTTCACCGTTCCTTCCGCGGCGGAGCGGCTGAGCGACTACCTCGGTTCCTGATTTAACGGTCTTCAACGGTCAGCCCCAGGCACCACAACGCAGACCGGCCCCCGCATGTGCGGGGGCCGGTCTGCGTTGTGCGTGGTGCGGCGTCAGCCAGGACCGCTAATAGGTGAGCGTTTGGCACCCCAGCAGGGAGTTGTTCAGGCTCAGCATCGAGACCGCGACGCCGTAGGCGCACACCCGGTACTGGCCGCGCTGGGTGATGGGGACCGATGACGTGAAGCCGTGGTTTCCGACCGTGTCGAGGGCCCGGTTGACGTCCGGGCGCTTCTGGTCGGCCATGAAGGCGTACCCCTTCCGGATGCCGTCAGGCGAGGTCACGTAGACGTGGTCCGGGATCGATGAGGCCGGGAAGGACGGATCCAGGGTCCAGCCGGATGCCTTGATGGAGGCTTTGCCGCTGGCGACCTGGATCGAGGCCGCATCCAGGTAACCCATGGTGGCGGGGGTCGGGGCCGCGCTGATGGACTTGCAGCCCAGCAGGGTGTTGCCGGCCGTGAGCGGGGCGATGCCGATGGCATAGGCGCACACGGTGTACTTCCCGGCACGGGTTAGCGGGACCGAGACCTGGAAACCGTGGTCACCGACCGTCTGCAGCGCGGCGTTGACGTCCGGACGCGGGCGGTTCGCGGTGAAGGCGTAGCCGGGATTGGTTCCGTTGGGCGACTGGACGTAGACGTGCACGGGCACGCTCTTGCCTGGCTGCACCGGATCCAGTGCCCATCCGCTCACCTGGAAGTTCGCGGCGTTGGGCGCCTGGGTGAGGGACACCGAATCGTAGGAGCCGAAGGGTGCGGGGTTGGCCTCGACGTTTGTGGTCTTGCAGGACAGCAGCACGTTGGCGTTTCGCCCGATCCCGTAGACGCACGCACGGTACGATCCCGGAACGGTGGCTTTGACCTGGTAGTCGAAGCCATGGGCCAGCCCCAGGCCGGTCGCGTCCGCGACATCCTTCCGGGCGACGTTGGCGCTCATCCGGTACCCTGTGGTTTTCCCGGCCGGGTCGGTGACGTAGGCGTCGGCGTAGCTGGAAGCCGAGGGGTTGGCGAGGTCGGCTGCCCAGCCCTTGAGCTGCAGCGTGACCTTGTCGGCCGTGCGGACCTGGCCGAAGCTGTCGAAGGACCCCGTCGGTGCCTCCACCCCGGTGGCCCGGAGCGACTTGCAGTCCAGGAGTGTGTTGCCGAAGGACCCGATGGCGTAGGCACAGACCTTGTACGTGCCCGAAGCCGTGATCCGGACCGTGCCGTCGAAGCCGTGCAACGGACCGTAACCGAGGGCCTGGTCAACATCGGGCCGGGGCTGGTTGGCCTGCCAGGCATAGCCCTTGGTGGTCCCGGACGGATCAGTCACGTAAATGTGGGTCTGGATCGAGGACGATGTTCTGGCCAGGTCTGCCGACCAGCCCCGGGCGCGCAGGGAGACCGCGGCGCCGTCGCGGGTTACGGAGAGGTCGTCGAAGGACCCGGTGGGCAGCGGCGTCCCGGCGAAGCGCTGGAGTGAGGCATAGTCGCCGTTCCAGATATTGGAGTCACCCACGAACGGCCCGGTGCTGCTGTATTGCCACATGCTGAAAACGCTCCAGCTGGAGGGGACGGGCCCGGCGTTGTCCGTGGCGGAGAGCGGGTAGGACGCGACCCACAGCGGGTAGTCGCCGAAACCCGCCGCGTTGGCCGTGCACTGGTTCCACCACGACGTGTTGGTGTAGATGACGGGAAGGCGGCCCGTGAGGGCCCGCATGGTGTTCCCGAAGTCGCGCACCCATGACGTCAGCTGCGAGGGGGACATGCCGTAGCAGGTGTTGCCGAAGTAGAAGCCGTTGATGGTGCGGCCGGCGTAGGGGTTGAATTCGAAGTCGAGGACCGGGGGCATGGTCCGGCCGTCGGCACTCCAGCCGCCGCCGTTCTGGACGAAGAAGCGTGCCTGGTCGGCTCCCGATGACCAGTTCGGGATCGCGAAGTGGTAGGCGCCCCGGATCATCCCGACGCTGCGGGCGCCGTCGTACTGGGCGCCGAAGGAATCATTGGTGAAGTAGTTGCCTTCGCTGGCCTTGACGTAGGCGAAGCGGGCCCCCATGTTCCACTGGCTTTGCCAGTTCACGCTGGTCTGGTGGCCGCTGACGTCCAGGCCTTTGACCCCGTACGACGGCGACCACGTGCCCTGCGTGGTGAGCGATTCAATGGCGGCGGACTCGGTGGTCGCCTTCAGAAGTGGTGACGGAGCGTTGACCCGGGCGGAGCGCTGGCCCATCTCGGCGCCACCGGGGCCGACCGCCGCGGCCATGGCCGCCCGGTCCTTGACGCCGCCCGGCGCCGCCGCGGACTGTGCGGCTGCCTGCGTTGTGGTCGGTGCCGGTGACGGGGCCTGCGTTGGGGTCGGTGCCGGGGCGGCCGGGCGGGCCGTTGCGGATGGCGCCGCCGCGGTGCTCGTGACCGTCGGCGACGGGCTGGCAGACGGCGTGGCAGACGCCGGGGGCGTGGCCGGCTGCTCGACGGCGGTTGCCGGCGACGGAACGCCGGTGATGGCCAGCAGGGTGGCGGCGAGGAGAATGGCCCCTGCCCGACGGCATCGGTGGCTGGTGGGGGGATATAGGGTGCGCTTCATGTTCCGCTCCGGGGCAATGGCACGCTGTGGGAGCCGCGCCACACGGTCTCGCGCCCGAGGGGCTACGAAGAGAGCTGGCCGGGCTGAGAGAATGTCTGACTTAACGCGCTCACCCTAACATCGGCCGACATCTGAGACCAGTGATTCAAGTGTTACCAAAGTGAAAGTTGTCATGTTGAAACCAGGCGGTTATCCACATGCACCCACGGCACCCCTTGCCGGGCCGGTTGCCCGCCCCTAGTTTTAACCCCATCGCGCCGGCACAGGGGCGGCAGTCATATGGGGGTCCAGGTGGAGGCTGTACGCATTGTTGAGGACGAGGTCCGTGAGCTGATCCGCCGGCGGGGCCTTGACCCCCTGCGGGAGTCCGGCGAAGTCCGGCGCCTGGTCGAAGCGGCTGTCAGCGACTACGACGAACGGGCCCTCCTGGCGCCGCTGCCCCCGCTGGGCCCGTTGGAGTCAGCCCGGAGATTCGTCTTCGACGCTGTGGCGGGCTTTGGTGCGCTCCAGCCGCTCCTGGACGATCCGGGCATCGAGGAAATCTGGCTCAACGCGCCGAATGAAATCTACGTGGCGCGCAACGGCGAATCGGAACTGACCTCCGTTTCGCTGACGGACCAGCAGGTCCGGGACCTTGTGGAACGGATGCTGAAGAGCTCAGGCCGGCGCCTGGACATGTCCTCGCCGTTCGTGGATGCGGCGCTCCCGGACGGCTCCAGGCTGCACGTCGTGATCCCGGACGTCACCCGGCGTCACTGGGCCATCAACATCCGCAAGTTCGTCGTCAAAGCCAGCCGGCTCGAGCACCTGGTGGAGCTGGGAACGCTCACCCCGCAGGCGGCCAGGTTCCTCGGCGCGGCCGTCGCCAGCGGCCTCAACATCCTGGTCTCGGGCGCCACGCAGGCGGGCAAAACCACTATGCTCAACTGCCTCGCCGCCAGCATCGGCACCCGCGAACGGGTCATCACGGTGGAGGAAATCTTTGAACTGCAGCTGCCGCTCCGCGACGTCGTCGGTCTTCAGTGCCGTCAGCCGAACCTGGAGGGGCAGGGGGAGATTCCGCTGCGCCGCCTGGTCAAGGAGGCCCTGCGCATGCGGCCGGACCGGCTGGTGGTCGGGGAAGTCCGGGAGGCCGAGAGCCTGGACATGCTCATCGCTTTGAATTCCGGGCTTCCCGGGATGTGCACCGTGCATGCGAACTCCGCCCATGATGCCGTGACAAAAATCTGCACGCTGCCGCTGCTCGCCGGCGACAACATCTCCAGCGCGTTCGTAGTGCCCACCGTCGCGTCCTGCATCGATCTGGTGGTCCATTGCAGCAGGCACGCCAGCGGGCGCCGACAGGTCACCGAGATCCTGTCCCTGGGCCGCCGGGTGGAAAACGGGATCATCGAGTCATCCATGGTGTTCACGATGTCGGACGGGCAGCTTCTGCCCAAGGCCAACTCCATGCCCGCCGCGGAAAAGTTTGCCCGCTCCGGGTACGACGTCGCGGCGCTGCTGGAGCAGCGGTGATGGCGCCGCTGGTCGGGATGGTGGGCGGCGCCGGCCTCCTGCTGATCTGGTGGTCCGCATGGGAGACGCCTGAGAGCGTGCGGCGCGGGCCCCGGACCAGCCGGCTTGAGGACCTCCTGCGGTCGGCGGGCATCGAAAAGGTCAGCGCGGCAGGGCTGCTCGCCTCGTGCCTTGGACTCGGGGCCTTCACAACGCTCGCGTTCTTCGCAGTTACCGGGTCTTGGCCGATCTCGGCATGTTTTGGCCTGTTCGGCGGCTGGCTGCCGATGGCGATGGTCCGGTGGCGTGCCAGAAAGCGCACGGCTGTCCTCCGCCAGCTCTGGCCCGACGTCGTTGACCATTTGCGCTCAGCCATCAGGGCCGGCCTGTCGCTGCCGGAGGCCCTTATCCAGCTGGGCGACAAGGGCCCCGTGGAGCTTCGCCACGTGTTTGTGGACTTTGGCTCCGACTACCGGTCGGGAGGCCAATTCGATCCCTCACTCACCCGGCTCAAGGACCGTCTGGCCGATCCCGTGGCGGACCGGATCGTCGAGGCCCTCCGGCTCACCCGGGAGGTGGGCGGTTCGGACCTCGGGAGGCTGCTGGGAACCCTCGCGGAGTTCCTGCGGGAAAGTGCCAGGACCCGGAGTGAGCTGGAGGCAAGGCAATCCTGGACCGTCAACGCCGCACGCCTGGCCGTCGCTGCGCCCTGGATTGTCCTGGTGTTGCTGGCCAGCCGTCCTGAGGCTGTGATGGCGTACAACACCCCGCTCGGCGCTGCCGTCCTTTTGGGCGGCCTTGCCGTCTCCCTGCTGTCCTACGCCATCATGCTGCGTATCGGGGCGCTGCCGGAAGAACAGCGGGTCCTCCGGTGACCGGCCTGATGGCCGGCGCCACGGTGTGCGGGGCCATGCTCGGGGCGGGCCTGTGGCTGTTCCTCGTCCGGCTCCCCTTCATGCGCCCAACGACGTTCGTCGAACGTATCGAACCGCAGCTGAGAACCCACAGCCTCGAATCCCGGCTTTTGCGCACCGCCCCGCGGAACGTCACACCGTTTGGGCCGCTCGAACGGATCCTCCGCCCGGCGTTCCGGGACGGTGCCAGGTCCCTGGGCCGGATCAACCTTGGCGCGACGGCGTTAAACCGCAGGCTCGCCCGCGCCGGCAGCGCCAAAACAGCCGTGGACTTCCGGGCTGAGCAACTCCTCTGGGCGGCCGGCGGATTCGTCCTCGCCGTCGGCGTCGTGGCGCTCGCCGGTTCGATCGGCCGCTTCAGCCCGTTCGTCGCCGTCGTGGCCGTCGTGGGCAGCGCCGTCGGCGGGTTCCTGCTCCGGGACTACCTGTTGGGCGCGCACATCAAGAAACGGGAGACGCGGATGATGGCGGAGTTTCCGAGCATCGCCGAACTCATGGCCCTGGCCGTCAGCGCCGGCGAAAGTGCCACCGGTGCCCTGGACAGGGTCTGCCGCAGCGCGCGGGGTGAGCTCTCGCAGGAATTCGGCCGTGTCCTCGCCGAGACCCGGTCCGGCAAGCCCCTCGTGGAAGCCCTCCACGAGTTCTCGTCCAGGACGGATCAAGGGCCGCTGCTCCGTTTCGTGGACGGGATGATCGTGGCCGTCGAACGTGGAACACCCCTCGCCGACGTCCTCCGGGCGCAGGCACAGGATGTCCGGGACACAGCCAAGAGGGAGCTCATGGAGTCCGCCGGCAAGAAGGAAATCGGCATGATGGTGCCGCTTGTCTTTGGCGTCCTGCCGCTCACGGTCTTCTTCGCCGTCTTCCCCGGTCTGGCCGCCATCAGTCTCGGACTCTAGGAACCTGGCGAACGACGACGACGGACAGCCGACGACGGACAGCCGGCGGCTGCCCACCGGCCGGCCCGGGCAGGACTCAAGAAAAGTCATACGAGGAGGGAACAGGATACGAAGGACGCCCTGCAGC
This sequence comes from Arthrobacter sp. 05T410, assembly GCF_056396505.1. NCBI lineage: Bacteria > Bacillati > Actinomycetota > Actinomycetes > Micrococcales > Micrococcaceae > Arthrobacter > Arthrobacter sp. 05T410. The sequence goes on along the minus strand of NZ_JBFTLP010000005.1, from coordinate 200,040 downwards.
TGGCCGGCCAGCCTGGGGCACACGGTGCACGATCTGCCGGCGACACGTCACGAACCATCAGATCCAAAAACAGGACTCCGGAAAAAAAGAAAACCAGAAAACAGAAAACCAGAGAACCAGGAAAGAGGACACGGTGAAGAACTTCGGAACCCGGGCGGCATTGGCGGCCTGCGCGCTCAGCATGTTGACCTGGTGGTCTGCTCCGTCGCAAGCGCGGGCGGGGGACCACTCTGACGTGGGAACCGCCCATCCCCAGCGCGGGGACGTCCCCGGCTGGGTCATGATCACCCTCATGTCGGCAGTCCTCGTGGCCGCCCTGCTCGCCCTCGCCGGTCCTGCGCTTGAGGGACTCTTCAACCAGGCCATGGACAAGGTCGGACAGTAGGCGATGGCAGCCCAGGGCGGGGGGACCGGGCGCCAGATCGAAAGCGGGGAAAACCGCAAGGGCGTAGAGCGGGGCGCTGCAGTGGTGGACTTCGTGCTGATCGGTGCGTTGCTCACCTTGCTCTTCCTCGCGATCGTCCAGCTCACCCTGGTACTTCACGTCCGGAATACGCTGATCGACGCCGCCGCCTCGGGCGCCAGATACGGCACGTTGGCCGACCGCAACGACGGGGACGCCAAGGAACGGACTGTCCAGCTGATCACCGCGGCGCTCAACCCGGATTTCGCGCGGGACGTGGGGACAAGCGAATCGACGTTCCAGGGCATCCGCACACTCGAGGTGACCGTCCGGGCACCCCTGCCGGTCATCGGCTTCATCGGTCCCCGGGCGCTCTTGGAGGTGAAGGGCCATGCGGCCATCCAGCGGTGAACGGCCGGAGCACGGCGCCTCACCGGAACAGGGGAGTGCCGTGGTCGAGTTCGTCTTCCTGTCCGCGCTGCTGATGGTGCCCCTGGTGTACTTCATCATCACCGTGGGCCAGATCCAGGGCGGCTCGTTCGCAGTCGTGGGCGCCGCCGACCAGGCCGCCAAGGTCTACGTGGCCCAGCCGGACGCGGCCAGCGGCCGGGCAGCGGCAGAGCAAGCCGTGCTGCTGGCGCTCGCCGATTACGGCCAGCCGGCGGAAAACGCCACCGTCGACACCCGCTGCGAACCTGCCGACTGCCTGGCTCCCGGCTCGGCGGTGACAGTCACCGTCCGCCTCACCGTGCCCCTGCCGTTTGTGCCGTTCAGCGACGCACTGCATCTGAACGCGAGCCAGCTCAGCGCGTCGGCAACCCAGCTGGTGGGCAGGTTCCGGTGAGGGGCCGGCCCGGGCCCCGCCCGCAGGAGGGGCAGGTGCTGGTGCTGAGCATCGGCTTCGTGCTGATTGCCCTGCTGGTCGCCACCGTCGTGATGGCGGCCTCCAGCGTCTACCTCGAACACAAGAAGCTGCTCTCCCTCGCGGACGGTGCCTCGGTGGCCGCCGCGGACAGTTTCACCCTCGGCCAGCTGGGCAACTCCGGCGGCACACCGTCCGCCGTCCTCAGCGGGGCGAGGGTTCGCAGCGCCGCCCTCGACTATCTGGGCCGCAACGGCGCGTTCGACCGCTTCAGCGCACTAAGCGTGGCGCCCTCCACGGGCAGCCCGGACGGCGCCACCGCCGTCGTGGTGTTGAGTGCAGCCGTCCACCCGCCGGTGGTGAACTTCCTGGTGCCGGACGGCATCCGGATCGAGGCGACGTCCACGGCGCGGTCCCGCCTCAGCCGCTGAGTTGCTGGCCCACCACTCCGGTTGCCCTGTCAGTAGATGCTGCCAACCAGGCCGTCGGGCAACCCAAAGTGACAGGGCAACCATCTATCGGGCAACCCGAAGTGATAGGGAAACCGGCAGGGTCGGGCGGCTAGGACACATAGCGTAGGCTTAAAAAACCATGGCAAACATTGATTTTCCCGCTGAAATCCGCGCACTGCGGGCCACCTACACGTCCATCGAGAACGTCTCGAACGTCGAGGCGCTCAAGGAAGACATCGCCGAGCTCAGCGAGCGGGCCGGTGAACCCAATCTTTGGGACGACCCCGCCGCGGCGCAGGTCATCACCTCGAAGCTCTCGCACAAGCAGACCGAGCTTGAGCGGCTCAACAAGCTCGTGGCCAGGATCGACGACCTCGAGGTCCTCGTGGAGCTCGGCCAGGACGAGGACGACGCCGACTCCATGGCCGACGCCGCCGCGGAACTCGAATCGGTCCGCAAGGCGCTGGCCGACCTTGAAGTCGTCACCCTGCTCTCCGGCGAGTTCGACGAGCGCGAAGCCGTGGTGACCATCCGCGCGGGCGCCGGTGGCGTGGACGCGGCGGACTTCGCCGAAATGCTGCTGCGCATGTACCTGCGCTGGGCCGAACGCCATGGCTACCCGACCACCATCATGGATACCTCCTATGCCGAAGAAGCCGGGCTGAAGTCCGCCACGTTCGAGGTCAAGGCGCCGTACGCCTTCGGCACCCTCAGCGTCGAGGCCGGCACCCACCGCCTGGTCCGGATCAGCCCGTTCGACAACCAGGGCCGCCGCCAGACATCATTCGCGGCCGTGGAAGTGATCCCGCTGATCGAGCAGACGGACTCGATCGACATCCCGGACAACGAGATCCGCGTGGACGTCTTCCGTTCCTCCGGCCCCGGCGGCCAGTCGGTCAACACCACCGACTCCGCGGTGCGCCTGACCCACATCCCCACCGGCACCGTGGTGTCGATGCAGAATGAAAAATCGCAGCTGCAGAACCGCGCCGCCGCCCTGCGCGTGCTGCAGTCCCGGCTCCTGCTGCTGAAGAAGGAACAGGAGGACGCCGAGAAGAAGGCGTTCGCCGGCGACGTCAAAGCCTCATGGGGCGACCAGATGCGCTCCTACGTCCTGAACCCGTACCAGATGGTCAAGGACCTCCGCACCGAGCACGAGGTCGGCAACACCTCGGCCGTGTTCGACGGCGAAATCGACGACTTCATCGACGCCGGCATCCGCTGGCGGACGGACAACCGCAACGCCGAGAAGTAGGCCCGGCGCCCGGCCGGGCACCTCCACTGGGAGGTCGCTGACAATCGTGCGACACGCCCCGCCGTTCCGGCGGTTCCGCCGTTACCCGTGCGTATAGTCGAGGGGCCGGAGCTCTACTTCCCCCAAACGAAAGCCCTTGCGCCGGCAGCAGAACCGGGCCCTCGCGGCCATGTCCTGCAGGGTACTAAGGGCCATGATCCGTTTCGAAAATGTCACCAAGGTCTATGACCAGAAGGCGCGCCCGGCGCTGGATTCGATCAACCTTGAGATCGACCGTGGCGAATTCGCCTTCCTCGTCGGCGCCTCCGGCTCCGGCAAATCGACCTTCCTGCGCCTGGTCCTCAAAGAGGACCGCGCCTCCTCCGGCGCCGTCTACGTGGCCGGCCAGAACGTCGCGAACATCTCCAGCTGGCGCGTGCCGCGCCTGCGCCGCGGAATCGGCGTCGTCTTCCAGGACTTCCGCCTGTTGCCGCAGAAGACCGTCTTCGCCAACGTCGCCTTCGCCATGCAGGTCATCGGCAAGAGCCGCAGCGTCATCCGCGACACCGTCCCCGAGGTCCTGAAGACCGTCGGCCTGGAAGGCAAAGAAAACCGTCTCCCGCACGAACTCTCCGGCGGCGAGCAGCAGCGCGTGGCGATCGCCCGCGCCGTCGTGAACCGCCCCGGCATCCTGCTGGCCGACGAGCCGACCGGAAACCTGGACCCCACCACCTCGATGGGCATCATGGGCGTGCTGGACAAGATCAACCAGAACGGCACCACCGTGGTGATGGCCACGCACGACGACGACATCGTCAACGAAATGCGCAAACGGGTGGTGGAACTGAAGAACGGGGTTGTGATCCGCGACGAGGCCAAGGCCCTCTACACCTCCATGATTCCCGTCGTGGGCCAGTCGCGCCGCCTGCGCGACGCCAGCGGACGGGACGAACAGCCGCAAGTTATCCCGCCCCGGGCCGGCTCGCGTGCCGAAGCCCGCGCCGAGTTCCGCACCGCAGGGGAGGGCCAGGCGTGAGGCTTGCATTCGTCCTGGGCGAGATCGGCAGCGGCCTGCGCCGCAACCTGTCCATGGTGATCTCCGTGATCCTGGTGACCTTCGTGTCGCTGACCTTCGTCGGCGCCGCCGGCATGCTGCAGCTGCAGATCAACCAGATGAAGGGCTACTGGTACGACAAAGTCCAGGTGGCCATCTTCCTCTGCAGTGACGGTTCGACGGCGCCCGGCTGCGCCACCGGTCCGGCGACGCCGGAGCAGGAGGACAACCTGCGCACGCTGCTGAAATCGCCCGCGGTGGCGCAGTACGTCAACGACTTCCAGTACGAGTCCAAGGACGACGCCTACAAGCACTTCAAGGAACAGTTCTCCAATTCCCCGATCGTTGACTCCGTGACCCCGGACCAGCTGCCGGCGTCCTTCCGGATCAACATGAAGGACCCGGAGAAGTACGAAATCATCAGCGAGACCTTCTCCTCCCAGGCCGGGGTGGAAACCGTGATCGACCAGCGGCAGCTGTTGGAGCGGCTGTTCTCGGCCATGAACGCCGCGTCCCTGGTGGCCGTGAGCATTGCCGGCGTCATGATCATCTGCGCCATCCTGCTGATCGCAACCACCATCCGGCTCTCCGCGTTCAGCCGCCGCCGGGAAACAGGCATCATGCGCCTGGTGGGCGCGTCCAAGATGGTCATCCAGCTCCCGTTCATCCTCGAAGGCGTGATCGCCGCGGTGATCGGTGCCGCCCTGGCGTCCGGCACCCTGTGGGCCGTGGCCCGCTTCTTCCTCGAAGGCGTCCTGTCCAAGCAGTATCCGGACACCGCGTTTATCTCGCCCGGGCAGACCCTGATCCTGGTACCTGCCCTGATTGGCCTGGGCGTTGTCCTGGCCGGAATTTCCTCCCTGCTGACCCTCCGCCGGTACTTGCGGGTCTAGCTTTGCGCAACGAAAAGGGAATGCTTATGACACCGATGGCCCGCCGCCCCCTCCGGCAATCCCTCCGGCTCCGCCTGGTGGGGCGCCGCAGCCGGATGATCAGCGCCACCCTGGCGCTGGTCCTGGCCGGGACCATGGGGGCCTCGAGTCCGGCGGCATTCGCCGACGACCTTGAGGACCAGCAGGCCGCGCTGCGCGAGGAGGCGGCCCGGGTCCAGCACTCCCTCGAATTCGTGGACGGCAAGATCGCCCAGGCTGCGGCAGACCTGGTCCTGTACCAGGGCCAGCTCCCCGGCGCCCAGCAGGCGCTCACGGACGCCCAGGGCCGGGTGGCCGGAGCGGTCCAGGAAGTGCAGGCCCTCGCGGCCCGCGTGGACCTGGCGCAGCAGAACAAGGCAAAAATCACGCAGCAGCTGGAAGCCGACAAACAGAAGATCGCGGACACCCGGAAACTGATCGGGCAGATCGCCACGCAGGCCTACAAGTCCGGCGGCGTCCCGTCCAATCTGTCCCTGTTCTTCGGCTCGAACCAGGGCAGCAGCCTGACGGACACCATCGACCTCGCGGACCAGGCCCTGCGCAGCCAGAACTCCGCGATGGACAAGCTCACCCAGCAGAGCGCCACCAACGTCAACGCGCAGGCCCGGCTGGCCGCCGTCGAGGCTGAAATCACCGACCTCAAGGCCAAAGCCGACGCCGCACTGGCCCGGGAAAAGGCCGCCCGGGACGAGGCCGCAGCCAAGAAGGCCGCCGTGGACAAGCTGATCGCCGACACCACCCGGCTCGACGCCCAACTCCAGGCCGCCAAGCCCGGCATCCAGAACCAGCTCGCCCAGGTCAAGGCCCAACAGGACGCCGTCGCCGCCGAGATCGCCGAACGCGACCGGAAGCTGCGTGAGGCCTGGCTGGCCGAGCAGCGGCGCATTGCCGAGGCCGCGGCGGCCGCCGCCCGGGCGCAGGGACAGGCGGTCCAGCCATATGTCCCGCCGGCCCAGGGCTCGCCGTCGGCCTTCGGGCTGCAGCACCCGTTCCCCGGCAATATTCCGATCACCTCCGGGTTCGGCTGGCGGGCGACGCCGCCGGGCACCATCGACTTCTACGGCCAGGGCGGCTACATGCACACCGGCATCGATTTCGGTGCCGCCTGCGGCACGCCCGTCTACGCCGCGGCTGCCGGCACCGTCTTCTCGGCCGGCTGGGCCAACGACGGCGGCGGCAACAACGTGAAGATCTCCCACGGGGTGGTCCAGGGCAACTCGCTGACCACGATTTACTACCACAACACTTCCGTGGCGGTCTCGGTCGGCCAGCACGTCAACCAGGGGCAGCTGATCGCCTATTCAGGCACCACCGGCAACTCCACCGGCTGCCACTCGCACTTCGAGACCTGGCTCAACGGCCGGGCCGTGGACCCGATGAACCTGCTGTAGTCCGGCCCGGGCCATCCGCTGAGGCGGGCGCACTGCCGTAAACTGGAAAGACTCCGCACCACCTGGCCGGAGTGAACCACCAACAAACCGAGGAGTCCTACCGTGCCCAAAGAAAGTGGCCGTAAGGTAGTGGCCACCAACCGCAAGGCCCGGCACGACTATCACGTCCTTGACACCTATGAGGCCGGCATCGCGCTGATGGGCACGGAAGTGAAGTCCCTGCGCGAGGGCCATGCCTCGATGGTGGACGGCTTCTGCACGTTCTACAACGACGAGCTGTGGATGGAGGGCATCCACATCCCCGAGTATCACCAGGGGAGCTGGACGAACCACGCCGCACGCCGCCGCCGCAAGCTGCTGCTGCACCGCGAAGAGCTCACGAAGATCTCGCACAAAATCCGCGAGTCGGGCTTCACGATCGTGCCGCTGCAGCTGTACTTCGTGGACGGCCGCGCGAAGGTCGAAATCGGCGTCGCCCGCGGCAAGAAGGAATACGACAAGCGCCAGACGCTGCGCGAACAGCAGGACAAGCGCGAGGCCCAGCGCGTCATGCGCGAACGCAACCGCCGCTAGCGCGTCGCAGGCTGTCACGGTCCCCGGGAATGTTTCCCGGAGGCGGTGCGTTATGATTGGTAGTCCGGGAAGGATCCGAAAGTATCCGGTCCGGGTTTGATAAAAAAATACGGGGATGATCGGTTTCGACGATGTTAGTCGCGACAGGTGAAGCGGGCCGAGGATGCAGAATTATCTCGTAAACGCTGTCTGCAAACCAATAAGTGCCGAATCAAAACGCACTGACTTCGCTCTCGCTGCCTAAGCAGTAAGACAGTCCGTCAGCCCGAGGTTGCTATTGCCCCGGATCCTGGCGTCATTTAGATAGCCACTGCTGTTTACCTCCGTCATCGGGGTAAACGGGACTCTTAGATGACTGGGCCCGGATCAGCCAGCTGTTTGCAGCATGGCTGGGGCCGAGAAAATCCGACGCAAACTGCGCCCGGAGAAGCCCTGACAACACGACATCGGACGGGGGTTCAATTCCCCCCATCTCCACATAGGGGCCCGGCAACGGCGCTCCACCCCGTATTGGGTTCACGAAACTCCCCGCCGGCTTCTGTCGGCGGGGAGTTTTGTGCTTAAGGCCAAAGAGGAGGGAAGCGTCTTCCGACACTTCCCTCCTCCTTCCAGTTGTTTGGCACTACATGCCGAGGACCTTCGCCTTCTGGGCCGCAAACTCCTCTTCGGTGAGGATTCCTTGCTCCTTCAGCGCCCCGAGCTGCTTGAGCTGTTCGAGGGCTTCGTTTGAGATGCCGCCGGCAGCCGGGGGAGGGGGTGGTGGCTGCTGGTAGACCGGCTGCTGGTAGGCCTGCGGCGGTGGTTCCTGCTGGGCCATCTGCGAATCGTAGGCCTCCTGCTGCTTGGCCGCGGTCGCGGCGTCCTTCTCGGCAAACTTGTTGGCCTGGCGGCGCTGGACGCGGCCGCTGACTGCACTAGCCGTTCCGGCAACGACTGCCGTCCGTGCCACACCCCTAAGAAGTCCCATAATTCTCTTCCTCTCACATCTCTTGTTCTGCGTCAGGTCTCAGGCGTCGGCAACCGGAGGTGCGGCGGCGTCAAGTGCATCAAGTGCTTCCATCACGTCCGGAGCAGGGATCCGCGTGCTCGCGATGAGTTCGCCCCCGCTGTCCCGAACGGCCGCCACGAACGGTGCCGCCCAGGTGTTCTCGTAGACGATCAGCGCGGCCACCGTCCCGGGGAGCAGCGCGGCCGAGGCCTCGGCGATGTCATCGTCGCCCAAAAGCCCGGTCCGGGCCCCCTCGAAGTAGGAGAACCCCGCCGCGGGACCGCCTGGGTCGGTGAGTTCGAGCACCTCGACAGATCCGTCGTCATTCTTCATGACGACGAGGAGATCGAAGAGGCGGATCACGCCCTGCTCGACGAGCTTAACGAGTTCCTCACTCGCCCGTCCCGTCAGTCCCGATACGGGGAACTCCAGGAGTACGAAGTCGACCGGCCCGTGGGCCTCAGTCTCCGGTGTGGTTGTCACTGGTATTCCTCCGGTCTGTGTCGAGCACGCTGTCTGGCGCACTGGTCTTAGTGTGGGCGGTCCCCCCCCGGGCCGTCACCACCCGCGTCGAATGATTCCGATGGGCCCCGCGCCGCTCAACGGTTGGAACTGCGTCGCGGACATGCCCCGGAATAGGACCTCTCGGTCGGATCCCAAGACCACTCAACCGCCAACGTGAGATTGTCACATCATCCATTTCGGGTGAGCCACCAGCCCGCCGGGACGTGTCAGGGCAACACGACAAGAGGCCGGAAGCAACGGCTTCCGGCCTCTCGATTTTTCAGCGCTTCTTGATGTGTGCCACTGGGTCGGTGTGGGCATCAACGATGTGTTTCGCCTTTTTCTCTGCCCGTTTTTCCTTGATGGTTTTAACCGACTTCTTCGACACGCTCTGGTGCGGCGTCTTGTCAGGCATGGTGCTCTCCCTCACGGCAGGGGCCAGGGGTAGCCCCGTCTTTTAAGCTACGCCTCGGGAACGGCGGCGTCCACGATCCCTGCGAAACGGCTGCCGACGCCGTCGTACACACTGCGCACGAGCCCGGGCCCGAGCACCGGGATCTCGCGTGCCTCGTGGTGCACGCAGCAGACGTAAGTGAACTCTGGCCACCATTTTTTGGGCCGGGCCGCTTCGGAGAATCCGCAGACGGCACAGGTGAGCTGGACCCAGACGGGCCGCTTGCCGGTGCGGTTTGCCTTGGACTGGACCAGCCACGCCGGCGGGTTGTCCAGCAGCTCGCCCAGCTCGGCCTCGGACAGCCGGGGCGGGATGCCGTGACGGTGCGCCATTTCCAGGGGAATGTCGAGGGTCTGGGCTGCTTCACGTCGGGTAACCATCCTTCAACGATACGGGAACGACGGCGGCCCGAAGCCACCAGGGCGCCCCGGTGTTACCCTCGACACACCGGCGGCGGGCTAAGGTTTTCAGCCCGCGAGGGCAAGCCCAAGCGCGGCGGCCGCGAGCCCCACGAGCAGGTTCGCGCCGATGGTGAGCGCCGCCGCCCGGTACCGCTCTTCGCTGACCAGGCGGACTGTCGCGGTGGTCCATGAGCTGAAGGTGGTCAGGCCGCCGGCGAGACCGGTTGCGATCGCGGCGTGCCAGTCGGTGCCCAGCTCCAGGTGGCCGGTCAGGCCGACGGACCAACCGATGATAAAGGATCCGGCGACGTTGACCGTGAACGTCGCCCAGGGCCAGTGCGGTCGGGAGCCCTGATGGTGCGCAAACCAGGAGTCGACGGCGAACCGCAGGAGTGCTCCCGCCACCCCGCACGCCCCGACCACGAGCGCGGTCATCATTGGGCACCGCCGCGGAGGTCTGCAATCGCCTTGCCGGTTTTCCAGCCGGCCGCCGCCGCCCCGAGGCCCAGGACCAGCGAGAGCCCGAGGTAGGCCAGCCACGTGGCATGGAAGCCGCCGCGGATCTGCTGGTCAATGGCGATCACCAGCGCCGAAAAGGTGGTGAAGGACCCCAGGAGGCCGGGGCCGATGCCGGCCCGCAGCCAGAAAGCCGTCTGCGGCCGCGCGATCCAGAGAGTGGTCAGGGTGGCCAGAACGAAACTCCCGGAGACATTGATCGCCAACGTGGTCCACGGCACCGCGCCGGTGCTTTCGGGAAAAATCAGGCCGGCGCCGAAACGCAGCTCGGTTCCGATCAGCCCGCCGACGGCGACGGCGGACCAGGCCTTCCACCCCGGCACGCCGGGGCGCGGCACGGCCCGGCGCTCGTCCAGCGCACCCTTCACTCAGCTCTCCGTGACGCTGCAGCCGGCGTGCCCGGCATCGCTGTGGACCCAGAGGGCCGAGGCGACCTCGTCGGCGAAATCGAATTCGCGCGGTGCCGCGGCGGAACCGATCCGCACTACCATGGGGCCACCGAAGGGACGCCGGCCCACCACCTCCACTTCGGCGTCGAGGTCGATGTCCTCTGCGGCGAGATAGCGCAGGAGCTCCGGGTTCTCGTCGCTGATCCGGGTGATCCGGCCGGTGTGGCCGTCGTCGAGTTCGCTCAGGCGGTGGGCGGCGGGCATCAGCACCGAGCCGTCGGCTGCCGGAATGGGATCGCCGTGCGGGTCCCGGGTGGGGTTCCCCAGCTTGGCCGCCATGCGTTCAATAAAGGTGTCCGAGACGGCGTGTTCCAGGAGTTCGGCTTCGTCATGGACCTCGTCCCAGCGGTACCCCAGCTCGCGGACGAGGAAAGTCTCGATCAGCCGGTGCCGCCGGACCATGGACAGGGCGAGCCGGACTCCATCGCTGGTGAGCGTGACGGCGCTGTAGGGCTTGTGGTCCACGAGGCCCTGGTCCTTGAGCTTGCGGACCATTTCCGAAACCGAGGAGTTGGCGACGCCCAGGCGCTGCGCCAGCTGCGTGGAGGTGATGGGCTTGCGCTGCCACTCGGTGAACGAATAGATGACCTTGACGTAGTCCTCGATCGAGGAGGAGGGCGTACTGGTCTTCACAGACCTAAGCCTACCGTCAGCTGCTTCCGGAGAAAGTGAGCCACAGCAGCACCAGGTTGAGAGCCACGACGAGCACCACGCTGATGATGGCGGCGACTCGGAGGGCCGGGCCGTCGGCGAACCGGCCCATCAGGGCTTTGTTGCTGGTCAGCACCACCAGCGGGACCAGGACAAAGGGAATCCCGAAGCTGAGGACCACCTGGCTCAGGACGAGCGCCCAGGTGGGGTCGAAGCCCACCGCCAGCAGCACGACGGCGGGGATGAGGGTCACGACGCGCCGGGCCATGACGGGGATCCGGATCTTGAGCAGGCCCTGCATGATGGTGCCGCCGGCATAGCAGCCCACCGAGGTCGATGCCAGGCCGGAGGCGAGCAGCCCGACCGCGAAGATCACGCCGACGATCGGGCCGAGATTGGCGGTGATGGCGGCGTGCGCGCCCTCGATCGTGTCCGTGCCTTCTTCGCCGCCGAGGGTGGAGGCGGCCAGGAGCAGCATGCCGATGTTGACCAGTCCGGCGATCGCGAGGGCGGCCACGACGTCGAACCGGGTGGCCCGGACCAGGCGCGCGATGGCCGCCGGGGGAACATGCAGGTGTTCGTCCGGCCGGTGCCGGTCCCGGGACAGGGCCGAGTGGACGTAGATGGCGTGCGGCATGACGGTGGCCCCGAGCATGCTGGCGGCCAACAGGACGGTGTCCGGGCCCTGGAAGCCGGGCATGAGCCCGGCCAGGGCGGCCCCCGGATCGGGCGGGCTGATGAACAGCCCGGCCAGGAAGCCGACTGTGATGATGCCGAGCAGGAACATGATGATGAATTCGAACGGCCGCTGTTTCTGCCGGGCCTGGACCGCGAGCAGGAGCATTGACACGGCGCCGACAATCACGGCGCCAAGGGGGAGGGGCAGGCCGAAAAGCAGGTACAGGGCGATTGCGCCGCCCACCACCTCCGCGAGATCGGTGGCGGCGGCGACAACTTCGGCCTGCACCCAGAAGGCGCGGCGCCAGAACGGCTTGAGCCGTTCACCAAGGATTTCGGGAAGGCTCTTGCCCGTGACGATCCCGAGCTTGGCGGACTGGTACTGGACGAGGACGGCCATGACGTTGGCGGCCACGAGGACCCACACCAGCAGATAGCCGTACTGCGCTCCGGCGGTCAGGTTGGCGGCCACGTTTCCGGGGTCCACGTAGGCGATCGACGCCACGAAGGCCGGTCCCAACAGGCCGATCAGCGCCCTCCGGGCCCCCGGGTGTTTGTAAGTGGGGGCGTCCTGCGCCGGTTGCCCGTGTCCCGTTAGCTCCAGCACTGCCAGCTCCTGTGATTGGCGCGTCGGCGTTGACGCGATGATCGGCGCCGGCCGGAAAACAGCCGGTGTCAAAGTTTCGTGTGCCTATAAGAATTTATTAGGCATACCGAAACAATAAGCCCGGCGGGCGCTGCGTGCAATCCGGGGGAATCCGGGGTGAGCGTGCATCAGGCCCGGAAGGCCCGCCACGTCTGGGTCAGGTAGGGCAGCCGGAGCACCTCGCTAGGGATGTGTCCCAGGTGCTCGTGCAGGTACCAGGCGAGGTTGGCGGTGACCTTGGCCCGGGTGGAGTCCGATGCCGCGAGATAGTAGCTGCGGGACTTGGCCAGCTCCTGGATGTCCTCCGTCGTGACGGAATCCTCCCAGCGCGTCAGGTGGCTCTCCAGCCCGGTGAACTCGGGGCCCACGGCCGGACGGAAGTGTGGTTTGTGGACGTCCCCGGCGTGCATGATCCGGGAGAGCCGGTGCACCCAGGGCACGCTGGTGTCCAGCTGGTTCCAGATCAGACCCAGCACGCCGTGCGGCCGCAGGATCCGGGCAATCTCGGCGCTTGCCAGGCCGGGGTCGCACCAGTGCCACGCCTGGGCGACCGTGACCAGGTCAAAGGACTCCGGCTCGAGACCGGTGTCCTCGGCGCTGCCCTCGATGGCGGTGACGTCCGGCAGGGTCCGGCGCAACTGCCCGAGCATGTCGGCAGAGGGGTCCACGGCCACCGTGCCCAGTCCGCGTTCCGCCAAAAGGGAGGTGAACTTCCCGGTGCCCGCGCCAATGTCCGCGGCGTCCCTGGCTCCCGCCGGGACCAGCCAGTCGGCTGACTCCTGCGGATAGCCGGGGCGGACGCGCTCGTAGTGCTCCCCGCCGTCCTGGAAGCTTTGTCCGAGTTCCTGGCGCCGCTCGCTGTGCAGCTTCGGTCCGCTGTGCAGCTTGGGTCCGCTGTGGAGCCTGGGTCCGGCGCTTGCCACGTGCGATCTCCTTCGGGAAGGTCCTGCTTGTTACAGATACCTTTCGAATTTACCGCACCCGCGCCGGGCCCTGATCCTGCGCTAGTCGAGGGTGCAGGGCGCAGCGCCGGCGGTGCCCGGGGTGTTCGGCGCCCAGTGGGGGTAGCTGCGGGTATCGTTGGCCGGCACCCAGCGGCCGGCGTCCACCACGTAATCCCAGCCGAGTCCGTTCTGCCGCAGCTGCTGCAGGCCGGCCAGCAGGCGTTCGGCGTCCTCCAGCCGTGAGCCGAGGCCGAAGCTGGCCCGCAGGGAGCCGGCGGGCAGGCCGAGCCGCTTGAGCAGCGGGTGGGCGCAGAAGCGGCCGTCGCGCAGGCCAATGCCGTGTTCGGCCGACAGGTAGGCGGCCACCAGTCCGGCGTCGTAGCCTTCCACGGAAAAGTTCACGACGCCGATCGTGCCGGTGTCCGGCTGATCGCCTCCAGTGGACGAAGCGGAGGAAGAATCGGAAGCCGAATCGGCAAAGATCCGGTGCACGGTTACCCCTTCGATGCCCTGGAGGCCCTCGACGAGGAAGGACCGGATGGCGTCCTCGTGGGCCTGCCACTGCTCCGGGTCCAGGGCTGCAATGACCTGGGTGGCGCGGGCGAGGGCCGCCGCACCGAGGACGTTCGGCGAGCCGCCCTCGTGCCGGGCAGGTCCCGTGGTCCAGCTGACGGAGTCGAGCCGGGCATCGCGGACCGCGCCGCCGCCGGCCAGGTGCGGGGTGCCGGCGTCGAGCCAGTCCGTCCGCCCCACCAGCACGCCGGCGCCGAACGGGGCGTACAGCTTGTGCCCCGAGAAGGCGAGGTAATCGACGTCGTCCGCGGCGATATTGATCCGCCGGTGCGGGGCGAGCTGCGCGGCGTCGACAACGATCCTGGCGCCGTATTCGTGCGCCAGTGCGGCCAGGGTCCGGATCGGGAGGATCTCTCCGGTGACGTTGGAGGCGCCGGTGACGGCCAACAGGCTGACGCCGCCGCGGGCGAGTTCGTCGCGCAGGCGGTCCACGGTGGCCGCGAGGGTGGCGGCGGCCACGACGCTGCGGTGCGGGACATTCTGCCAGGGCAGGAGGTTGGCGTGGTGTTCGATGTCGAGGTAGAGGACCTCGCCCGCGGGCCGCCCGTCGCGCAGCGGCAGGCAGCCGGCCAGCAGGTTCAGGGAATCGGTGGTGTTGCGCGTGAAGATCACGGAATCGCCGGGCCGGCCGCCCACGAAGTCCCGCACGATGTCCCGGGCGTTCTCGTAGACGGAGGTGCTGATCTGCGATGCGTAGCCGGCCCCGCGGTGCACGCTTGCGTAGTACGGCAGGATTTCGTTCAGGTAGGCCGAGACCACGGACAGGGCCGGGGCGGAGGCGCCGTAGTCGAGGTTGGCGTAGCGCGCGTGGCCGCCGGTGATCAGCGGGGCCTGGATTTCGGCCCCGGTGACGGCTGCCAGCGGGCGGGCCGCGAGGGCAAGCCGTGCATGGAATTCAGGGGCAACGGGGAAAATGGCAGTTGTCATGGGACCTCACTCGAACAGGACCCCACACAGTGGGAATCCGCGCTTGCCGGGTCCGTTCCGGACCGGCCAGGTCGTCACCCGGGGCACCCCACCGCGACTGGAGGGTTGCCGGCCAGCAAACCGGGGTTTAGCGCTGGCACTCGTGACCTGCATCGAGCGTAGGACATCGGCGCAGCCGGGGAAAAGGCGGCCGCCGATTGTGAAGCGGATTATTACGGGCGCGGATCAGTTGTTCGGGTGGGCCTGAAAGAGGTCGTCGAGTCCGGGGTTGAGCCGCTTGAGCACTTCCGAGTGCAGGATCGAATTGGTGGCCAGGGCGTTGCCGCCGAAGGGGCCGTCCTCGCCTTCGAGCGAGGTGAAGCGGCCGCCGGCCTCGGTCACGATCGGCACCAGGGCGGCCATGTCGTAGAGATTCAGCTCGGGTTCGCAGGCGATGTCCACGGCGCCCTCGGCCACGAGGCAGTACGACCAGAAGTCACCGTAGGCGCGGGTCCGCCACACTTCCTCGGTCAGGCCCAGGAACTCATCCAGGTTCCCGCGTTCCTTCCAGCCGCCAAGGCTGGAGTAGGACAGCGAGGCGTCCTCGAGATTGGAGACGTTGGATACCTTCAACCGTGTGGCGGCGGCGAGCGAGCGGCCCGTGTAGGCGCCCGCACCCTTGGCGGCCCACCAGCGCTTGCCCAGTGCCGGCGCGCTGACGACGCCGACCACCGGCTCGCCCTCATCGACGAGGGCGATCAGGGTGGCCCAGACCGGGACGCCGCGGACAAAGTTCTTCGTGCCGTCGATCGGGTCGATGATCCACCGGCGGGAACCGTGGCCCGAGCTGCCGAACTCTTCGCCCAGGACCGCGTCACGCGGACGTGACCGGGAGAGCTGGCCGCGGATGGCCTCTTCCGCGGATTTGTCGGCATCGGTGACGGGTGTGAGGTCGGGCTTCGTCTCGATCCGAAGGTCGAGCGCCTTGAAGCGGCTCATGGTCTGGGAATCGACCGAATCTGCCAGTACATGGGCAAGGCGCAGGTCATCGTTGTAGCTCGAAGCGGGTTGGCTCATGGTTCCAAACTACCGTCAAACCGGGCTGCCGGGCGGGAGGCCGCGGCTCGGCGCCGCCGCCCCGTTGCCGGTCCGGCTAGGAGACGGTGCCCAGTTCCTTGGTTTCCTGCGCTTCCATCCGCGGGTCCGTGCCCAGCAGCCGGCGCAGGGACGCGAGCCTGGCCGGTCCCGAGGGCCCCGCGTGCCCGGCCGCAACCCACTTGTCGACGCCGCAGTTGACGGCCGTGGAGTCATGCTTGCAGCCGCGTTCGCAATCATCGGTGCCGGGTTCCAGGTCCGGGAAGGAACGCAGGATCCGGTCCGGGTCCACGTGGGCCAGACCGAAGGACCGGATGCCGGGGGTGTCGATGATCCAGCTGCCGGCCGGGGCATCGTTGACTTTGAGCGCCAGTGCCGAGGAGGACGTGTGGCGGCCGCGGCCGGTTACCGCGTTCACGCCTCCTGTGGCCCGCTCGGCCCCGGTCAGGGCGTTGACCATGGTGGACTTGCCGACGCCGGAATGGCCCAGCATCACGGTGACCTTGCCGTCGAGGTAGTCGCGCAGCTGGGATACCGCGTCCTTGTCGAGCCGGGCGGAAAGCCCGTCGTCGGAGCGGGCGTCGATGCCGGAAGCGGCGGAGTCGGCGGTCTTGGAGATGATGACGGGGAAGTCGAGGTGCTGGTAGTTGGACAGCAGCTCGGCGGGATCCTTGACGTCGGCCTTGGTGACGAGCAGCAGCGGCTCAATGCCGGCGTCGTACGCGGCCACCAGCGCGCGGTCGATGAAACCGGTCCGCGGCTCGGGGTTGGCGGCGGCGACCACCACCACCAGCTGGTCGGCGTTGGCCACGACGGCACGTTCGATCGGGTCCGTGTCGTCGGCGCTGCGGCGCAGCAGCGTCTTGCGGTCCTGGATCTTGACCAGCCGCGCCAGGGTGTCGGGCTCGCCGGTGACATCCCCGACCAGGGAGACGAAGTCGCCGGCAACCACCGGGTTGCGGCGCAGTTCCCGGGCCCGGGCCGCGATGATCTTGCGTTCGTCCGCGGTCCCCTCGCCGACGACGGCGGTGTAGCGGCCGCGGTCAACGGTGATGATGCGTCCGGTGACGGCGTCGTCGTAGCTGGGCCGGTCCTTGGTGCGGGGCCGTGTGCCCTTCTTGTTCGGCCGGATCCGGACGTCGGACTCGTCCCAGGAATCAGTGCTGCGTGCCACCGGCGGTGTCCTCATCTGCGGCGGGTCCCTGGGCCAGCATCGCTTCCCAGAGTTGCGGGAAATCGGGCATGGTCTTGGCCGTGGTTGCGATGTCCTCGACTTCCACGCCGGGTACGGCAAGGCCGAGGATGGCGCCGGCGGTTGCCATACGGTGGTCCGCGTAGCTGTGCACCACACCGCCGTGCAGCGCGGCCGGGCGGATGATGAGGCCGTCGGGGGTTTCTTCGGCGTCCCCGCCGAGGCGGTTGATTTCGGCGACGAGGGCGGCGAGCCGGTCCGTTTCATGGCCGCGGAGGTGGGCGATGCCGCCCAGCCGTGAGGGGCCGGTGGCGAGGGCGCACAGCGCGGCTACGGTGGGGGCGAGTTCGCTGGTTTCGTCGAAGTCGCCGCCCTTGATCTCCGGGCCTCCGCTGACGGTCAGGGTGCCGCCGTCAACCGTCACCGTGGCGCCCATAGCGGTCAGGATTCCGCGCCAGAGATCACCCACCTGGGTGGTTTCCGCCGGCCAGTTCGGGATCCGCACGGTGCCGCCGGTGGCCAGGGCCGCCGCGAGGAAGGGGCCGGCGTTCGAGAGGTCCTGCTCGATCCGGACGTCGAAGGCGCGGATCGGGCCGGGGGAGACAACCCAGTGGTTCGGCACCGAGTCGTCGACCGCCACGCCCACGCCGCGCAGCACGGCCACGGTCATGTTGATGTGGTCCAGGCTCGGCACGGGCTTGCCGACGTGCTCCAGGTGGAGTCCCTCGGTGAAGCGCGCCCCGGCCAGCAGCAGGGCGGAGACGAACTGGGACGAAGCGCTGGCATCGATGACCAGGTGGCCGCCGCGCACCTCGCCCGAGCCGTGCACCGTGAACGGCAACGACGACGCCGGACCGCCGGCGGGTGCGGTCACTGCCACACCCAGGCCGGCGAGGGCCTCGATAATGGTGCCCATGGGGCGTTTGCGGGCGTGCGGGTCGCCGTCGAAACGGGACTCACCGCGGCGCAGCGCGGCCACCGGCGGGACAAAGCGCATGACCGTGCCGGCCAGGCCGCAGTCGATCGCCGTGTCAGCCGCCGCGGTGTCCATGCTGATCGGGACGATTTCCAGGTCGGGGCCGAAGGCGCCGTCGCCGGGCACTTCCGTGACGGTGGCCCCCAACTGCCGCAGGGCCTCAATCATCAGCGCGGAATCCCGGGAGTGCAGGGGAGCCCGCAGCCGGGAAGGTCCGTCCGCGAGGGCGGCGAGCACGAGGTACCGGTTGGTCAGAGACTTGGAGCCGGGAACGGTGACAGTGGCATCGACCGGCCGGGCGGCGAAGGGGGCGGGCCAGTGCGGGCCGGCGTCGGCTGCATGGGCGCCGGCAGGGTGGGACGGGGCAGCTGCAGAGGGGGTGGTGCCAGTCATTACCGTCTTAGGCCCCGGCAGAGTGGTCTACGGCCTTGCGGACGACTTTGTCGGCCTTCTTCAGCTGCTTGTTGGTGGTCTTGCGGGCATCGGCGGCGAGGTGTCCGGCGCTCTTCTTGGCATCGGCGGCCAGGTGCCCGGCGCGCCAGGCCAGGCTGGGCTTGCCGGCGGTATCGACCGCGGCGAGGAGCACTCCGCCGGTGAGGGAGACGTTTTTCAGGAGCTGTTTGCGGCGGGCGTCGCGGGCTTCCTTCGAGGAGATGTCCGCGCTGCGCCATTCGACGTAGCCGTTCAGGAGCGAAATGACGGCGAGCAGGGTGGCCGCCAGCCGGGCGGACTTGCCGAGGGCGAAGCAGACGCCGGCACCGATCTGGGTGCCGCCGATCACGCGTGCCACGACTTTTTCATTTGGCTGGAACGGCAAGGCGTCGGCCGCACGGCGCAACAGGGGGGACAGCTGGGCCGCAGTGTCATCCGCGTTCTTGAGCTTGTCCATGCCGGCGAGGACGAAACTGGAGGCGAGCATGGGCCGGGCGAGAAAGCGGACAAACGACATGAATTTCCTCCTGGATGGACGAACAGCGGCTTCACTGCGGGAGAACCGGTTCTAGTCTTGCACTTTTGCGGAATATTTGCCCGCAGGACGTGGTTGTGAAAGGCAGATCCCAGCAGGCTAACGAAGGCGGAGATTTGACTCTGGTCAAAGACAGGGCGGAACCGGAAGCCGGTTCCGGTCAATCATGGACCCTCGCGCTTCCGGCGGTTCCGGGTGCCCGGCGGAAGGTGACAGTAGACTTGAACGCAATGAGCACCATGGACCCGGCCGTTGCGGCCATGCACGAGGTTGCCGGAAACGACGCCACGCCCACCAAGACACCTGATGCCGGCACGCCCGCCGCTTTGGAGACCGAGGTGGACGGGAAGCCCCTTGATGTCTCCACCGAGTCCGCGGAAGAGCGCCGGGCGCGCTTTGAGCGTGACGCCATGCAGTACGTGGACCAGCTGTATTCGGCGGCCATGAGGATGGCCCGGAACCCCTCCGACGCCGAGGACCTGGTCCAGGAGGCGTATACGAAGGCGTTCTCCGCGTTCCACCAGTACAAGCCCGGAACCAATCTGAAGGCCTGGCTGTACCGCATCCTCACCAACACGTACATCAACCTGTACCGGAAGCGTCAGCGCGAGCCGCTGCAGTCGAATTCGGACACGATTGAGGACTGGCAGCTGGCCCGCGCCGAGTCGCATACGTCCTCGGGACTGCGTTCGGCGGAGGCTGAGGCCCTGGACCACCTGCCCGACTCGGATGTGAAGCGCGCCCTCCAGTCGATTCCGGAGGAATTCCGGCTGGCCGTGTACTTCGCCGACGTCGAGGGTTTCGCGTACAAGGAAATTTCGGACATCATGAACACCCCCATCGGGACCGTCATGTCGCGGCTGCACCGCGGCCGGAAGATGCTGCGGGACATGCTGGCGGACTATGCCGCCGAACGAGGATTCAGGGCCGCCACCGAGTCAAGCGCCGCGGCCGACAGCAACAAACAGGAGAACAGGAAATGAGCGACTGCCAGGGACTGGGCGATTGCGATGACGCCCGGATGCAACGTATCTATGAATATCTGGATGGTGCGCTCACGCGTGCAGACATCGCAGAGATCAAGGACCACCTGGACAGTTGCCCGGAGTGCCTGGAGCAGTATGACCTCGAATGTGTCATCCGCGTGATGGTCAAGCGTTCGTGTACCGAAGCAGCTCCGGAAAACCTCAAGAACTCCATCCTGGACCGGATTCACTCGATCCGGACTGTGGAAGCCTGAGCCGACATAAACGAATGACCCCGGAATCCGTGAGGATTCCGGGGTCATTCGTCTAAAGCTGTCATTCCAAGCTTTGCTTAGGCGTTGGGGCGCTTACCGTGGTTCGCGCCGCCACGCTTACGGTCACGACGTTTACGTGCACGTTTGCTCATAGCTGGCCTCCTTAATCTTGGTACTCAAAAGAGCTGCCCTCAAGTCTCCCACATCGCGGCACCCGCCGCGAACCGGAGGCCCGTGCTACGGGCCGCGGTCGGTCGGTCCCGGCCTCAGCCCTCCAACGAATTTCGGATCGAGATCCGGGCCTGGTCCAGCACGGTCCTGACCGTTTCGAGCGTGACGGCGGTGACCGGACGGCTCCCGGCATGACGCCGCAGTTCCACCCGCATGTCGTCGCGGAACGCCTGCACCAGCATTTCCGCCTCCTTCAGCCGCCGTTCGCCCTCCGGGGAGTACCACGGGCTTCCCGCGGCGCCGGCAGTGCCCGTCCCGCCGGCAGAACCGGCGGCGCGGGCCGAGGTCCGGGCCGCCTCGGCCGTGGCCGCAAGGTCGGCCCGGAGGCCGCGCATGTTGACGCGGATGTCCTGGCGCAGGTTGTCGGCGAGCCGGCGGACCGACGCCGAGATGTCGTTCTCGACGCCGGCGAGTTCGTCCCGCCGGCGGTTCAGTTCCGTGAGGCCGGCCGGAGTGATGCTGTAGTTGGTGCGGCGGCCTTCCGTCCGGGTGGCGACGAGCCCTTCCTCTTCAAGCTTGCCCAGGCGCGGGTAGATGGTCCCGGCACTGGGGGAGTACGTTCCGCCGAAACGCTCGCTGAGCGCCTTGATCAGCTCGTAGCCGTGCTTGGGGCCCGATTCGAGCAGGGCGAGCAGGTACAGCCGCAGCGCCCCGTGGGCGAAGACGGGAGGCATCAGAGGGCCGTTTCGGTGTCCGGGCTGGGCTGGCCGTGGAAGAGCGACGTCTTTCCCGAGACCGAGTTGGTCCGGACCAGCATCAGCTTGGCGTCCGGTCCCGCGATGGTCTGCACCGTGCCGCCGGGCTGGGCGTACCTCGTGTCATCGATGACCACCGCGCCGCTGGCGGACTTGGCAACGATGTCCACCCCGACGTCGTGCGGCAGCCGGATGGTGACGTCGCCGGAGACCGAATTGGCGCCAAAGTCATGGGTGAAGCCGTGCAGGTCGAAGTTCAGGTCGCCGCTGACGGTGTTCGCCCGGATGTTGCTGAATTCGCCCGAGGCCGTCACCTCGCCGGAGACGCTCTTGGCGGTCAGGACGCCGCGGTGGTTGCGGGCAATCACCTCGCCGCTGACCGTGTTGACGGACAGGTTCCCGGCGGTGCCGTCGGCCAGCACGGACCCCGAGACGGTGTTGAGCCGGGTGTGGCCGCTGAGCCCGGAAACCATGCCGTCGCCGCTCACCGTCCCGGCCTCGACCTCGACGCCGGCCGGCAGGGCGATGCTGATGACCACTGAGTTGCTGCTGCCGTTGTTGACGGTGCTCATCAGGTTCTTGAACCAGCCCTGCGGGCCGTGCAGCTGGTGGCGGACTTCCAGGCGGCCGTTGACGATCGAAACCGACAGCGGGTCGCCTTCGATTTCCGAGACCTCGATCCTGGCAACGTCCTCGTCATGGGTGACGATGTCGAAGCGGCCGCGGACAATCCCGAGTTTGAGGGAGTGGACGCCGTCGACGTCGATGGTCTGCGGGCCGGTCACGGTCCACGTGTTCTCTGACATGGTTCCTCCGGAAAGGCGAAAGGGCTGAGGCAACTAACGATATATCTCAACTATGAAGTCACGATATATCGCGCTTGCCGGCAGGTCAAGATATATCGCGAAATCCCTGGAGGGTGGGGTCCCGGCGCGGCCGGTTGCCTGCTTGCCCGCCTATTCCGGGGTGTCCAGGCCCAGCCACTGGAACCAGCCGCGGTGCAGCACGAGCCAGGCCATGAGGCCATAGCCGGCCTGGCCGGGCGTGCCGCCGTTGGCCGCGAGGTCCTGGCGCCACTGCTCGTGGTTCAGCAGCGGCGAGAACGTGTCGACATAGAGGTGCTTCCGGCGCGTCGTGACGTCGGCGAAGGCGGTGTTGAGCTCGCCGAGCCTGCGGTTCTGTGCGGGGTCAAGCGTGGGCGGCGGGCCCACGACGAAGACCTCTATCTTGTTCTGGGAGGCGGAGTCCAGGATGTTGGCCAGGTTCAGGCGGCTGCGGGCCGTGGACAGGCCGAACTCAATGTCGCGTCCTGACAGGCCGATCACCAGGCGGTTTTCGTGGTGGTTGCCGAATCGCCGGCCCGCCTCCTCGAGCCAGCGGGCCGCAATGCCTTCGGTGCCCTCTTCGGGGCATGGCAGGGAGTAGCACTCCAGGGCGACGCTGTCCTGCGGCGTGCGGGCCAGGACCCGGCCCAGCCAGCCCAAGGCGCGCGGATCACCAAGCCCAGCCAACAGCTCGTCCCCAACGGCTGCGATCCGCAGCTTCCGATCTTCCACGACTACCTCTTCACTTCAACGCTGTCCATCAAGCTGACCACTAATAGTCCATTAAACAGAACCGCCCGGCCGGAGTGTTGTTGTTTCAGTCTCCGGCCGGGCAGCAATGCCGCTATTTACGAGCGAATGCCTGCTTGAGCAGGGCGTCCTGTTCTGCCGCGTGGCGCTTCATCGACCCTGCCGCGGTGGAGGCCGAGGCGGGGCGGGAGATGAGGCGGACCCGGCGGTCCAGGGCGTCCGGCAGGTTCAGGCCGATGAACGGCCACGGACCCTGGTTGGCCGGTTCGTCCTGCGCCCAGACCACTTCGGCGTTCGGGTATTTGGCCAGCTCCGCGGCGATCTCGTCGGCCGGCAGCGGGTACAGCTGCTCGACGCGGACAATCGCCGTGGTCTTGTTCTCGGTCTTCTGCCGGGTGGACAGCAGATCGTAGTACAGGCGCCCGGAGACCAGCAGCACGCGTTCGACGGCGTCGGCCTGCAGCTGCGCGTGTTCCGGAATGACCGGGCGGAACGAGCCGGTGGTGAAGTCCTCCACGGAGGACGCTGCGGCCTTGAGGCGGAGCAGCTGCTTGGGCGTGAAGATGATGAGCGGCTTGCGCGGCCTGCTGTACGCCTGGCGGCGCAGCAGGTGGAAGTGCGAGGCCGACGTCGTGGGGTTGGCGACGATCATGTTCTCTTCGGCGCACATCTGCAGGAAGCGCTCGATGCGGGCGGAGGAGTGGTCCGGACCCTGGCCCTCGTAGCCGTGCGGCAGCATGAGGACCAGCGAGGACCGCTGGCCCCATTTCTGCTCGGCCGAGGAGATGAACTCATCGATGATGGTCTGCGCGCCGTTGACGAAGTCACCGAACTGCGCTTCCCAGAGCACCAACGCATCCGGGCGTTCCACCGAGTACCCGTATTCGAAGCCCATGGCGGCGTATTCGGAGAGCAGTGAATCGTAGATCCACAGCTTCGCCTGGTCATCCGAGAGGTGGGACAGCGGAAGCCACTCGTCGCCGTTGGCGCGGTCGTGGAAGACGGCGTGGCGCTGCACGAAGGTGCCGCGGCGCGAGTCCTGGCCGGCGAGCCGGACGGGGACGCCTTCCATGATGAGCGAACCGAACGCGGCCAGTTCACCGAAGCCCCAGTCGATGCCGCCTTCACGGGACATCGCCTCACGCTTCTCCAGCAGCTGCTTGAGCTTGGCGTGGACGGTGAAGCCGTCCGGGATATCGGTGTGGGCCTTGCCGATGCGGGCCAGGGTCTCCGCGGAGATCGCGGTGGATACCGGCGCGCTGACGCCGGAATCGGACTGCTGGGCCATGGGGCGTTCCAGGTCCGACACCGCGGCCGAATCGGCCGTGATGATCGGGATCGGGGACGTCTGGGCGGCGTGGGTTTCCGCGAAGACGCGTTCCAGGCGTTCCTGGTAGTCCCGCAGCAGCTGCTCGGCTTCTTCCTCGGTGATGTCACCGCGGCCGATCAGTGATTCGGTGTACAGCTTGCGGACCGAGCGCTTGGCCTCGATCAGGTTGTACATCAGCGGCTGGGTCATCGAGGGGTCATCGCCCTCGTTGTGGCCACGGCGGCGGTAGCAGACCATGTCGATGACAACGTCCTTGTGGAAACGCTGACGGAACTCGTAGGCAAGCTGCCCGATGCGGACCACGGCCTCCGGGTCGTCGCCGTTCACGTGGAACACCGGTGCCTGGATCATCTTGGCGACGTCCGTGGAGTACGTGGAGGAACGCGAGGACGACGGTGCGGTGGTGAAGCCGACCTGGTTGTTGACCACGATGTGGATGGTGCCGCCGGTGCGGTACCCGCGCAGCTGGGAGAGGTTGAGCGTTTCCGCGACCACGCCCTGGCCCGCGAAGGCGGCGTCGCCGTGCACCATGATCGGCAGCACGGGGAACGCCTCGCCCTGGTCCAGGCGGTCCTGCTTGGCACGGACGATTCCTTCGAGGACGGAATCGACGGCCTCGAGGTGGGACGGATTCGCGGCGAGGTAGACCTTGGTCTCCTTGCCGTTGTCCGAGGTGAAGGTGCCCTCGGTGCCCAGGTGGTACTTGACGTCACCGGAGCCCTGCACGGAGCGCGGGTCCTGGGTGCCTTCGAATTCGCGGAAGACCTGCGCGTAGGTCTTGCCCGCGATGTTGGTCAGCACGTTGAGCCGGCCGCGGTGGGCCATGCCGATCGCCACTTCGTCGAGTTCGTCGTCGGCGGCGTCGGAGATGATCGCGTCCAGCAGCGGGATCAGGGACTCGCCGCCCTCGAGCGAGAAGCGCTTCTGGCCGACGAACTTCGTCTGCAGGAAGGTCTCGAAGGCCTCGGCGGCGTTGAGCTTGGAGACGATGCGCAGCTGCTCGTCGCGGCTCGGCTTCGAGTACGGGTGCTCCAGCTGGTCCTGGAACCACTTGCGCTCGGCCGGGTCCTGGATGTGCATGTATTCGATGCCGGCGGTGCGGCAGTAGGCATCACGGAGGACGCCGAGGATGTCGCGGAACTTGAGCATCGGCCTGCCGCCGAAGCCGCCGGTGGGCCACTCGCGGTCCAGGTCCCACAGGGTCAGGCCGTAGGTCAGGACATCGAGGTCCGGGTGCTTGCGCTGGACGTACTCGAGCGGATCGGTGTCCGCCATGAGGTGGCCGCGCACGCGGTAGGCGTGGATCAGCTGCTGGATCCGGGCGACCTTGTTGATCTCGTCGGCCGGGTCCACCTGCAGGTCGGGGCTCCAGCGCACGGGCTCGTAGGGGATACGCAGGGACTCGAAGATCTCGTCGTAGAAGTTCTGCGCGCCCAGCAGCAGCTGGTGCACGAGCTTGAGGAACTCGCCGCTGCCGGCACCCTGGATGACGCGGTGGTCATAGGTGGAGGTCAGCGTGAGGACCTTGCTGATCGCGTTCTGCGCGATGATCTTCTCGCTGGCACCCTGGAACTCGGCCGGGTAGTCCAGTGCGCCGACGCCGATGATGGCGGCCTGGCCCTTGGACAGACGCGGGACCGAGTGGACGGTGCCGATGCCGCCGGGGTTGGTCAGGGACACGGTGGTGCCGGAGTGGTCGTCCGCGGTCAGCTTGCCGTTGCGGGCACGCTTGATCAGGTCCTCGTAGGTGTGCCAGAACTCGGAGAAGTTGAGGGTCTCCGCCTTCTTGATGTTCGGGACCATGAGCAGGCGGGTGCCGTCGGGCTTGGGCATGTCGATCGCGATGCCGAAGTTCACGTGCGCCGGCTGGACAGCCACCGGCTTGCCGTCGATCTCGTCGTAGTAGACGTTCATCGACGGGAACTGGGACAGGGCGCGGATGACGGCGTAGCCGATCAGGTGCGTGAAGGAGACCTTGCCGCCGCGGGCGCGGGCCAGGTTGGAGTTGATGACCACACGGTTGTCGATCAGGAGCTTCGCCGGGATGGCGCGGACGCTCGTCGCGGTCGGCACTTCCAGGCTGGTGACCATGTTCGAGGCGATCGCCTTGGCCGGGCCGCGCAGGACCGAGACGACGTCTTCTTCGGGAGCCGTCGGGGCCTTGAGGTTCTTGGGCAGCTGCGCCGGGATCGGCGCGGTGCCGGGGCCGGCGTCGGAAGTCTTGGAGCCGTCCCGGGCGACGGTGGCCGGGGCTTTCTTGGCGGCGGGCGCAGCCGGTGCGGGCGCAGCCGTGGCGGCGGGAGCTGCGGGGGCGGCGGGCGCAGGTGCTGCCGGAGCGGCGGCGGGCGCTACAACGGGAAGTTCACGGGTGGCAGGATGCACAGCTGTCGCGGTGCCGGACGTTCCGTTGGCGGGAGAGGCGTCACTAGCTTCAAAGGATTCGAACAGGGGCCACCACTTGGAGTCGACCGTGTTCTTGTCCTGCTGGTAACGCTCATACAGTTCGTCAACGAGCCACTCGTTTCCGCCAAATTCCTCTGGTAGACGGTGGCTAGGCTGCTCTGGCACTTGAAATACGCCTCTTCCGTGAGTTTGATTCCCTCTGGCTTCCACGGTGCCTCGGCACAACGATTGAGCCAGTCTCTGCGTCCAGTGAACCCAGACCCATGCCAGTCTAGTGAGGATTCTTGCCAAACCGCCAATAAGCGTGACCCAAATCATGATCCGCCCCGGCAGCCGCCGAATTGCGGTGAAGAAGAGTTGCAGAATCGGCCCCGGATGCGGCCCACATGCGGTGCCCTGCGCGAGGCCGGACGCGGTGCCGGAGTCGGTGCCGGCCCTGCCGGAAACCGCCCTAGAATGCAGTGAGAACCCGTTTGTCGCCGACGGTGCCAGCTGCGGGTGCCAGCAAAGGAGCAGCAGTGCGTTTCCTGAATGAGCCCACCACCGATCTGACCTACTCGGACCTCTTCCTGGTCCCGTCCCGGTCCGATGTCACCTCCCGCCTGGACGTCGACCTCGCGGCCGACGACGGGACCGGCTCCGCGATCCCGCTGGTGGCGGCGAACATGACGGCGGTCACGGGGAAGCGGATGGCCGAGACCATGGCCCGCCGCGGCGGCCTTGGAGTCCTGCCGCAGGACGTCCCGCTCGACGTCATCCGTGACGTCACGGCCTGGATCAAGGGACGCCACCCGGTCCTGGAAACCCCCGTCACGCTCGCGCCCACGGACACCGTCATTGATGCCCTCCACCTGATGGGCAAGCGGCCGCACGGGGCCGTTGTGGTGGTGGACGACTCCGGCGCGGTCACCGGTGTTGTCCGGGCCGCCGACTGCGAGGGCCAGGACCGTTTCGCGTCACTGGCCTCCGTCATCCGCCACCAGCCGCTGGTGCTCGACGCCGGACCGCTCGCCGGCGGATTGTTCGGGGGCGGGTCGGCGGCCGATGCTGCGCAGGCCCTCCGCCGCGCCTTTGAAGCGATGGATGCCGCCGGAACCGACTACGCACCGGTGCAGCAGGACGGGGTCCTGGCCGGCGTGCTCACCCGTAAGGGCGCCCTGCGCTCCACGCTCTACCGGCCGTCCCTGGACGACGACGGCAGGCTGAAGGTCGCTGCCGCCGTCGGAATCAACGGCGACGTGGCCGGGCGGGCCGCCGAATTGCTGGCGGCCGGCGTCAACGTGCTGGTCCTCGACACCGCGCACGGGCACCAGCAGAAAATGTTCGACGCCCTCGCCGCCGTGAAGGGTCTCAACCCCGGCGTGCCGGTGGTCGCCGGCAACGTCGTCACCGGCGATGCCACACGTGAGCTCATCGAGGCCGGGGCGGACATCGTCAAGGTCGGGGTGGGCCCCGGCGCCATGTGCACCACGCGCATGATGACGGCCGTGGGCCGCCCCCAGTTCAGTGCCGTCCTGGAATGCTCCGCCGCGGCCCGGGAAGCCGGCGGCCGGGTATGGGCCGACGGCGGGGTCCGCTACCCGCGCGACGTCGCCCTGGCCCTGGCCGCCGGGGCCAGCCAGGTCATGATCGGCTCCTGGTTTGCCGGTACGCACGAGAGCCCCGGGGACCTGCAGCTCGACGCCTCGGGCCGGCAGTACAAGGAGAGCTTCGGCATGGCGTCCGCCCGGGCGGTGCAGAACCGCAACCAACGCGAGGGCGCCTTTGAAATGGACCGCAAGGCCCTCTTCGAGGAGGGCATCTCCACCTCCCGCATGTACGTCGATGCGGCCCGGCCCGGCGTCGAGGACCTGCTGGACATGATCACCGCGGGCCTGCGCAGTTCCATGAGCTACGCCGGCGCTGCCGATCTCGCCGCTTTCCGGGAACGCGCCGTGGCAGGCATCCAGTCCGCGGCCGGGTACGAGGAGGGCCGGCCCGTCCCGCAGAGCTGGTGAACCCGGCGCGGCCGGTGACGCGGGCGGTCGGGGGCTGGCGGCGGTTGCTCCTGTAGACTGAAATTCTTATGGACAGTAAATCTAGGTGCCGGCCTGGGGGCTGTCAGCGGAGTACGGAAACCGTTCCCGCCCAGTCCACCCGCAGAGCCGGCAAACCCCGTTCACGCGCCCATCACTCTCCGGCCGCACGCCATTCCGGAGCTATCCAGGAAACAGGGTCGGCCGCCGCCGACCATCCTCCGCCAGGCCGGGCCTTCCCGCATTTGCGTCCCCTGACGCGGCACGTGCCATGCGCTGCTGCGGAAGCAGGCCGCTGACATGGAATGGCTACTCCTCGCAGCCGGTCTCCTGCTCATCCTCGGCACCGGCTTCTTTGTCGCCGTGGAATTTTCCCTGGTCGCCCTGGACCAGGCCACCGTGCAGCGCGCCGTTGACACCGGCGACACCGCCGCCGAGCCGTTGCTCAGATGTCTCAAGTCACTCTCCACCCAGCTTTCCAGCTGCCAGCTGGGCATCACCATGACCACGCTGCTGACCGGCTATGTCATGGAACCGTCCGTGGGCAAGCTGCTCGAAGGCCCGCTCACCGCGCTCGGCGTCCCGCCGGCGGCGGCGGCCTCGCTGTCCCTGGTCCTGGCAATGGCGGTGGCCACCCTGCTCTCCATGGTGATCGGCGAACTGGTGCCCAAGAACATGGCCATCGCGCTGTCCTTCCCGATCGGCAAGGCCGTGGCCCGGCCCCAACTGGTGTTCACCGCCATCTTCAAGCCCGCCATCGTGGTGCTCAACGGCTTCTCCAACAAGGTCCTCAACGTCTTCGGCCTGGAGGCCAAGGAAGAAATCTCCGGCGCCCGCACCCCGGCCGAGCTGGCCTCGCTTGTGCGCCGCTCCGCGGCCATGGGCACCCTCGACGCCGGAACGGCCAACTTCATCGCCCGAACCCTGAAGTTCTCCGGGCGGACCGCCGCGGACGTCATGACCCCCCGCATCCGCGTGGAGACCATCGATGCCGACCAGCCGGTCTCGGATATCGTCGAGGCCGCCAAGCGCACCGGATACTCCCGGTTCCCCGTGATCGGCGAGTCCTCCGATGACATCCGCGGCGTGGTCCACATCAAGAAGGCCATTGCCGTGCCCGCGGACCGCCGCGCCAAGCTGCAGGCGGGGGCCATCATGACCGACGTGCTCCGGGTCCCCGAAACCATCCACCTGGACGCCCTCCTCGCCGAACTGCGCGAGGGCAACCTGCAACTGGCCGTGGTCCTGGATGAATACGGTGGAACCGCCGGCATCACCACGCTGGAGGACCTCGTGGAGGAAATCGTCGGGGAAGTGGCCGATGAGCATGACAAGGTCCGGCCCGGCCTGCTCCAAAGCGCCTCGGGGGACTGGTACTTCCCGGGCCTGCTCCGGCCCGATGAACTCTCCGAACAGATCCCGGGCCTGACCGTGCCCGACGAGGCTGCCTACGAAACGGTGGGAGGCTACGTCATGAGCCAGCTCGGCCGCATCGCGGCAGTCGGCGACACGGTCGACGTCGTCGGCGGGACACTCAGCGTGACCCGCATGGACGGCCGCCGGATCGACCGGATCTGTTTCCGGCCCGTCCGGGTGTCCGGCGACGGCCAGCCCGCCAGCCAGGCAGGTGCCGCGTGAGCGACTGGGCCGGAATCCTCTGGCTTGCGTTCCTCCTGGTGGGCAACGCCTTCTTCGTGGCCGCCGAATTCGCCGTCATGTCGGCCCGCCGGAGCCAGATCGAGCCGCTGGCCGAGGCAGGTTCCAAGCGCGCCCAGACCACCCTGCGGGCGATGGAAAACGTTTCCCTCATGCTCGCCTGCGCCCAGCTCGGCATCACCGTCTGCTCGCTGCTGATCCTGCAGGTGGCCGAGCCCGCGATCCACCACCTCCTGGCCGTGCCGCTGGAAGCGGTGGGCGTCCCCGAGGAGGTCGCGAACATTGTGGCCTTCGCCGTCGCCCTGCTGTTGGTGACGTTCCTGCACGTCACATTCGGCGAAATGGTGCCCAAGAACATTTCCGTGTCCGTCGCGGACAAGGCTGCGCTGCTGCTGGCGCCGCCGCTGATGTTCATCGGGCGGCTCGTCAAGCCCGTCATTGCGGCGCTTAACTGGTCCGCGAACCACATCCTGAAGCTGATGCGGATTGAGCCGAAGGACGAGGTGACCTCCACCTTCACTCTTGAAGAAGTGCAGTCGATCGTGCAGGAGTCCACCCGCCACGGACTCGTGGACGACGACGCCGGACTCATCACCGGAGCGCTCGAGTTCTCCGAACACACCGCGTCCCGTGTGATGGTTCCGCTGGGCAAACTCGTCATGCTCAAGGCGGCCACCACGCCGGTCGAATTCGAAAAGGCAGTGAGCCGGACCGGGTTCTCGCGCTTCCCGATGCTCGACGACGACGGCATGCTGGCCGGCTACCTCCATATCAAGGACGTGCTGTCCATCCCGGACGCCGGGTACCACCAGCCGATTGCGGAAAGCCGCATCCGGTCGCTGGCGAACCTCGCCATGGACGACGAAATCGAGCAGGCCATGTCCGTCATGCAGCGCACGGGCTCGCACCTGGCGCGCGTGATCGGACCCGATGGGCTGACTCAGGGAGTGCTGTTCCTCGAAGACGTGATCGAGCAGCTCGTCGGCGAAATCCGGGACGCGACGCAGGCCACCGGCTACCGCAGGCTGGGCCAGGACCAGTAGGGGGCAGCCCAATATCGGGCAGCCAAGTAACGGCCGGTCCAGTAACGGGCAGCCCAGCTGCGGCCGGGCACCGGCGGGGCACGCCGTGTATCCCTAAATAGGAATGATTCCTATTTAGGGATACACTCGGGCTGTTGCTATTGCTCCTGATTCTCAATAACAGATCCGAGGTTTTCCGTGCGTCGTCCCGCTGCCCGAGTCCTGCTGGCTGGTCTTGCCGGCCTGGGCCTCCTGCTCACCGCGTGCAGTCCGACGTCCGGCAGCCCCCGGGGGACCGCGGGGGACGGCGTGGTCAACGTCGTCGCATCCACCAGCGTGTACGGCGACATCGTCTCCAGCATCGGCGGCGACAAGGTCCGGGTCAGCTCGATCATCAACCGCACCAGCCAGGACCCGCACTCCTACGAGGCCACCACGCAGGACAAGCTGGCCGTCTCCAAGGCCGAGCTGGTGGTGGAGAACGGCGGGGGATACGACGCCTTCATGGACACGCTGGCGACCGACACCGGCCTGGACCGCGGCAGCGTCATCAGCGCCGTGGATGTTTCAGGGCTTGTCTCCGAAAGCGGTGCCAGCGAAAGCCCGCCAGCGGCGAGCCCCGACTCCGCCGGCCACACCCACGGGTCCACGGGGCTGAATGAACACGTCTGGTACAGCCTGCCTGCCATGTCCCGCCTCGCGGACGCCGTGGCCGAGAAGCTGGGCTCGCTGGAACCGGCCTCGGCGCAGACGTTCCGGAGCAACGCGGCGGCCTTCAAGGACTCGCTCGGCGGCCTGGAAACGAAGCTCGCCGCCATCAAGTCCTCGGCGGGCCACGCGCCCGTGGCCGTCACCGAGCCCGTACCGCTGTACCTGCTCGAGGACGCCGGACTGGAGAACGAGACCCCGGCCGAGTACACGGCGGCGATCGAGGAGGACGCCGACGTCCCGCCCGCCGTGCTCAAGACCACCGTCGATCTCGTGGCATCCCGGGGCGTACGGCTGCTGGCCTACAATACCCAGACCGAGGGACCGCAGACGGCGGCGGTGAAAAAAGCCGCCGAGAACGCCGGCGTCCCGGTCGTGAACTTCAGCGAGACCCTCCCGGACGGCCAGTCCTACCTGCAGTGGATGACCGGAAACGTGGAGAGCATCGGCAAGGCCCTAGGATGATCGCAACAGCGGGAGCAGCCATCTCCGCGGAAAATCGAGGAAACCCGTTTTGACACCGGTAGTGAGCCTGCGCGGCGCCTCCCTGGCGTTCGGCCAACGGACTCTCTGGGAGGGCCTGGACCTGGACATCAACCCGGGTGAATTCTTTGCCGTGCTCGGGCCCAACGGCAGCGGCAAGACCACCTTCCTGAAGGTCCTGCTGGGATTGCAGGAACTGAGTACGGGAACGGCCGTGCTCGACGGCCACCCCGTTGAGCGGGGAAGCCGCCGGATCGGCTACGTGCCCCAGCAGAAATCATTTGACCCCGATACGCCCCTGCGCGCCCGCGACCTCGTGGCCCTCGGCGTCGACGGCCACCGCTGGGGCATCCGCCTCGGCGGCGCCAAGGTGAACCGTAAAGTCGATGAACTCCTGGAGCTTGTGGGCGCCACCGATTACGCCAAGGTGCCGGTGGGGCAGCTTTCCGGCGGTGAGCAGCAGCGCCTGCGCGTGGCGCAGGCCCTCGCGACCGATCCCAAGGTGCTGCTGTGCGACGAGCCGCTGCTCTCCCTTGACCTTCAGCACCAGCAGGGCGTCAGCGCGCTGATCAACAGGCAATGCCGCGACTCGGACAGTGCCGTGGTGTTCGTGACCCACGAGATCAACCCGATCATGGACTACGTGGACCGGGTCCTGTACCTGGCCGGCGGAAAGTTCCGGGTGGGCACACCCGCGGAGGTCATGACCACCGAGGTGCTCTCCGATTTGTATGACAGCCGTGTTGAGGTCATCCAGGCCAACGGCCGGCTGATCGTCGTCGGGCTGCCGGACGCCGCGACGCACCACCATCTGGACGCGCACTCAGTCGCGGGCGAGGCGGGCTAAGTGGATCTGGGCGACCTGCTGCACTCAATCTTCAACTTCGAAAACTACGGCGAGCTGCTGGTCCTGGTGCAGAACTCCATCTGGGCCGGCGCCGTCCTCGGGCTGCTCGGCGGAATCATGGGCACCTTCGTGATGAAACGCGACCTCGCCTTCGCCGTCCACGGGATCTCGGAGCTCTCCTTTGCCGGCGCGGCGTTCGCGCTGTTGATCGGCGCCGACATCATCCTCGGCTCGCTGGCAGGATCCGTGCTGGCAGCCCTGGTGCTGGGCGTGATGGGGGTCCGCGCACGGGACAAGAACTCGATCATCGGCGTCATCATGCCCTTCGGGCTTGGCCTGGGCATCCTCTTCCTGTCCCTGTACGAGGGCCGGGCGGCCAACAAGTTCGGCCTGCTCACCGGGCAGATCGTGTCGGTCGGGACCGTCCAGCTGCAGGTCCTGGCGGTCGCCGCCGTCGTGGTGATGCTGGCGCTGGCCGCCATCTGGCGGCCGTTGACCTTTGCCAGTGTCGACCCCGACGTCGCCACCGCCCGCGGCGTGCCGGTGCGGGCCCTCGCCCTTGGTTTCATGGTGCTGCTGGGGATCAGCGTGGCGCTGTCCATCCAGATTGTGGGCGCGCTGCTGGTGCTGGCCCTGCTGATCACGCCCGCGGCCGCCGCCATGCGCGTCACGTCCTCGCCCCGGCTGGTTGTCACGCTGAGCATCGTCTTTGCGATGACGGCGACAGTCGGAGGCATCCTGCTGGCCCTCGGCGGCCGGCTGCCGATCAGCCCCTATGTGACCACGTTGTCCTTCCTGATCTACGTGGCCTGCCGGATGATCGGTGGCGCACGGGCCAGACGGGGACTCAACGGCCGGGTGGTGCGGAGCGCCGCTGCGTCGGCTTAACGCTCTCACGCCACTGTGGCAGAATTTCCCCAGGTTTGCCGCCGGCCGCCGGCGGGTCCCTGCGCCCCGCCGGTGATTTCCGGGGTCACGAGGTCAAAGGTGGGGAATTTCAGCAGCTCCGGCTATTCGCCGGGCTGACTGGCTGTGCATTCGGGGCACAGGCCGAAGATTTCCACGGTGTGCTCCACCGCGGTGAAGCCGTGCTCATTCGCGATCCGCGCGGCCCAGGCCTCGACCGCCGGTGCTTCCACTTCCACGGCCTTGCCGCAGTTCCGGCACAGCAGGTGATGGTGGTGCCCGGTGACGGCGCAGCGCCGGTACACCGCTTCGCCGTCGGCGTTGCGCAGGACATCCACCAGCCCGTCGTCGGCGAGGGACTGCAGGATCCGGTAGGAGGTCGCGAGGGACACCGCGGTGCCGCGCTCCTGGAGGATGCGGTGCAGTTCCTGGGTGCTGACGAAGTCCGCCAGGTCGTCCAAGGCGGCACTGACGGCGAGGCGCTGCTTGGTGACGCGCTGTTCCTTGCCCTGCACGGGTGCCGAGGCCGGAGTCCGGCTGCTGCCGGTGGTAGCGCCTTGGGACATCGTGGAACTCGCTTCGTCAAAAGAATTCGCGGGTGGGACTCGCTGAGGGTGGCAATGTCCAAGATTACCAGCGCCCAAGATTGCCAGCGGCGCTTCGTGGACACTGTGACGGCTGGTGCCTAGGCTGGCCGGATGAAGCTGACCAAATTTACTCACGCCTGTGTCCGCCTCGAACAGGACGGCCGGGTGCTGGTGTTTGACCCGGGCACCTTTTCGGAGACGGACCAGGCCCTGGCCGGAGCACATGCTGTGCTCATTACCCACGAGCACGCGGACCATGTGGACGTCGACGCCGTCGCCGCGGCGTTGCAGTCGAACACCACCCTTGAGCTTTTCGCCCCGGAGGCCGTGGCCGCGACGCTCCGCGGCAAGGCGCCCGACGCCGGAAGCCGCATCCATGCGGCGGGCGCGGGTGAGGAATTTGAAACGTCGGGCTTCGCCATCAGGACCTTTGGCGGCCAGCACGCCCTCATCCATCCGCAGATCCCCGTGGTGGCCAACGTCGGCTACCTCGTCGACGGCAATGTCTACCACCCGGGGGACTCCTTCGCGATCCCCGACGGCGTCGACGTCAAGACGCTGCTTGTACCCATCCACGCCCCGTGGAACAAGGTGGGCGAAGTGGTGGATTTTGTCATTGGTGTCCGCGCACCACAGGCCTTCCCGATCCACGACGCGCTCCTGAACGAGCTGGGCCGCGGCCTGGTGGAGGGGCACGTGACCCGGATCGGCGCCAAGTACGGCACCGAGTACCGGCACCTTTCCAGCGGCGATACGGCGGAGGTTTAGCCGCCGGGGGCGCGTAGGCGGGCTTAGGCCGGCGTGCTGACGGGCGGGCGGGCCGGCTGGTTTAGGCCGGCCAGGCGCCGGTCCGGAAGAACTCGCGCAGCACGGCCTCGTGGGGTTCGGGATCCAGGCCGTGGGCCGCCAGCCACTCCGGGTTGTAGTAATTTCCGGCGTAGCGGTCCCCGGCGTCGCACATCAGGGTCACAACACTGCCCCGGCGGCCCTCCGCGATCATCCCGGCGATGAGCTGCCACGCGCCCCAGAGGTTGGTCCCGGTGGACGGACCCGCGTGCAGACCGGCGTGGTCCCTCAGATGCCGCATGGCCGCCACCGACGCGGCGTCGGGAACCTGGATCATGTGGTCGATCACGGCGGGCACAAAACTCGGCTCCATCCGCGGCCGGCCGATGCCCTCGATGCGGGAGGGCAATCCCGCCGCGGGTGCGTCAGCTGCAGTCCCGCCGCCAGCTGTCCCGCCGCCAGCTGTCCCGCCGTCGGGCCGGCTGTTCCGCCAGCCCGGATAGAACGCGGAATTTTCCGGGTCGACGACGGCGAGGCCCGTCTCGTAGCGGTGGTAGCGCAGGTACCGGCCAATCGTGGCGCTGGTCCCGCCGGTGCCGGCCCCGACCACCACCCAGCGGGGGACCGGGTGCTCCTCCAGGGCCAGCTGGCCGAAGATCGATTCGGCGATGTTGTTGTTCCCGCGCCAGTCCGTGGCCCGTTCGGCGTACGTGAATTGGTCCATGTAGTGCCCGCCCGTGCTCCTGGCCAGATCCGCGGCG
The DNA here is from genome assembly GCF_056396505.1 of Arthrobacter sp. 05T410. Taxonomy (NCBI): domain Bacteria; kingdom Bacillati; phylum Actinomycetota; class Actinomycetes; order Micrococcales; family Micrococcaceae; genus Arthrobacter; species Arthrobacter sp. 05T410. The sequence continues at coordinate 163,955 of NZ_JBFTLP010000005.1, read as the reverse complement.
GCCTCGTAGACCTCGGAGGCGTGGTCCACCAGATGGCAGGAGCCGCCGAACTGTTCGATCAGGGCGATTTTCTCGCGGCTGGTGGTCCGGGTCATCACGGCGATGAAGGGCAGTCCCAGCAGCTGCGCAAAATAGGCTTCGGAGACGGCGGTGCTGCCGCTGGATGCCTCCACGATCGTGGTGCCTTCCCGGATCCAGCCGTTGACGAGGCCGAAGAGGAACAGGGACCGCGCCAGCCGGTGCTTGAGGCTGCCGGTGCGGTGGGTGGATTCGTCCTTCAGGTACAGCTGCACGCCCCAGTGCTCCGGGAGCGGCACCGAGTACAGGTGGGTGTCGGCTGAGCGGTTGTTTTCGGCGTTGATCCGGCGGACGGCCTCGTCGGCCCAGGCCCGGTCCTGCAGGTGCGCTGTGTTCACCGCTACAGCCTACCCGGGGCGGCGGGACGCCAAAGATAGAGTGGGGAAATGGACACCCTTCTCGATGCTGCCGCCCTCAAGGACCGGATGGACGACGCCGGCGCAGCCGGCCAGCGCACAGTACTCCTCGACGTTCGCTGGGCGCTGGGGGATCCCCACGGTCACGATCACTACCTGCGCGGACACATCCCCGGGGCCGTCTTCGTGGATCTCGCCACTGAACTTGCCGGACCGGCGGAACCGGAACGCGGCAGGCATCCGTTGCCGCCGTCAGAGCAGTTCCAGGAGTCCGCGCGCCGCTGGGGCATCAACGACGGCGATGTGGTCGTAGCGTACGACGACAGCGGCAACATGGCTGCGGCCCGGCTGTGGTGGATGCTGCGCAACGCCGGCTTTAGTTCTGTGTACCTGCTCGACGGCGGCCTGGCCGCGTGGCGGGCTGCCGGGTTCGAGCTGGCGGCCGGACCCGAACAGCCCGCACCCGGAAACGTCACCCTGTCCGACGGCGCCATGCCCGCGATCGACGCCGGACAAGCCGCCAGTTGGGGCCGGCGGGGGCTGCTGTTGGACGCCCGGGCGGGGGAGCGGTACCGCGGCGAAATCGAGCCCGTGGATCCCCGCGCCGGCCATATTCCGGGGGCCGTCAGTGCCCCTACCACCGGGAACCTGCGCGCTGACGGGCGCTTCCTTGCCCCGGCGGAGCTGCGGGAGCGCTTCGAACAGCTCGGTTACCGGGACGGCGTCCCCACTGCCGTGTACTGCGGATCCGGAGTGACAGCGGCCCATGAAATCGCCGCCCTCGAGATTGCCGGCTTTTCCGCGGCCCTTTATCCGGGGTCCTTTTCGGAGTGGTGCCACGGTCCCGCGAACGATGTTGTCACCGGGCCGGAACCGTACGGCGAGGACGCGGCTTCACACTAAGGGCCAGCCCGAGCACCAGACGGCCCGCGCAGGCTGCTCAGAGCGCCTCCAGTTCCTCCCCAGGCAGACAATGATTCCTAGGCTGCGGCGGCCACTCTGGGCTTTCCACGCCTGAGCGTTTTGGCTTGGTGCCGGAGCTGGCGCCGGCGGCGGGAGCCCGGCTGGTCTGTGGCTGATGGCCGGAGCGGTGTTCCGGGCAGGGGCGGCGCGGTGGAACGGTACGTGTGGCCGGTGGGGGTGGTGAGCTCGATGGGGTGCCTCGCGCCGATGCTCGAGGCGGATCCGGGTGCGGCTTCGGGGCTGGGGCGTGCTTTCCAGCCGGGGGTTTCTTTGGTGTGGTTGCAGGCTTCGCAAAGTCCGGCGGCGTTGTCCGTGGTGGTCGGGCCGCCGGTGTGCCAGGGAATGATGTGGTCCAGGTGGCGGATGGGCGCGTCGCAGTACGGGGTGCGGCAGGTGTCGTCGCGGGCCTGGATGAAGCGGCGGTGCCCGGGTGGGAAGAGCCGGGCGCGGGAGTCCATCCCCACGAGCTCGCCGGTGCCGGGGTGGGTGTAGAGCCGCCGGAGCCGGGGGTTGAACGCGGGGTCATTGGCGCTCCCGGCGGCGCCGCCCGGTCCGGGGGGACGGCGGCCGCCCTCGCCGCTGAGTGCATCCTTTGTGCCGTTGATGAGGGTGCGGGCCCAGCCGGCGGGGACGGTGCCGTAGCCGGGGAGCCGGGCGGGTTCGGCGCCGGCCTGGAGGAGGGTGCGGTCGGTGATGATGAGGTGGATTTCGACGCCGGTGATCCCGCCGGGGGTGCCGGTGGTGCGTTCGACCAGGGCATCGGCCATGAGCTGCCCGCGGCCCCTCGGGTCCCCGGCGGCGCGGAGGGTGTCGGCGTGCCCGGTGAAGGCCTTGTAGACGGCGACGCCGGCGGTCACGGGCAGCAGGGCGGTGAGGTGGCACATGGTGTCGGGGGCCGGGCGGAGGCTGACGTGCCGCTCGGTGGCGGCGTGCCCGGCGCGTTCGGTGACGGAGCTGGGATCGCGCCGGTACGCGGCGGCCCGGGCCGCGGCGACCAGGGACCGGTCCCCGGCCCCGGCGAACGTCCCGGCGTCGGCGGCGAGTTCGGCGTCGACGGCGGCCCGGTCCGCGGCGGTCAGGCAGGCGGTTTCACGGACGAGCAGGGTGGCGCGCCATTCGTTCAGCTGCCCGGTTTCCAGGGCGGCGAGGGTGTGCGGCATTTCGGTCACGAGGGCTTTGGCCAGGCCCAGCAGCCGGCCGCCCCTGGCGGGGGATTCGTGCCGGGCCAGGGCGATCTGCGCGCCGATCCCGGCGCCGAGCTTCTCGGCCGGGACCCCGGCGCCGGGCTTGTTCGCGGCGTTGGAGCAGGTCGAAGGCCACGGCGAGCCGGGCCTGTTCCGCGGACGCGACGGATTACCAGTCTTCCAGTTCCCGGATCCGGTCAATGATCCCGGCACTGCCCGTGGGCGGACAGCCTAAGCCCATCGGCCCGGCGTCCAGCCGGCCCGCCACCTCCGCGGAGGCTGCCTCCGCGGTGCCCGGAATGGTGGCCGCGCCGCTCCCGGCGCGACTCGGGCCATCGTCGCCGTATCCTGCCGGAGCCACTTCGGGCCCCTGATTGCCGTCCATGAATCCAGTGTTTCAGGGACCCCCGACAATGATGGCCGCAGGGGTCCGCCCCGGGTGCCAACTGCCCGGCGGCGGCCAATTCGTTAGCGAATGATGGCGGTTGTCGGTGCGGAAGTCGTGGACGCAGTTGAGTATCCGGCCTTCCGGCCAGTTGCTCGTACGGCGTCCCCAGGGTGCCCCCGGTTCGTTGACGCACGACCAGTTGGGCAACGTGCCCGACCTGAGCGACGAGCCGTCGCCAGCGAGCCACCCCAAAGTGGAATACATCCCGGGACCGGGGGTAGCGTCAACGTATGACACCTGGACGTCCCGTACCCCCGCCCCTTGCCAAGCCGTTGCCGGATTTGGACACCACAGACACCAAATCCGCCACCGCGGACAGCGCCGCGCAGAACGCCGGCCCCACACTCGCTGCTGCGTATGGTGCCACCTCACCGGACAGCGGGCTCGTTCCCTTGACCGTGTCCCGACGGGCGCCGAAGGCGGACGACGTCGAGATCGCCGTCGAATTCTGCGGACTGTGCCACTCGGACGTGCACGCCACCCGGGGCGAATGGGGCGGCGACACCTACCCGTTGATCCCGGGCCACGAGATCGTCGGCCGGGTCACCCGGCTCGGTTCCGCCGTCGACGACTTCACGGTGGGTGAGCGCGTGGGCGTGGGCTGCATCGTGGACTCCTGCCGCGAGTGCGACAGCTGCCTGGACGGCCTCGAGCAGTACTGCGAAAACGCCGCGGTGGGAACCTACGGGGCGAAGGATGCCCGCAACGACGGCGCCATCACTCAAGGCGGGTATGCCACGTCGATCGTGGTGGACCGCCACTATGTCCTGCGGGTGCCGGAAGCACTGGACCCCGCCGCCGCGGCGCCCCTGCTCTGCGCCGGCATCACCACATATTCGCCCCTGAACCACTTCGAGGTCGAGGAAGGAGACGTCGTCGGCGTCGTCGGACTGGGCGGTCTCGGCCATATGGCCGTCAAGATCGCCAAGGCCATGGGGGCCGAGGTCAAGGTCTTCACGACGTCGGAGAAGAAGTTCGCCGCAGCGCGCGAGCTGGGCGCCGACGACGTCATCCTCTCCACCGACCCGGCCGCGATGGAAGCCGCGAACCGCAGCATCGACGTCATTATCGACACTGTCGCCGCACCGCACGACCTCAACCCCTACTTCCGCACGCTGGGCCTGGACGGTGTGCTGTTCCAGCTGGGCCTGCCCGCCGAAGCGATGCCGCCTGTCAACCCCGGGGTGCTGATCCGGCGCAGGATCGCCTATGCGGGTTCGCTGATCGGCGGCATCGCCGAGACGCAGGAGATGCTGGACTTCTGCGCCGAGCACGGCGTGGTGTCCGACGTTGAGGTGGTCGGCGCAGACCAGCTCAACGAAGCCTACGACCGCATGGTGGCAGGCGACGTCAAGTACCGTTTTGTCCTGGACGTCAGTACCCTGGGGTCCCCGGCAGAAAAGGCGGACGCATGAGCACTCTCTTCACCAAAATCATCAACGGCGAGATCCCGGGCCGCTTCGTCTGGCGCGAGGACGGCGTCGTGGCGTTCCTGACCATGGGCCCGCTGGCCGACGGCCACACCCTCGTGGTGCCCACCGAGGAAGTGGACCGCTGGACGGATGCCTCGCCCGAGGTCCTCGGCCGGGTCATGGAGGTTGCCCGCAAGATCGGCGCGGTCCAGGTGGAGGTGTTCGACGCCGCCCGGGCCGGGCTGATCGTGGCCGGCTACGAAATCAACCACATGCACGTCCACGTGTGGCCATCGAACTCGATGGCGGACTTTGATTTCGGCTCCGTGGACCAGCACCCGGATCCGGCCAGGCTGGACGCCAACGCGGAGAAGCTCCGCCAAGGCCTCCGCACGGCCGGCCACGCGGAGCACGTCCCGGCCGCCTAGGTCCCGCCCGGCCGCCAGTGCTGGCGCCGGCGCAGCACCCTCAGGGGTCTACGCCGGCGCCAGCACTTTGTTAAGGGCGGCCCGGATACGCTTTTCGGACACCGAATAGGCGGTCCCGAGTTCGACGGCGAAGAGGCTCACCCGCAGTTCCTCGATCATCCAGCGCACGTGGGTTAACTCCGCGCCCGCCCGCCGCCCGGGCAGCAGCGCGGACGCGGCGTCGTCGTAGTCGTCCTCCAGGGCCTGGACCGCGGCCATGTGCTGGGCGTCCCGCTGCACGTTGCCCGGCAGCTTCTCGAGGCGCTTTTCGATGGCCGTGAGGTAGCGGGGCAGCTGGCTGAGCTGGGCGTAGCCCGTGCGTGCCACGAAACCCGGGTACACCAGCTGCTCGAGCTGGCTCTTGACGTCGTTGAGCGCGCTGATCAGGGCCAGGCTCGTGGTGCCCTTGAGCTGCTTTTCGATCCGGCGGGTACTGGCCAGGATGCGTTCGACGACGGCGGTGACGGTGAAGACGGTGTCGATCAGCTCCGCCCGGACGCTCTCGTAGAGTGCCTTGAAGGAGGCCTCGTCCCACGGCAGCGGGGCCGGCGTGAGTTTGTCGATGGCGGCCAGGGCGCAGTCGGCGATCAGCGCGGCCACGGAACCGTGCGGGTTCTGGCTGAACGTCAGTTTCTCGGTGTTGTTCAGGTGCTCCAGGACATAGCGGTCCGGCGGCGGCACTTTCAGGGCCAGGAGCCGGATGACCCCGCCGCGCATGGCTTCCTGCTGTTCCGACGGCGTCTGGAACAGCCGCAGCGCCACGGACGTTCCCTCATCCACCAAGGCGGGATAGCCGGTGACGGTGTGCCCGCCAACGGTTCCCTGGACCTGGCGCTGGACGGTTCCAAAGGTCCAGTCCTTGAGCCCGGACATTTCGGTGAACCCGCCCGGCGCCGCGGCTGCGGCAGCGGCCAGGGCGGCCGACGGGGACGTGCCGGCCCGTGATGAACGCGCGCCATCCTTGCCGTTCGCGCCGGCTTTCGCCTTCGCCGCGGCATTTCCCTTGGATTGGGGTGCCGTGGTGCCCGGGGTGGCACCGAGGGATTCCGCGATGGCCCGGCGGGTGGCTGGGGCCAGCCGCTCCTGCAGCGCGTTCAGGTCCTTGCCCTCATCCAGCAACTTGCCGCGGGAATCCACCACGCGGAAGCTGACCCGCAAATGCGACGGGACGGCGTCCCAGTTCCAGGAGCCCGGCGGAATGACCTGTCCGCGGATCCGGCGCAGCACCAGTTCCAGCGACGGTTCGAGCTCGTCCGTGGCGGGATCGAAGTCCGCTTCCAGTGCCGCGACGGCCTGGCGGGCCACGTCCGGGGCAGGAACGAAGTTCTTGCGGATCTGCTTGGGCAGCGACTTGATGAGCGCCGTGACGAGTTCCACGCGCTGCCCGGGGATCAGCCAGCGGAACGCGGCATCGTCGAGCTGGTTCAGGAACAGCACCGGCACCTCGGCGGTGACGCCGTCGGATGGATTTGGCGGCGAACCGGGCGCCACGGGGTGAAACTCGTAGCTCAGCGGCAGCTCGAAGCCCTTGTGCAACAAGGTCTTGGGATAGGCCGAATCGTCCAGGGCCGCGGCGTCCTCGCTGATCAGCAGGGACTGGTCGAAGTCGAGCAGCGTGGGATCCTGCTGCCGTGCGTCCTTCCACCACTTGTCGAAGTGCCGCTCCGAGACGACCTCCGCGCCGATCCGGGCGTCGTAGAACTCGAAGAGTGTCTCGTCGTCCACCAGGATGTCGCGGCGCCGCATCCGGGCCTCGAGTTCCTCGACTTCGTGCAGCAGCGCGCGGTTGCGGTGGAAGAACTTGTGGTGGGTCTGCCAGTCGCCTTCAACCAGGGCATGGCGGATGAAGAGCTCGCGGCAGAGCTCCGGATCCACCTTGCCGTAGTTGATCCGCCGGCTCGGGATGATGGGCACGCCGTACAGCGTGACCTTTTCGTGGGCCATCACCGCGCCCATCTTCTTGGACCAGTGCGGCTCGCTGTAGCTGCGCTTGACCAGGTCGGGGGCCACCTGTTCGGCCCAGAGCGGATCGAACTTCGCCGCGACGCGGGCCCAGAGCCGGCTCGTCTCCACGAGCTCGGCGGCCATCACGAACGTGGGTGACTTCTTGAACAGTGCCGAACCCGGGAAAATCGCGAAGCGGCTGCCGCGGGCTCCGGCGTACTCGCGCTTGCGCTCGTCGAGGATGCCGACGTGGCTCAGCAGCCCCGAGAGCAGGCTGATGTGGATGCCGTCGTGGTTGCCCACCGGATCGGCAAGGCGCTTGTTGTCCAGGCTGATGCCCAGCGGGCGGGCCAGCTGGCGGAGCTGGGCGAACAGGTCCTGCCACTCCCTGACCCGCAGGTAGTTGATGAACTCGTTGCGGCAGAGCCGGCGGAACGCCGTGGAGGACAGTTCCTGCTGCTTCTCCTGCAGGTAGTTCCACAGGTTCAGGTAACCGGTGAAATCCGAGTTCTCGTCCCGGAAGCGGGCGTGCTTCTCCGCGGCGAGCTGCTGCTTGTCTGTTGGACGCTCGCGCGGGTCCTGGATGGTGAGCGCGGCGGCCAGGATCATGACCTCCCGGACACAGCCCCGCTTTCCGGACTCCACGATCATCCGGCCGAGCCTGGGGTCCACCGGCAGCTGGGCCAACTGCTGCCCGACGGCGGTGAGCCCGCTTCCGGGACGGCCGGAACCGCGGCGCTGCCCGCCGTCGCGCTGCCCGCCGTCGTCCGTTGGCTCCTGCCGCGCGGCGGTCAGGGCGCCGAGCTCGCGCAGGAGACTGACGCCGTCGTTGATGGCGCGCGAATCCGGCGGCTCGACGAACGGGAAGTTCTCCACGTCCTTCGGTCCGCGGGCCACGCCCATGGCGGTCATCTGCAGGATGACGGCCGCGAGGTTGGTGCGCAGGATCTCCGGATCCGTGAACAGCGGCCGCGACTCGAAGTCCTCCTCGGAGTACAGCCGGATCGCGATACCGTCGGAAACGCGGCCGCAGCGGCCCGAGCGCTGGTTGGCCGAAGCCTGGGAGACGCGCTCAATCGGCAGGCGCTGGACCTTGGTCCGGTGCGAGTAGCGCGAGATCCGGGCCGTGCCGGTGTCGATCACGTACTTGATGCCGGGGACCGTCAGCGAGGTTTCGGCGACGTTGGTGGCAAGTACGATCCGGCGCTTGCTGCCGGGGTGGAAAACCTTGTGCTGCTCCTGCAGGCTCAACCGGGCGAAGAGGGGAAGGACCTCGGTGCCCGCGAGGCGCCGGTTGGACTGGATGCGGGCGTTGAGGGCCTCCGCCGCGTCGCGGATTTCGCGCTCGCCGGAGAAGAAGATCAGAATGTCGCCGTGGGCTTCCAAGGCGAGCTCGTCGACGGCGTCGCACACTGCATCGAGCGGGTCGCGGTCCTCCTCGAGTTCGTCGTCCGCCGCGGCACCTTCTCCGGCTCCATCTTCGGCGCCGCCGGCCGGCTGGGAAAGCGGCCGGTAGCGGATTTCCACCGGGAAGGTCCGGCCCGACACCTCGATGATGGGGGAGGGCTCCTCGTCGCTGCCGAAGTGCTTGGCGAAGCGCTCCGGATCGATGGTGGCCGAGGTGATGATGATCTTCAGGTCCGGGCGCTGCGGCAGGATGCGCTTGAGGTAGCCGAGGATGAAGTCGATGTTGAGGCTGCGCTCGTGCGCCTCGTCAATGATGATGGCGTTGTACTTGCGCAGCAGCCTGTCGCGCTGGATCTCCGCCAGCAGGATGCCGTCGGTCATGAGTTTGACCTTGGTGGACCGGCTGACCTCGCCGGTGAAGCGGACCTGGAAACCGACTTCCTGGCCGATTTCGACGCCGAGTTCCTCCGCGATGCGCTCGGCCACGGTGCGGGCCGCGAGACGGCGGGGCTGGGTGTGGCCGATCAGCCCGTTCTCGCCCAGGCCGAGCTCAAGGCACATCTTGGGGATCTGGGTGGTCTTACCCGAGCCGGTCTCGCCGGCGATGATGGTCACCTGGTTGGCCGCGATGGCGGCCATAAGATCTTCGCGGCGCTCGGAGACCGGCAGCTCGGCGGGGTAGGAAATATGCAATGTCATGGCTGGAGACAGTCTACTGGGGTGGACTGTCCGCTGGGGTGGCGGCGGCTGTGCGGTCCTTCTATCGGGTCCGGCTGCTGCGGCCGGGCTGTTCCGTTGCTGCTTCAGGCCCGGCGCATAGTGAGGGCCCGGCTTGATGGGCCGGGCCCGATGGGCGTGTGGGCAAAACGTGCGCGGACTTAGAAGTTCCGCAGGGTGTAGTTGACGCTCGGCAGGTCCCGGGCCATCCAGTACTCTTCCGAGCGGACGGGCGGGGTGTGACCGAGGCCGTCCTTCCGCAGGGCGGAGATGGTGGCTGCGAGGCCGGCGATGATCAGGACGATGACGGCGATTCCGAGGAGTTCCATACCTCTATGGTTCTCCGGTCCAAGAACTAAAAGAAGTGGCAGAAATGCCCAAAAAGCTATAATTTCTGCCACTGTTCTGTCAGGATGAAATCATGATCAAATCAGTGGCAATGATCGTGGTTCCCAACTTCTCGATCTTCGAGTTCGCGACGGCTTTCGAGGTCTTCGGCATCGACCGCTCGGACCGCGGAAACGGCGTGCCCGCGTTCGATTTCCGCGTCTGCGCGCCCGAGCCGGGCGACGTCCCGCTCAAGTCCGGCCTGTCCATGCACGTCGGTCTCGGGCTGGAAGCAACTGCCGACGCCGACCTGGTGGTGATGGCGCCGTACGGCCGGGACGAGGACGTTCCCGAATCCGTCCTGGAGGCGCTGCGGGCGGCCCATGCCCGGGGCGCCTGGGTGATGTCCATTTGTTCCGGTGCCTTTGCCCTGGCCCGGGCAGGCCTGCTCGATGGCCGCCGATGCACCACGCACTGGCATTACTCCCAGGAACTGGCCAGCCGATACCCGGCCGTGCTGGTGGATGAAAATGTCCTCTACGTCGAGGACGGCCGGATCATCACGAGTGCCGGCACGGCCGCGGGGATCGATGCCTGCCTGCACCTGGTCCGCGTGGAGTTCGGCGCCAAGGTGGCCGCCGCCATCGCCCGGGACATGGTGGTCCCTCCGCACCGGGACGGCGGCCAGGCCCAATACATCGACCGGCCCATTCCGCAGTGCGGCTCGGAACCCATGGAGCAGCTGCTGCAGTGGATGGTCCGGCACCTGGACGAGGAACACGCAGTCAACGAGCTGGCGGCCAGGGTCCATATGTCGCCGCGGACATTTGCGCGGCGCTTCCGTGCGGAAACGGGGGCCACCCCGGCGGCCTGGCTCAATTCCCAACGGGTGCTCCGTGCCCAGGAGCTGCTGGAAACCACGGAGCTCAATATCGACGAAATCGCGAGGGAATCCGGCTTCGGACATTCGGTCCTGTTGCGGCACCACTTTACGAAGGCGCTGGACACCAGCCCGCAGTCCTACCGGCGCACGTTCCGCGGGCACCTGGCCACGGCGTAGCGGGCCCCGGCCCGGCAGGAGCGTCTAGGCAAAGCCCGGCGGCGCCGATTCCTCGGCCGCGGCCCGTGCGCATTCGACGAGGTCGCGCCACGGGCCCGTCAGTTCACGCTCGGGCAGGACCGCCCGCCGTTGATCGGCCCGGATGCTGTACATGAACCGGTCCGGCTGGCCGGATGTCCCGCTGGTCCCGGCGACGTCGTCCCAGGGGCAGGCCTCAATCAGCGGCTGCCACCGGTCGGTGTCCTCGGGCGGCTCGGGCCGGACGGTCCACGTCCTTTTCATTCCGGCCACGCCGCCACTGCGCTGGACAGTTATCTTCATCGGACTCGGACCTTCATCGGACTCGGATCTGCAGGGGCCTGGGCTTATCGTCGGGCTCCCGGGAGCTTGACCTTCACAGTTTCCCACGCGGAGCGCACGGCGTCATGTTCCTTGGAATCCTCGCCGAAAAGCTCCTTGGCAGAGGCGGCTGTTGCCTTGGCGAAGGCACCGAACGTGGCGGTGGGGGACAGCTTGCCGCCCGTCAGGGTCTCGTACCAGATCTGTGCCGGTGCGTCCCAGGCATTGCCGCCGAGGGCGGTGGCCACCAGGCAGAACGCGCGGTTGGGGATGCCGGAGTTGATGTGCACGCCGCCGTTGTCCGCGCTTGTGCGCACGTAGCCGTCCATCGAGTCCGGCTGCGGGTCCTTGCCGAGCACGTCGTCGTCGTATGCCGTTCCCGGAGCCTTCATGGAACGCAAGGCGGCCCCCTGCACCTGGTCCGTGAAGAGGCCTTCACCGATCAGCCAGCTGGCCTCCGCCGTCGACTGCTTCCGCACGTACTGCTCAACGAGGGCACCGAAGACATCGGACATCGATTCGTTCAGGGCGCCGGCCTGGTTGCGGTAGACCAGCCCGGCCGAGTACTGGGTCACGCCGTGGGTGAGCTCGTGGCCAATGACGCTCAGGGATTTCGTGAACCGCCCGAAGACCTGGCCGTCACCGTCGCCGAAGACCATTTGCTGGCCGTCCCAGAATGCGTTGTCGTACAGGCGGCCGTAGTGGACCGTGGCATCAAGGTGCAGGCCTTTGCCGTCGATCGAATTGCGTCCGAAGGCCTCGGCGTAGAGGCGGTGGGTGTGCCCCAGCCCGTCATAGGCCTCGTCGGCGGCGGGATCGCCGGTGGGCGGTTCGCCTTCTTTGCGGACCACGCTGCCGGGCAGCTTCTCGGTGGACTTGGCGTCGTAGACCGTCCGTTCCGGCGGGGACGGCTTGAGTTCCCGCAGGCCCGGACGGCTGCCGGGCCCGGGCACTGCGCGGGAGGCCTGGAACCCCGGGACGTGTTGCAGGGCCTGCTTTGCCCCGTGGGCGGCCCTGGAGAGCTCCGGCTTTTGCTGTGCGGCCAGCCTGCGGAGCAAATAGGGCGGAACGATGGAACAGTACACAGTTGAGAAGAACACTTGAGACCCCCTTCATGCTTCGGAGCCGGCAGGGTAGCCCGCCACCGATGAAAACAGCCTACGAGGGAGCACCGACAATCGGCAGGGGCAAAGCCGCTGGATTTCCGCGATCTTTTGGCGGGATTCTGGGCACAAAAAACCCCGCCGTTTCAATGAAACAGCGGGGTTTGCCGGCGATGCCGGTATTTTGTGCCCTCGATTGGAATCGAACCAACGACCTTCTGCTCCGGAGGCAGACGCTCTATCCCCTGAGCTACGAGGGCAGTCAGGGTTCCTGCCGTTACCGGCGGGACGTCCTAGAGCTTAGCAGGAAGGTGGCCTCCAACGGAAAACCATGGAAAACGGTCGCTCATTTGTGGAGTCAAGTTTCGGTCCAGCGCGGCCTATGTGCGGGGTCCGCAGCTTGGCCGATCCCGCGGATTGGCCGGTCCGCTCAGTAGCGGCGTCAGTAGCCGGTGAACGTATCCACATGGACCCGGCGGGCGCCCGCGCCACGCGCCGCGGCCCGCAGCGAACGCACGCTGGCGGGCGAGCCGGAGATGAAGACTTCCCGGCCGCCGATGTCCGGCACCAGGTCCTTGAGGGCCGCCGCGTCAATTCTTCCGGCGCCTGCGTCCTCCATGTTGGCCGGCGGCGCCGAACCGTCGGCCAGCCGGGCCACGATGCGCGCCCCCGAGCGCTGGAGCTCCTCGGCGTAGCCCAGTTCGGCGGCACTCTTGGCCAGGTACAGCAGGACAACGTCGCGGTCCCCGGCCGGGTTTCCGGCCGACGCCCCGGCCAGCTGGGCCACATACGGGGTGATCCCGATTCCGGCCGCGACGAGCAGCACGGGGGTGGCCGGGTCCCGGGGCAGGACGAAGTCGCCGCTCACCGTGGTGGCGGTGAGCCCGGCGCCGGGTGCCAGGGACAGCAGCGATCGCTTGGCTGAGGACACCGGTTCGGCCGTCCCCACCCCGATCGTCAGCAGGGAGGCTCCGGGGGCGCTGGTCAGGCTGAACACGCGCCGGATTCCCTTGCCGTCACCCTTTCCATCGCCCCTGGCGGCGCGAGCGTCGCCGGCCGTGTCCGGGGGCAGGTGGAGCTCCAGGGCCTGTCCGGGAGCAAAGCGCACCGGACGTTCCGGGCGGAAGCTGAATTCCGTCGTCGTGGGCGTCAGCGGACGGCTCGCGACGAACGCCAGCCGGACCCCGCCCCGCTGTCCGACGGCGAAGGCAAGCGCGTTGCCCGCGAGCAGCGCCAGCTCGGGGGAGTTGGCCACAAACCCCAGGTTGTAGGGGACGGCAAACAGGGCCCCGACGACGGCGGCCAGCGCCAGTTGCTGCCAGCGCCGCGGGGGCAGGGTGAGCGGCTCGGTGAGCATGAACCCGACGAAGAACAGCACCGGCCGCTGCGCGAGCGTCTGCCACAGGGCCTCGGGGAGATTCATCCCGGCCTGGAGCAGATCGGCGGCCACGATGGACACGGCAACCACGGCGAATACGGCGGCCATGGCGAACTTCCGGGTCCGGTAGAGCACCAGCAGCACCCCTGGCAGCACCAGCCAGAGCATGGCCGGCGTCGCGGCCCACCAGGTGGCAATGTTGAGCCCGGTCAGCCCGGCCAGGAACGCGCCGGCCGCGGCCGGATTGAAGATGTGCCGGCCGCGCCAGGCCAGCGCATACTTCGAGGCCGAGGCCAGTACGCAGGCCAGGGCGACGCCGGCGATCTCCGCCAGCTGGAGGCCCTGGGTTGGCTCGCTGGGCCAGAAAAGCTCGCTCGGCCAGAAAAGGAAGTACAGCAGCAGGCCGGTGATGAGTGAGGATTCCGTGTGCGGCCGCACATGGAACAGTGCGGCCAGCCCCTGGCTGGAGGCGTACGTCAGGCCAAGGCACAGGGCAAGGTGGGCCAGCATTTCCGGCAGCCCGAACGTCAGCCAGCCCAGCACATTGAGCAGCAGGCTGTAGCCGGCCAGGACGGCCAGGACCCACAGCACCAGCCGGTACATCGTGAGCCGGCCCAAGGCGGTGTCCAGCCTCGAGCCGAGGGCTGTGGTGGTGATGGCAGTCATGAGAACAGGGCCCCTTCGAAGTCGGCTGAATATTCCGCGTGCCCGTCCGCATAAACCGTGAGCCAGGCGCAATCGAACTCCTGCTCCAGCCGCGGACCGTCGACAAAGAACAACGCAGTGGCCAGCGCATCCGCCACCATCGCGGTCCCGGCCATGGCCCAGCTGGCGACAACGGTACGCACCGGAGCTCCCGTGGTGCCGTCCAGGACATGATGGAACCCGTCGCCCCAGGCGCGCCGGTTGGCGGCGGAAGCGCACAGGGCACCGGCCCCCAGCTGGACGGTGCCGATTGCCCGGGTGGGATCGTAGGGGTGCTCGAGGGCAACCGCCACCGGATCCGGCCCCGGATTCAGCAGGTCCCCGCTGGCATCGATGAAATGCCCGGCGCAGCCGCCGTCCCGCAGCTGGGCGGAGAGCAGATCGGCCAGCTGGCCCTTTCCGGCCGCGCCGACGTCGATCACCACCGGAACCGTGGTGGTCAGCGCGGTGCCCTGCCAGTCCAGCGCATCCTCCCACCGGGGCGCGGGAAGCGGCGCACCGCCCGGGCGCAGGGTGTAGGTGGCGTCGTAGCCCAGGCGCTCCAGGCTCCCGCCGATGAGCGGGGTCATCGCACCCCCGGTGAGCCGGTACAGGGTGCCGTACAGCTCGCCCAGGGCGGCCCCTTCGGCGGGCAGCTCAATGCGGCCAGGCGTCCGGGCTGCGTCGGCAATGAGCGCATCGGGGCGGAACCGGGACCACGCGGCGTCGTACTCCGCCACCGTGGCGAGCAGGCCGCGGCGGAGCTCGCCGGAGAGCCGGGACGGGGTGGAAATCTCCCAGCGGGTCCCGATCCCGTCAAAGCTGAAATGCGCCCAGCCCGGATGCGCCACGATTCCTCTGTCCCTTGTTGCGCTATTGGGCCTGTGACTTGATCTTCGCCACGGCCTGGTTGAAGCCGCCGCTGGTCAGCGAGGATCCGGCCACTTTGGAAACCTTGATCTCGTCGAGCTTCTTGCCAACAACCTGGGACTGGATGCCGCCGGCGAACTCGCCCTGGAACTTTCGGGTGTTCGGATTCGAGGGGTGCTGCGTGATCTTCACGTCGGACACGGCACCGCCGGCCAGCGTCAGCTCCACGCCCACGGTCTCAGTGCCGTTGGGGGAGGTGTAGTTCCCGTCGGCGCTGTACGTGCCGTCCTTGTAGGAACCGGTACCGGCGGTCCCGGAAGCTGCGGGCGGCGCGGCCTCTGCGGCCGGGGCCTGCGCAGAAGGGGCGCAGCCAGCCGCAGTTCCGGCCACGGAGAGGCCGGCAATGCCGACGAGGACGCTTTTGCGGAAGGCGGTATTCATGCGGGACTCGATTCTTTGCGGGGATCGGACAGCGAACAATGTGGAGGCACTGACACGGTTGCAGACGTTGAATTCAGGGTAACGGTTCACCCTTGGTGCGAGGCATCGAAGACCTTGGGTATTCCCGTAACCGGCCCCGCCGTCATGCCGGGTGCCAGATTCCGCCGCACTCCGGGCCCACCGGTAGGCTAGAACTGTGACCCCAGAAGAACTCTCCCTCGCCATATCCGCCTGCCTGAAGGACGCCGTCGCCGCCGGTGACATAGCCCTCTCCGCGGCCGACATCCCGGATGAGGTGCGCGTGGAGCGCCCCAAGAACAGGGACCACGGGGACTGGGCCACCAACGTCGCCCTCCAGCTGGCCAAAACGGCGGGCACCAACCCGCGGGAGTTCGCGTCCGTCCTGAGCGCCCGGCTCAAAACGATCGACGGCGTGTCCGCGGTGGACATCGCCGGCCCCGGCTTCCTGAACATCACCGTGGACGCCGCTGCCGCCGGTGCCCTCGCCAAGGCGATCGTCGAGGCCGGTGCGGCCTACGGCACCAACACCGCGCTCGCCGGGCACGTGGTCAACATGGAGTTTGTCTCGGCCAACCCCACCGGCCCGCTGCACATCGGCCACACCCGCTGGGCCGCCCTCGGCGACGCGATCGCCCGCGTCCTCCGGGCCTCCGGTGCCGACGTCACTGCCGAGTACTACATCAACGACGCCGGTTCCCAGATGAACGTGTTCGCGAACTCCGTGTTCGCCAGGCTGCACGGCCGGGACGTGCCCCAGGGCGGCTACCCGGGCCAGTACATCGCGGACCTCGGCCACGAGGTGCTCACCGAACACCCGGACATCCGCGAACTCACCGAAGTGGCGGCCCTGCCGGTGATCCGGGGCGCCGCCTACAAGGCGCAGATGCATGACATCAAGCAGACGCTGGCCGAGTTTGGTGTCGACTTCGATGTCTACTTCTCCGAGCAGGAGCTCCACGACGCCGGCGCGATCGAGGACGCCGTCGCCCGCCTGCGCGAACAGGGCCACGTGTTCGACGACGGCGGCGCGGTCTGGCTGCGCACCACCGACTTCGGCGATGACAAGGACCGCGTGATGGTCCGCGCAAACGGTGAGCCCACGTACTTCGCCGCCGACGCCGCCTATTATCTGTCCAAGAAGGACCGCGGCTACACCGAGAAGATCTACCTCCTCGGCGCCGACCACCACGGCTACATCAACCGGCTCAAGGCCATCGCGGCAGCCGCCGGGGACGACCCCGAGGTCAACATCGAGGTCCTGATCGGTCAGCTAGTCTCCGTCAACGGCGCCAAGCTATCCAAGCGAGCCGGCAACATCATCGAGCTCAAGGACCTCATCTCCTGGCTCGGCAAGGACGCCGTCCGCTACTCGCTGGCCCGGTTCCCCGCCGATTCGCCGCTGACGCTGGACCCGGAGCTGCTGAAGAAGCACAGCAACGAAAACCCGGTGTTCTACGTCCAGTACGCCCACGCCCGCTCCCGCGGCGCCGCCCGCAACGCCGTGGCCGCCGGCGTGGAGCGCCGTGTGGACGGCATAGACAGCTTCAACGCCGCCCTGCTGGAGCACCCCACCGAAAACGAGCTGCTCTCGCACCTGGGCAGCTATCCCTCGATCGTGGCCAAGGCCGCCGAGCTGCGCGAGCCGCACCGCGTGGCCCGCCACCTCGAAGTGATCGCCGGCGCCTACCACCGCTGGTATGACGCCTGCCGCGTGGCGCCGCAGGGCGAGGAACCCATCACCGACACCAACCGCACCAGGCTGTGGCTCAATGACGCCACCAGCCAGGTGCTGGCCAACGGACTGGAACTGCTGGGCGTCTCGGCGCCGGAACGGATGTGACCGCCATGAGCGCAAATTCAGGACAGTCCCCGCTCGCCCCGGACTGGCTCGAGGTCCCCGCCGACCTCAATGCCCTCCACGAACCGCTGTGGGCGGGCGGTGTTGCGCGCAACGACGACGGCGAGCTCACCATCGAGGGGCTGACGGTCAGTGAGCTTCAGCGCCAGTACGGCACGCCGCTGTTCGTGCTGAGCGAGACCGACTTCCGCGCCCGGGCCCGGGCGTTCAGCGACGCCTTCAACGACGCCTTCGCCGATATTTGCGGGGGAGTGGACGTCTACTACGCCGGCAAGTCCTTCCTGTGCACCTCCGTGGTCCGCTGGGTCGAGGAAGAGGGGCTGCGCCTGGACACGGCGTCCGGCGGCGAACTCGCCGTGGCCTTCCGCGCCGGCATCCCCGGCGCCGACGTCGCCCTGCACGGGAACAACAAGTCCGACGGCGAAATCCACCGGGCGCTGGACATGCAGCTGGGACGGATCGTGGTGGACAGCCTCGATGAGCTCGAACGCGTCGCGGCGATCGCCGCCAACCGGGGCGACACCGCCAGGGTCATGCTGCGGCTGACCCCCGGAGTGCACGCCCACACCCACGAATTCATCGCCACGGCCCACGAGGACCAGAAATTCGGCCTGTCCATGGCCGGGGACTCCACGGACCAGGCCGGACTGTCCGCCGCAGAGGAAGCCGTGGCCGCGGCCACCGGGCACGCCAGCATCGAACTGCTGGGCCTGCACTGCCACATCGGCTCGCAGATCTTCGAACCGGACGGCTTCGCCCTCGCCGCCGAGAGGCTGCTGGACTTCCTGGCAGCGATGCAGTCGAAGTACTCCATCGTGCTGCCCGAGCTTGACCTCGGCGGCGGCTACGGCATCGCCTACACCCCCGTGGACACCCCGCGCCCGGCCGCCGAAATCGCGCAGGCGATGGCCGCCGTCGTCCGTTCCAAATGCGCTGCCCTCGGCATAACCGCCCCCCGGATTTCGATCGAACCGGGCCGCGCGATCGTCGGAAGCACCACCTTTACGCTGTATGAGGTCGGCACGCTCAAGACCGTCCGGGTGGATACCCCGGCCAATGCTGGTGCCGCGGCCGGCGACGACGGAGCCGGGGACGTTACGCACCCGCGCCGCTATGTGTCGGTGGACGGCGGGATGAGCGACAACCCCCGGCCGGTGCTGTACGACGCGGATTATTCGGCGATTCTCGCCTCGCGGAGCTCCGACGCGGCGCCGCAGCTGTCCCGAGTGGTGGGCAAACATTGCGAGAGCGGCGACATAGTTGTTAGAGATGTATATCTGCCCGAGGACGTGGCAGCCGGTGATCTGCTTGCTGTACCGGGGACCGGCGCCTACTGCTGGGCCCTGTCAAGCAACTACAACTATCTGGCCCGGCCGGGCGTTATCGCTGTCAGCGACGGATCTGCCCGGCTCATTGTCCGCGGGGAAACCGAAGAAGATTTGCTCAACCGCGACATGGGAGTCTGAATGTCTGAATTGCGAACCCTGAAAGTGGCCCTGCTGGGCTGTGGCAACGTTGGGGCCCAGGTTGCGCGGATTCTCATTGACGACGCCGACGCCCTGGCCGCGCGCACGGGCGCCCGGCTGGAACTGCAGGGCATCGCGGTGCGCAACCTCGATGCCAAGCGCGACGTCGAGCTGCCGCAGGAGCTGTTCACCACTGACGCCGAAGTCCTCGTCAAGGACGCCGACGTCGTCATTGAACTCATGGGCGGCATTGAGCCGGCCCGGACCCTGATCCTGACCGCCATGCGGCACGGTGCCTGTGTTGTCAGCGGCAACAAGGCGCTCCTGGCCCAGGACGGCCCCACACTGTACGAGGAAGCGGACAAGGCCGGGGTGCAGCTGTCCTACGAGGCCGCCGTGGCCGGCGCCATCCCCATCCTGCGGCCCATCCGCGACAGCCTGTCCGGCGACCGGATCACCCGGGTGCTCGGGATTGTCAACGGCACCACCAACTTCATCCTCGACCAGATGGACTCCACCGGCGCGCAGTTCGCCGACGCGCTGGCCGAGGCCCAGCGCCTGGGCTACGCGGAAGCCGACCCCACGGCCGACATCGAAGGCTACGACGCCGCCGCCAAGGCCGCGATCCTCGCCTCACTGTCCTTCCACACGCGGTTCGCCCTGGAAGACGTCTCGTGCGAGGGCATCACGTCGGTCACCGCGGCGGACATCGCCGCCGCCAAGGAAGCCGGCTTTGTCATCAAGCTGCTGGCCATTGCCGAGAAACTGGTTGACGAGGACGGCAAAACCGGCGTCTCGGTCCGTGTACACCCCACGCTCCTGCCCCGCGAGCACCCCCTCGCCGCTGTCCGCGGTGCATTCAACGCCGTCTTCATCGAAGCCGAGAACGCCGGCGAGCTCATGTTCTACGGCCAGGGTGCCGGCGGCACCCCGACGGCGTCCGCCGTGCTGGGCGACCTCGTCTCCGCGGCCCGCCGCATTGTCCTGGGCGGCCCCGGCCGCACCGAAACCACCACGGGGCACGTGCCATCGCTGCCCATCGACGCGGCCGTCACCAGCTACTACATCGGACTCGACGTCGCGGACCAGCCCGGTGTCCTGGCCAGGATCGCGCAGCTCTTCGCGGAGCACGGCGTGTCCATCGAAATCATGCGGCAGACCATTCACCGCGACGCCGACTCCAACGTGGAATCGGCCGAGCTGCGGATCGTGACACACCGTGCACGCGAAGCCGCACTTGCAGCAACCGTCGAGGCCGTCAGGCGCCTGGACGTCATCAATTCCGTCACATCCGTACTCCGGGTAGAAGGAGTCTAAGTGGCTCACCAATGGCGCGGTGTCATCCGCGAATACGCCGACCGTCTTCCTGTCACGGAAGCGACCAAGGTCATCAGCCTGGGCGAGGGCGGCACCCCGCTCGTGCACGCCCGCCACCTCTCCGAGCTGACCGGCAGCACCGTATACCTCAAGGTCGAAGGCATGAACCCGACCGGTTCCTTCAAGGACCGCGGCATGACAATGGCCATGACGGCAGCGGTGGCTGCCGGCGCCAAGGCCGTGGTCTGCGCCTCCACCGGCAACACCTCCGCCTCCGCCGCGGCCTACGCGACGGCGGCCGGGCTGCAGTGCGCGGTGCTGGTCCCGGAGGGCAAGATCTCCATGGGCAAGCTCAGCCAGGCAGTCGCGCACGGGGCCACGCTGCTGCAGGTGGACGGCAACTTCGACGACTGCCTCGACATCGCCCGCAAGCTCGGCGAGTCCTACCCGGTGTTCCTGGTCAACTCCGTCAACCCGGCCCGGATCGAAGGCCAGAAGACCGGCGCCTTCGAAGTGGTGGATTCGCTCGGCGACGCCCCCGACTTCCACGTGCTCCCGGTGGGCAATGCCGGCAACATCAGCGCGTACTGGAAGGGCTACAAGGAATACGCTGCGGCGTTTGAGTCGTCCACCGCCGGGTCGCTGCCCGCCGTGTCCACCAAGACACCCGTCATGTGGGGCTTCCAGGCCGCAGGGGCGGCGCCCTTCGTGGCCGGCCACCCCATCACCGAGCCCGACACCATTGCCACCGCCATCCGGATCGGCAACCCGGCCTCCTGGGACACCGCCGTGGCGGCCCGGGATGAATCCGGCGGCGTGATCGAGGCCGTCACGGACGAGGAAATCCTGTCCGCGCACCGGTGGCTCTCCGCCCGGGAAGGCGTTTTCGTGGAGCCCGGCTCCGCTGCCGGCGTCGCCGGGCTGATCAAGAAGCACGCGGCCGGGGAGGTGCCGGCAGGCAAGACGATCGTGATCACGGTGACCGGTCACGGCCTCAAGGACCCGCAGTGGGCCCTGCGCACGGAGGACGGCAGTGACGTGCAGCCGGTCAAGGTCTCCAACGACGTCGTCACCGTCGCCGCAGCACTGGGACTGGAAGAAAAATAACGTTGGAAACAACCGTCACCGTCCCGGCCGAGTCAGCTGCCGGCTCCCCGGCTGTTCCGGCGGGCCAGCTGGTCACCGTGCGTGTCCCGGCCACGAGCGCCAACCTGGGCCCAGGGTACGACAGCCTCGGCCTGGCCCTCTCGCTGCATGACACGCTGACCGTGGAAACCCTGGCCAGCGGTGAACTTGAATTCGAGCTCAGCGGCGAGGGTGCCGAGTCCCTGCCCCGCGATGCGACGCACCTCGTGGTCAAGGCCCTGACCGAGGCCCTGCACCGCCTTGGGTTCCGGCACGAAGGCCTGCGGATCACGGCGGACAACGTCAACCCGCACGGACGGGGCCTGGGCTCATCGGCCTCGGCCGTGGTGGCGGCCGTCAGCGCCGCCAATGCCCTGGTTCCGGAGGCCTCCCGGCGTGGCCGCGACTGGATCCTGCAGCTCACAAGCGAAATGGAAGGCCACCCGGACAACGTTGCACCCGCCATTTTCGGCGGACTGGCGCTGTCATGGCAGGACAGTGACCAGTACAGCAGCACGTGCGCGTCCGTGGCGGCCTCGGTGATCCCCGTGGTCGCTGTGCCCGACTACGAGCTCTCCACTGAGGCCGCCCGGGCCCTTTTGCCCGCCTCGGTGGGCCACCATGCCGCGGCCATGAACTCCGGCCGCGCCGCCCTGCTGATCCATGCCCTGACCACGAACCCGGAATTCCTGCTGCCCGGCACCGAGGACTACCTGCACCAGAGCTACCGCGCCGAGGCCATGCGGCCCAGCGCGGAACTGATCGGCGCGCTGCGCCGGGCAGGGCACGCCGCCGTCGTATCCGGCGCCGGACCCACCGTGCTGGTCCTGGCCAACGGCGAAGCGGAAGCCCGTGAGGTTGTGGACTTCATCGGCGCCCACACCGCGGGCAACACGCCGGAAGTGGGCTGGCGCGTGATGAAGCTGGCCGTGGACGTTGAAGGTGCTAAAGTGGAAGTGCACCGGCGGTAAATACGCAGGCGGTAAATTTTTAACCGTTGTAAGACCGCGATGTTGGCCACGTAGCCTCTCTCATCTTTCACTGCGCAATATTTTCCGGTGCCACCTGCTTTCGGTCTGACGCAGGAATCAGCAGAATTGATCTGCCCCCTGAAACTCAGCCCGCCGTTCCTCATTTCTCGGATCGTGCATGGTGAAGCAATATCCGGCCCTGCTGGCCGATATACATCCGGCAAGGCCGAAATCCCGGCTGCAGATCTGAACTGCAGCCCAGATCAAATCACCGCGTCCAGCTCTTAGCCTGGACGCCGTCGAGGGGGAAGGATCCTTCGTGACCGAAACCACTGAGCTGTCTCCGGCTGTGGATACATCTTCTGCTGCCGAATCAACGGCAGCACCCGCCAAGAGCAGCGGCCTTGCAGGCCTTAAGCTCGCCCAGCTCCAGGCCCTCGCCAGCCAGCTGGGCATTTCCGGCGGTTCCCGCATGCGCAAGGGTGATCTGGTCACGGCCATTTCCGCCCACCGCGCAGGCACCCCGGTAAGCAAGGCTCCGGCCCGCGCTGCCGAAAAGGCGAGCGACAACGGCACTGTGTCCCACGCAGCGGCCCCGGCAGCTGCGCCCGCAACAGCGCCCGCCGCCGATGACGCCCCCGCCCAGGAAAGCCCCCGCGCCCGCCGTGGCCGCAGCCGCCGCGCAGGCAGCGACGGAGTCGTCACGGCGCCCGCCGTTGAGGCACCCGCCGCCGCCCCGGCTGAAGCCCCCGCGGTTTCCACCGACTCCGGCGCCTCCGCGACTGGCGAATCCGGTTCTGCCGTTTCCGGGACCGAAGGCAGCGACCGCACGAGGCAGCCGCGCACCCGCAACCGCCGCCGCGGCGAAGCCGCAGCCCAGGCCACCGAGGCCGGCCAGACCGCCGTCGAGGCCCAGGCCGAACAGCCCGCCATTGAACAGCGTGAACAGCGCACTGAACAGCGCGAACAGCGTGAACAGCGCACCGAACAGCGCGAACAGCGTACTGAACAGCGCACCGAACAGCGCGAGCCCGGCAGCGAAGACGGCCAGCGCCGTGACACCCGCACCCGTGGCGGCCGCGACGACTCGGCCGGCACCCGCGAAAACACCCGCGACAGCGATGATTCTGACGGCGGAAGCCGCCGGAACCGCCGCAACCGTCGTGACCGCAACGACCGCGGTGACCGCCAGGGCCAGCAGGACAGCCGCGAGAACTCCTCGCGCAACGACCGCTTCCGCGACCGCAACGACCGCCGCCGCGGGCGTCAGCAGGGACCCGACGTCGACGACGTCGAGGTCACCGAGGACGATGTCCTGCTGCCGGTCGCCGGTATCCTCGACGTGCTCGAGAACTACGCGTTCATCCGCACCTCCGGTTACCTGCCGGGCCCGAACGACGTCTACGTCTCCCTCGCCCAGGTCAAGAAGTACAACCTGCGCAAGGGCGACGCCGTCGTCGGCGCCATCCGTGCACCGCGCGAAGGCGAAGCCCAGCAGGGGAATCAGCAGCAGTCCGCCCGCCAGAAGTTCAACGCCCTGGTCCGCGTCACCTCGGTGAACGGCAAGACGCCGGAAGAGCTCAAGGACCGCGTCGAATTCGCGAAGCTCGTCCCGCTCTACCCCTCCGAACGCCTGCGCCTCGAGACGGACCCGAAGAAGATCGGCCCGCGCGTCATCGACCTCGTTGCCCCGATCGGCAAGGGCCAGCGCGGTCTGATCGTTTCGCCGCCGAAGGCCGGCAAGACGCTCATCCTGCAGTCCATCGCCAACGCCATCACCACCAACAATCCTGAGGTCCACCTCATGATGGTGCTCGTTGACGAACGTCCCGAAGAAGTCACGGACATGCAGCGCACCGTCAAGGGTGAGGTCATTGCCTCCACCTTCGACCGTCCCGCCGACGACCACACCACCGTGGCCGAGCTTTCCATCGAGCGCGCCAAGCGCCTCGTGGAAATGGGCATGGACGTTGTGGTGCTCCTGGACTCCATGACCCGCCTGGGCCGTGCCTACAACCTGGCAGCACCGGCCTCCGGCCGCATCCTGTCCGGTGGTGTGGACTCCGCAGCGCTGTACCCGCCGAAGCGCTTCTTCGGTGCAGCCCGCAACATCGAAAACGGCGGCTCGCTGACCATCCTGGCCACCGCGCTCGTCGAGACCGGTTCCAAGATGGACGAGGTCATCTTCGAAGAGTTCAAGGGCACCGGCAACATGGAACTGCGCCTGTCCCGCCAGCTCGCGGACAAGCGCATCTTCCCGGCCGTGGACGTCAACGCGTCCGGTACCCGCCGTGAGGAAAACCTGCTTTCCCCCGAGGAAGTCAAGATCATGTGGAAGCTGCGCCGCGTCCTGTCCGGACTCGAAACGCAGCAGAGCCTTGAGCTGCTGACCAACAAGATCCGGGAGACCCAGAGCAACGTCGAGTTCCTCATGCAGGTGCAGAAGACGACGCTTGGTGCGAAGTCCGATAACGACAAGTAGCTGGCTTTCGCCGCTCAAAATATGCCGGCCCCGCCCCTCCGCCGGGTGGCCAACGATCTGCGATCGTTAGCCACCCGGCTCCGGCAGGCCCGCAAGGGAGATGACGAGGGCCCCAACCCGAGCTTGCGATGGTTGGGAGTCATCGACTGCACTCCCTGGCCGGCATATTTTGAGCGGCTTCTGGTTTAACTCACCACCCCCTGGCCGGAGCAACGCGGGGTCACCTACGGCCCATCAGGGCCGCCGGAATGGGCGGTAAGTGACCCCGCGTTGCAGTAACTAGACTTGAGAGAGTCGAAAGAGGTTTGAAAATGTTTGAGTCCGTACAGGGCCTGTTGGATGAGCACGACTCTATCCAGGCTCAGCTGGGGGATCCTGCTGTCTATGCTGACCAGCGGCTGGCCCGGAAGCTGGGGCGGCGTTCTGCCCAGTTGAACGGCATTGTGGAGGCCTACCACCGCTGGGAAGGCATCCGCGATGACCTGGCCGCTGCCAAGGAAATGGCGGACGAGGACCCCGAGTTTGCGGCCGAGGTGCCCGAGCTGGAGGCCGCGCTGGAGCTGGCGGCGGCCAAGCTGCGCCGGCTGCTGATCCCGCGCGACCCGGACGACTCCCGCAACGTGATCCTCGAGGTCAAGGGCGGCGAAGGCGGCGACGAGGCAGCCCTGTTCGCCGCGGACCTGCTGCGGATGTACAGCCGTTACGCGGAATCCCGCGGCTGGAAGACCGAGATCATCTCTGCCACCGAGTCGGACCTCGGCGGGTACAAGGACGTCCAGATGGCCGTCAAGGGCAGCTCGAACGATCCGGCCGAAGGCGTGTACGCCCGGCTCAAGTTCGAAGGCGGCGTGCACCGGGTCCAGCGTGTGCCCGTCACCGAATCCCAGGGCCGCATCCACACCTCGGCCGCCGGCGTGCTGGTGCTGCCCGAAGTGGACGAGCCCGAGGAGCTCGAGATCAACCAGAACGATCTCAAGATCGACGTCTACCGCTCCTCCGGTCCCGGCGGGCAGTCGGTCAACACCACCGACTCCGCAGTGCGCATCACGCACCTTCCCACCGGAATCGTCGTCGCCATGCAGAACGAAAAATCGCAGCTGCAGAACCGTGAGGCCGGCATGCGCGTGCTGCGTGCCCGCATCCTGGCGCACCAGCAGGAGCTGATCGACGCCGAAAACTCGGCGCAGCGCAAGTCGCAGATCCGCACCATGGACCGCTCCGAGCGCATCCGTACCTATAACTACCCGGAAAACCGGATTGCGGACCACCGCACCGGTTACAAGGCCTACAACCTGGACCAGGTCATGAACGGCGACCTGGAACCGGTGATCCAGTCGGCCATCGAATTGGACGAGCAGTCCCGGCTCGACGCCATCGGCGAATAGGCGCGGGTCACTGGTGATGACTGCAGGTGATGGTCCGAGCCTCGCGGAGGCCGTCAGCGAGGCGACGGCGGTCCTCGCGGCGGCCGGCGTGCCCAGCCCGCGCGTGGACGCCGAGCTCCTGGCGGAGCACCTGCTCGGCATCGGACTGGGCCGGCTGCGCGCGCTGATGCTCGGGGACGCGCCGGCGCCGGAAGGCTACGCCGACCTGGTCGCCGAACGGGCGCAGCGGATCCCGCTGCAGCACATAACGGGCGTGGCGCACTTCCGCTACCTCGAACTCGCCGTCGGTCCCGGTGTGTTCATCCCGCGGCCGGAGACCGAATCCGTGGTGCAGCTGGTCCTGGACTGGCTCAGCGCTAGGAAACAACTGGACGGACTGGCGCACCCCAAGGTCGTGGACCTGGGCACCGGGTCCGGTGCCATTGCAGGCTCGATCGCCCATGAGGTTCCCGGCGCGGAAGTCCATGCGGTCGAGTTCAGCGAATTCGCGCACGCGTGGGCGGCGAAAAACTTGGCTCCCCTGGGCGTCCACCTCATCCGCGGCGACCTGCGCGACGCGCTGGCCGAACACAACGGCACGTTCGACGTCGTCGTCTCCAACCCGCCCTACATCCCCGCCGAAGCGATCCCGAACGAACCCGAAGTGGCGCTGCACGACCCGCCCGAGGCGCTCTACGGCGGGGGAGCGGACGGGATGGAACTTCCGACGGCGGCGGCCGCCTCGGCTGCCCGCCTGCTGGTTCCCGGCGGCTACTTCGTGATGGAGCACGCCGAGGTCCAGTCGGAATGGATCGCCGCGATGCTCAAACGCGCCGGGGTGTTCGCCGAGGTGACAACGCACCGTGACCTCAACGGCAAGGACCGCGCCACCAGCGCCGTCCTGGCACCGTCAGGGCCTACGGCCGCGAAAAATCGTGTGACAAGTGATGAAAGAATAGGCCAGTGACGACTAGCTACGATTGCACGGCGGCCGAGCAGCGCGCTGCGGGACTTGAGCACGCCCAACGGGCCATCCGGGAGAACAAGTGCGTGGTCTTTCCCACGGACACGGTCTACGGGATTGCGGCCGACGCCTTTTCACCCCTTGCCGTGACCCTGCTGCTCGCCTCCAAGGGCCGGAGCCGGAAGATGCCGCCGCCCGTGCTGATCCCCAGGCTGAACGCCCTCGATGGCCTGGCCACGGACGTTCCGGCCGAGGCGCGGCGGCTGGCCGAGGCGTTCTGGCCCGGCGGCCTGACCCTGATCCTGCATGCCCAGCCGTCGTTGGACTGGGATCTCGGCGAGACCAAGGGCACGGTCGCCCTGCGGATCCCGGCCGACGAGATCGCCCAGGACCTGCTGACGCTTACCGGACCCCTCGCGGTGTCCTCCGCTAACCGCACCGGGCACGCCGCGGCGCAGACCGCCGCGGACGCCGAAGCCCAGCTGGCGGAATCCGTGGAGGTTTACCTGGAGGGCGGACCCCGGCCCGCCGACGGCGCCGAGGCCCTCGCCTCGACCATCGTCGACGCGACGGCGCTGCCCTTGCGCGTCGTCCGGCAGGGAGCCATCAGCCTCGACCGCCTGCGCGGCGTGGTGCCCGGCGTCCTGGACATCGACGGCAACGCCCCCGATGCTGCGGACGCTCCGGAGCCGGCCGCAGAGTCCGCCGCCGCAGAGTCCGCCGCTGCGCTGGGCGACGCTGCCCCGGAGCCCGGTTCCGCATGACGCTGGAGCGTCAGCGCGTCCCTTTCCTCGACGTCGAAGCGACCCCCGTGACGGTGTCCGAGCTGACCGCGGTCCTCAGCACGTTCATGGCCGAGGGCCGGACCCGGATCGTGGTGGGGCACAACCTGCACAGCGTGACGCTGCTGCACTCCGATCCTGCCTTCCGCTCTTTCTATGAGCGCAGCGACGTGGTCCTGATCGACGGCGCACCGGTGCTCTGGCTCTGGGCGAAGACCGGCGAAGAGGACGACGGCAGGGAACCGGTGATGGACTACCGGCTGGGGTCGACCGACTGGATTCCCGCGCTCGGCAATGTCGCGGGACTGGAGCGCATTGCGGTCATCGGTGCAGGCGCCGTGGCCAACGCCGGTGCCGTGGCCAGGCTGCGGGAGATCGTCCCCGGGGCGCGGGTCGACGGGATGCCCGGCGAAGGCTGGAACAAGGAAGTTGAGGAAGCCGCGGTCGAATGGCTGAACCGGCTGCGCCCGCAGCTTGTGCTGCTGGGCCTCGGGATGCCGCTGCAGGAGCAGGTCATGGCCCGCCGGCTTGCCGCGCTTCCGCCTGCGGTCTACTGCACCGTCGGCGGCGCCATCGAACAGATTGCCGGTGTGCAGAAACTGGCGCCGCGCTGGATCGGCCGGCTCGGACTCGAATGGGCCTGGCGGCTCATGCTCCACCCGCAGCGGGTAGCCTACCGGGTGTTCGGCGAACCCTGGGTGCTGCTGGGCCTGCTGCTCCGCCGGCGCCTGCGCCGGCAGCCCTAGGCTGCCGGCGGGGCTGCGGGCGGGGGACCACGGTCAGAACTTCTGGTCCTCCAGCGGGCCGAAGCCCTTGCCGCGGAGCCCGGCAGAAAACGCGCGGAACCAGTCAGCGAGCCCGCGGAAGTCGCCGCTGCGCAGGAAGTAGCCGAGGTAGCCGCCCACATCCGCGATGAAGGACTTGACCCGGAAGTGGCGGCGGATCATGTACCCGCGGTTCCGGTAGTAGAAGTAGCGCTTGAAGGCGGAATCCGGAACGATCACGTGCCACCGCGCACCGAAGACGTGCTTGGTCTCAGCGAAGGCGTGCGGGTGCGTGATGGCGGCGGTGGTCACCGTGCCGAAGCGGATCCCGGCCTTCCTGAGCCTGAGCGTGAAGTCCACCTCGTCGCCACGGATGAAAAGGCGCATGTCCGGCAGGCCGACTTTGAAGAAGACATCGGAACGGATCAGGGCGCCGTTGAAGAAGTGCCCGTCGTCGGGCAGGAATCCGACCTTTTCCACCTCCGCGCGCTCATGCGTGACCTTGCCGTCCAGCCGGAAGAAAAAGGACAGCTGGTCCGGGTGGCCGGGGGCCACCACGAGGGGCACGACGGCGTCCAGACCACGTTCCTGGGCCTCACGGAGCAACGTGGCAAGGCAGTCGGGATCTGCCGGCTCGGCGTCGTCGTCCATCATCCAGATCCAGTCAGCCCCGCTGGCCACGGCCTTGAGGATGGCCAACGAGAATCCGCCGGCGCCGCCGAGGTTTGCCTCGGACCGGACATAGTCCACGTTGGCGTGCTGGCCGGCAACGTCCGTCGACGGCACGGTGCCACTGTCGACGAGGCAAATGGACTGCACTGGAGCGGTCTGGTTGTTGATGGCGTCCATCAGGACCGCCAGCTCCCTGGGACGGTCAAACGTCACGGCAGCGACTGCAACCGAGGGGGTCATCGCGGGGTCCTTTCAGCACGACCGTCAGTGGTTTTCCCGCCGGCAGAGGGCCGTGTGACGCGAAGACAGGTGGCCGTTGGCATTAGTATCTTGACTAGAGTCCACTGTAATACAGCCCTGTCAGGCACTACGCACTGCCTGCCCTGCGCACGGCGACGGAGAAGTTTCATTTTTCGAAAGACAGTTCCACCGCAATCGAATCCACCCCATTTCCGCAGCTCACCGGCGCGTCCGGTGCTGCGGGACGTGCCGGCGTGCGGTGCCTGTGCTGACGGTACTGACGGCGTTTGGCTGGTGGTCGTCCCGTGATCATGTACCTGCTCATGATGCTGACGGCAGCGATCGTGACCTACGCGGCGACATGGGGTGCCCGGCTCGCGGGCAACAAGCTGGAGCTGTATTCCCCGATCCGCAGCCGCGACATGCATTCCACCCCGATCTCCCGGCTCGGCGGCCTCGGCATCTTCGCGGGCGTGCTGGTTGCCCTGGTCACGGCGAGCAATTCGTTCTTCGTCAAGGACATCTTCCGGAACAACACGGCGCCATGGGGAATCCTGGCCGGGGCCGCGGTGATCGTCGTTGTCGGCGTGGCGGACGACCTGCTGGACCTGAGGTGGTGGGTCAAGCTGATCGGCCAAAGCGCAGCGGCACTGGTCGTGGCCACCTGGGGGGTCCGGATGACGATCATCCCGTTCATTCCAGAGCCGATCGTGATCCAGAACGAGGCCGTGAGCATTGTGCTGACGGCCGGGCTGATCGTCACCACCATGAATGCGTTCAATTTCATCGACGGACTGGACGGGCTCGCCGCGGGCGTGGCGATCATCGGCGGAGCGGCGTTCTTCCTCACGGCCTACTGGGTCCACCGCACAGCCGTCCTGCTGGACCGCTCGGACCTCGCCACCCTGCTGACCGCCGTCGTGGTCGGCAGCTGCGTCGGCTTCCTGCCGCACAACTGGTTCCCCTCCAAAATCTTCATGGGCGATTCCGGGGCCATGCTGATTGGCCTGCTGATGGCCTCGGCCGGCGTCGTCTCGACCGGCCAGATCAGCTCAGGCCTCTACGACCGGGCCAACGGCATTCCCACGATCATCCCCATCCTGTTGCCGTTCGCGGTGCTGTTCCTGCCGCTGCTGGACCTGTGCCTGGCGGTGGTGCGGCGGACAGCGCTGGGCCGGTCGCCGTGGTCGGCGGACCGCGGACACCTGCACCACAAACTCCTGGACATCGGATACTCGCACCGCGGCGCCGTCGTGCTGATGTACTTGTGGACCTGCATCCTTGCCTTCGGCGGCCTCGCTTTCGCGATCTTCCCCTGGCACATAGTCCTCGCCGTCGATCTGGCCGCCGCGGCAATCATGGCCGTGGCGACTGCTTGGCCGTACCTGCGCCAGCGCGGGCCGAGGCAGATGGCCCGCACTCCCGAATAGCCTGACCGGCATGCCCGGGGAACCCGCTCCGACGCGCTTTTCCGAATAATTTCTATCTAATGTAGAATTCAGGGGCGGTACTTCGCCGCCTGCCTTGACCAGCAATACGCCAGCGACGATTGGGATCTGATGACCTCCAACGCCGAACCGGAACCCGCTTCCGGCAACGGACCCGTTGGCGTCTCCGGCCCCACAAAATCCCTGTGGCTCAGGCTGCTGGCAATGAGCTCCGCGGCCTCCGCCGCAGCACTGGTGCTGACCGGCACGGCCGCCTTCATCTTTAACGGCGCCGTGGGGCTCTGGTCCGCCCTGTTCGGCGGCGCGCTGGTGATGGCCTTCTTTGCCATCAGCCTCGCGGTGGGCCACTTCGTCGGACGCAACAACCCCTCGGGAGCGATCGGACTGTTCGTCGCGACGTACTTCGTCAAGGTTGTCGGCTTCGCCGTGGTCCTCTTCGTCATCGGCGCCCCGGCCTGGCTGCACGGCCGCTGGTTCCTGATCGGCGCCGTCGTCACTGTCGTGTTCTGGCAGGCAGCCGAAATTTACGGTTTCAGCAAGGCCAGGCTCCAGATTTACAACGATCCCGAAACGCGAAAAGGCGGCACCGATGTTTAGCCGCAAATCCGGCCGCAGGCCAGTTGCCGGACCACGTACCGGACCAGAAAACCAGCCAGCCAAATCACCCAAAACTACGTCCGGTGCCCCCGGTGTATCGACCGACGGAAGCGACGGCGGATACAACGCCGGAATCGCCGTCTTCAGCTACATTGTTGGCGGAATCATCGTCTGGAGTTTGATAGGGTGGGGACTGGATAATCTGTGGGGAACCCGCTGGATTGTGCTCGCAGGCGCTCTGCTTGGAGCTGCGGGAGGGTTCTATCTTTCTCATATGCACGGCCTCACCAGTAACAGAACTTCAGCTGATGACGGCACTGCTGCACGTGGCCCGTCCCAGGACGAGGAACAGTAATGCCAAATAATTTCACAGGGGGAGAGGCGGGCACCAATGTCGCCGGTCCCCGCCCAACGCCCAATGATGGACACTGCAGAGAGGAAACGCGTTGATCGCGCTTGCGCTCCCGGCCCAAGATTCAGGAACCTTCACGCCTCCTGGAATTGAAGAACTTCACCTGCCGGCTATCATCCCCTGGGGTGCTGCCGACGGATTTTCCAAGCAGATGCTGCTGGTAATCCTGTCGGTCGTCATTATCGGTACATTCTTTGTGATCGCTGCACGGAAGCAGCAGCTGGTTCCCGGCAAGCTGCAGTTCGCTGGCGAGGCCGCCTATAGCTTCGTCCGCAACAGCATCGCCAAGGACATTATCGGCGGCCGGGACTTCATGAAGTATGTCCCGCTGCTGTTCACGCTTTTCTTCTTCATCCTCGTGAACAACATCTACGGTGCAATCCCGCTGATCCAGCTTCCCACCTTCTCGCACGTTGGCGGTGCCTATGTGCTCGCCGCGATCGTGTACGTCACCTGGATCGCCGTCGGCATCCGGAAGAGCGGCCTGAAGTACTTCAAGCTGGCCACGGTTCCGTCCGGTGTGCCGTTCTACATTCTCCCGATCGTCGTACCGATCGAGATCATCTCCAACTTCCTGGTCCGCCCGGTCACGCACAGCCTCCGTCTGTTCGCCACCATGCTGGCCGGCCACCTGATCATCATGATCTCCGGTGCGGGCATCGAATACCTCGTGATGCAGGAAAACGTCCTCCTCAAGGGCGCGTCCGTACTCGTCCTTGGCGGTGCGATCGCCATGTACATGCTCGAAGCGCTGATCATGGTGCTGCAGGCCTACGTCTTCACGCTGTTGACCGCGATCTACATCGAAGGCGCGCTGCACGCCGACAGCCACTAGGCGAAGGCCTTCAGGCGCACACGCCAGAAGGCACAACCCCAGCCGGCACAACATAGTCTTCCCCTCACGGGGATGAAGCAACCCAAACAACCTGCCACATGGGTGGCATCTTGAAAGGAAGAAAAATGGAAGGCTCCATCAACGGCTCCCTCAACCTCATCGGCTACGGCCTCTCCGCCATCGGCGGTGGTATCGGTGTGGGTCTCGTGTTCGCCGCTTACATCAACGGTGTGGCACGTCAGCCGGAAGCCCAGCGCGTCCTGCAGCCGATCGCATTCCTCGGCCTCGCGCTGACTGAAGCCCTCGCCATCCTTGGCCTGGTCTTCGCGTTCGTTCTTAAGTAAACAGAACAACCGAACATCCAGAACCGAGTAGATAAGGACGGGTGAAATATGAATCAAGCGATCATCTCAGCCGCCACCGAAGGCGGTACTAACCCCCTCGTTCCCAATCCTTGGGAAATGCTTGTCGTCTTCGCCGGCTTTGCGCTCCTCTTGTTCATCGTGGTCAAGTACGTTGTCCCGATGTTCGAGAAGACCTTCGCAGAGCGGGCCGAAGCCATCGAGGGCGGTATCGCCAAGGCCGAAAAGGCCCAGGCCGAGGCCTCCGCAGCGCTCGAAGAGTACAAGGCGCAGCTCACGGAAGCCCGCACCGAAGCCAACCGCATCCGCGAGGAAGCACGCGCCGAAGGCGCCCAGATCCTTGCAGAGCTGAAGGAGAAGGCGGCTGCCGAGTCTGCCCGCATCACCGCGCAGGCCCACACGCAGATCGAATCCGAGCGCCAGGCGGCCGTTGTGTCGCTCCGCGCGGAGGTCGGCACGCTGGCCACGACGCTGGCGAGCCGCATCGTCGGCGAGGCACTGAGCGACGATGCACGGTCGGCCCGAGTGGTGGACCGCTTCCTGGCAGATCTGGAGAACCAGAACGCGGGTGTAGCTAAGTAATGGCAGGTGTATCGAGCGAATCGCTGGCCGCTGCGCTGGCGGCACTGGAGGCCAAGCTTCCCACCGCGTCGCTGCAGTTGGCAAAGGAACTCTTCGGAATCCTGGGAACCGTGGACAGCTCGGCCGGCTTGCGCCGTGCTTTGACTGACCCGTCCCGCAGCGGTGACGAAAAGTCGGCGCTGGTCAAGCAGCTCTTCGGCGGGAAAGTATCCGCTGACGCTGTTGAAATCGCAGCCGGACTGGCCAGCTCCCGCTGGGCATCGGCACGGGATATCGGCGATGCACTCGAGACTCTTGCCGCTTCGGTGGTCATCGCTGTTGCCGAGAACAAGTCGGCCGTCTCTGCCTCCGGGCTCAGCGGACTGGAATCGCTGGAGAACGATCTGTTCTCCTTCAACCAGGCCGTTGAGTCCAGCCACGAGGTCCAGCGTGCTCTGTCCGAGCCGCAGGCCAGCCCGGCCGCCAAGGTGTCCCTCGCCGACAAACTCGTACCCGGTGCGAGCGAGGACGCGAAAGTCCTGATTGGGCAGGCCGTCACGGCTCCGCGCGGGCTTAAGGTCACCAGGCTGGTCCGCCGTTTCGCCGAGCTTGCCGCCAAGCGCCAGCAGCGCTGGATTGCAACGGTCGACGTCACCCGTCCGCTGACGGAGACGCAGATCAGCCGCCTGCAGGCGGGGCTGAACGCCCTTTACGGGCGCGAGCTCAAGATCAACATGAATGTTGACCCGGCACTGATCGGTGGCATCCGGATCCAGGTAGGTGACGAAGTGGTTGACGCTTCGGTCGCCGGCCGCCTGGGCCAGCTCCAGCGTCAGCTTGCCGGCTAGCCGGACAAGCACAACCTAACGACAAGAAACCCCGGTCATCGTGAGCAACGATGATCACGAAAACAGGAGAGCAGGGACTGCAGATGGCCGAATTGACCATCAACGCCGACGACGTCCGTAATGCGTTGAACGAGTTCGCGGCGTCCTACGAACCCGGAAACGCAGAGCGCGTAGAGGTCGGCCGTGTAACAACCGCAGGTGACGGCATCGCCCGTGTTGAGGGCCTTCCCTCGGTCATGGCGAACGAGCTGCTTCGCTTCGAAGACGGCACGCTGGGCCTGGCCCAGAACCTCGACGTCCGCGAGATCGGCGTCATCATCCTCGGTGACTTCACCGGAATCGAAGAAGGCCAGGAAGTCCACCGCACCGGGCAGGTTCTGTCCGTGCCGGTTGGCGACGCCTTCCTCGGCCGCGT
Source organism: Arthrobacter sp. 05T410 (assembly GCF_056396505.1). Classification (NCBI taxonomy): domain Bacteria; kingdom Bacillati; phylum Actinomycetota; class Actinomycetes; order Micrococcales; family Micrococcaceae; genus Arthrobacter; species Arthrobacter sp. 05T410. Next base: position 129,273 of record NZ_JBFTLP010000005.1, on the reverse strand, counting down.
GGTTGACCCGCTGGGCCAGCCCATCGATGACCTCGGCGAGATCAAGGCCGAGACCACCCGTGCCCTGGAACTCCAGGCACCCGGCGTGACCCAGCGTAAGTCGGTCCACGAGCCGATGCAGACCGGACTCAAGGCTATCGACGCCATGATCCCGATCGGCCGCGGCCAGCGCCAGCTGATCATCGGTGACCGCCAGACCGGCAAGTCCGCCATTGCCATCGACACGATCATCAACCAGAAGGCCAACTGGGCTTCCGGCGACGTGAAGAAGCAGGTGCGCTGCATCTACGTGGCGATCGGCCAGAAGGCATCCACGATCGCAGCCGTCCGCCAGACCCTCGAGGACAACGGCGCCCTGGAATACACCACGATCGTGGCTTCCCCGGCGTCCGACCCCGCAGGCTTCAAGTACCTGGCACCGTACGCCGGCTCGGCCATCGGCCAGCACTGGATGTACGGCGGCAAGCACGTCCTCATCGTGTTCGATGACCTGTCCAAGCAGGCCGAGGCCTACCGTGCAGTGTCACTGCTGCTCCGCCGCCCGCCGGGACGCGAAGCCTACCCGGGCGACGTCTTCTACTTGCACTCCCGTCTGCTGGAGCGTTGTGCCAAGCTCTCCGACGAGCTCGGTGCAGGCTCGATGACCGGTCTGCCGCTGATCGAGACCAAGGCAAACGACGTTTCCGCCTACATCCCGACCAATGTGATCTCCATCACCGATGGCCAGATCTTCCTGCAGTCGGACCTCTTCAACGCCAACCAGCGCCCCGCTGTTGACGTCGGTGTGTCCGTCTCCCGTGTTGGTGGCGCCGCCCAGGTCAAGTCCATGAAGAAGGTCTCCGGTACCTTGAAGCTGGAACTGGCCCAGTACCGCGACATGCAGGCCTTCGCCATGTTTGCCTCGGACCTGGACGCCGCATCGCGCCAGCAGCTGACCCGCGGTGCACGCCTGATGGAGCTGCTCAAGCAGGGCCAGTACTCGCCGTTCCCGGTCGAGAACCAGGTCGTCTCCATCTGGGCCGGCACCAACGGCCACCTGGACGAGGTTCCGGTTGAAGACATCAACCGCTTCGAGACCGAGTTCCTGGAGCACCTCAAGCACAAGTCCTCCATCCTGACGACGCTGGCCCAGACCAACGTCATGGACGATGACACCGCTGAAGCACTGAAGACCGCAATCGTGGACTTCAAGAAGGGCTTCTTCGGCGAGGGAGACAACCTCCTGGTCGGTGCGGGGCACGAGGAGCACGCCCCCATCGGCGAGGATCAGGTCGACCAGGAAAAAATCGTCAAGCAGAAGCGCTAGTTTCGCTGGCAGGGACTGCCGGGACCCGCACGGGTTCCGGCAGTCCCGGCCATCGGGATCTTAGGAAAGGATAAGTATGGGAGCCCAGATCCGGGTCTACCGCCAGAAGATCAGCTCGACGACGTCGATGCGCAAGATCTTCAAGGCGATGGAACTGATCGCTACCTCGCGCATCGGCAAGGCCCGCGCACGCGTAGCAGCTTCACTGCCTTACGCGAACGCGATCACGCGTGCCGTTTCTGCTGTCGCAAGCCAGAGCGAAATCGACCACCCCCTGGTCACCGAGCCGGCGCAGATCCGCCGGGCCGCCGTCCTGGTCATCACCTCGGACCGTGGCCTCGCGGGGTCTTACTCGGCGAGTGTCCTCAAGCAGGCCGAAGGCCTCAACGAGCTGCTCCACGGGGAAGGCAAGGAAGTCAAGACGTTCCTGGTCGGCCGCAAGGCGCAGGCGTACTTCGACTTCCGGAACCGTGAATACGCTCGCGTATGGACCGGCAACACGGATGCACCGGAGTTTGCGACCGCGCGCGAAGTCAGTGAAGCACTGCTGGCCGAATTCGCTAACGCCTACGAAGAGGGCGGCGTCGACGAAATCCACGTCGTCTACACCCGCTTCAAGTCGATGGTGACCCAGGAGCCGACGGTCGTCCGTCTGCTGCCGCTCGAGGTTGTCGAAGAGAAAGCCGCGTCCGAATCGGACCTGCTGCCCCTCTACGAATTCGAGCCGGAAACGGAGCAGGTTCTCGATGCCCTGCTGCCGCGCTACATCGAATCACGTATCTTCGCCGCCATGTTGCAGGCAGCAGCTTCCGAGCTTGCAGCCCGCCAGCGTGCGATGAAGTCCGCCGGCGACAACGCGACGGATCTCATCAAGAAGTACACGCGTCTGCGCAACACTGCCCGTCAGGCTGAAATTACGCAGGAGCTTTCCGAAATCGTTGCCGGTGCCGACGCGTTGTCCGCGTCCTAGCCAGCACGAGCCCGGATCCAGCTGTACCTGCACCAAAAGATAAACTTAACCCCACGCCATCTACTGAGTGAAGTGAGAGAGATGACTGCCACTGCTACCGATCACGTAGCCGCAACGTCCGGTGCTACCGGTCGTATTGCACGTGTTATTGGCCCGGTTGTCGACGTCGAATTCCCGGCTGACGCAATCCCCTCGATTTACAACGCACTCACCACCGAGATCACTCTCAACGGTGAGACCCGAACCATCACGTTCGAGGTTGCCCTGCACCTGGGTGACAACCTGATCCGTGCCATCTCCCTCCAGGCCACCGACGGACTTGTCCGCGGTACCAACGTGGTGGACACCGGTGCCCCGATCTCCGTGCCCGTGGGCGACGGCGTCAAGGGCCACATCTTCAACGTGCTGGGCCAGCCCCTCGACGTTGCCGAGTCCGAACTCCAGATCAGCGAACGCTGGCCTATCCACCGCAAGGCTCCGGCCTTCGCGACCTTGGAAGGCTCCACCGAGATGCTGGAAACCGGCATCAAGGTGATCGACCTCCTCACCCCGTACATCAAGGGTGGCAAGATCGGCCTGTTCGGTGGTGCCGGCGTCGGCAAGACCGTGCTGATCCAGGAAATGATCACCCGTGTTGCCCGCAACTTCGGCGGCACCTCGGTGTTCGCCGGTGTCGGCGAGCGTACCCGTGAAGGTAACGACCTCTGGGTCGAAATGGAAGAGGCCGGCGTCCTCAAGGACACCGCCCTTGTGTTCGGCCAGATGGACGAGCCGCCGGGAACGCGTCTGCGCGTTGCACTGTCCGCCCTGACCATGGCGGAGTACTTCCGCGATGTGCAGAACCAGGACGTGCTGCTCTTCATCGACAACATCTTCCGCTTCACCCAGGCAGGCTCCGAGGTTTCCACCCTCCTCGGCCGCATGCCGTCGGCCGTGGGCTACCAGCCCAACCTGGCTGACGAGATGGGCCTCCTCCAGGAGCGCATCACGTCCACCAAGGGCCACTCCATCACCTCGATGCAGGCCATCTACGTTCCCGCAGATGACTACACCGACCCGGCTCCGGCCACGACCTTCGCACACCTCGACGCGACCACGGAACTTTCCCGTGAAATCGCTTCCCGTGGTCTGTACCCGGCCGTTGACCCGCTGACGTCGACCTCACGCATCCTGGATCCGCAGTACATCGGCCACGACCACTACAACACGGCCGTCCGCGTCAAGCAGATCCTGCAGAAGAACAAGGAACTTCAGGACATCATCGCCATCCTTGGCGTTGACGAACTCTCTGAAGAAGACAAGATCGTCGTGTCCCGTGCACGCCGCATCCAGCAGTTCCTCTCGCAGAACACCTACACCGCCAAGCAGTTCACCGGCGTCGAGGGCTCCACCGTGTCCATCAAGGACACTGTGGAAGGCTTCACCGCTATCTGCGACGGCGACCTTGACCACGTTGCAGAGCAGGCGTTCTTCAACGTCGGTGGCTTGGACGACGTCGAGCGCCAGTGGGCCAAGATCCAGGAACAGACCAAGTAATATGGCTGAGCTTGAGGTTGAGATTGTCGCAGCGGACCACTTTGTGTGGTCCGGAGCGGCCAAGATGGTCAAGGCCCGCACCAGCGATGGTGAAATCGGAATCCTGCCCGGCCACTCGCCCCTGCTGGCGATTCTGGCCGAAGGTGAACTGGCAATCGAGCCGGTATCCGGTGACCGCATCGCTGTAGTTGTTGACGGGGGATTCTTCTCTGTCGACAACAACAGGGTGGTCATTGTTGCTGACAACGCCCAAATGGGCGAAGCGGCTACTGCGGGGATCCGCTAGCACGACCTTGATGAACGATATTGGTTTGCCGTTCATCGTCCTGGCAACTGCGTTTGGGTTGCTGGTATTTGCACTGTGCCTTTCGGGGGTGCGCCGCTTCAATCTGCGGCGCGCCCTGGGCACGGTGGACGCCTCCATCTGCACGGCTGGAAACAGCTGGCAGATGGGGGTTTGTCGTTATCAGGACAACGACCTCGAATGGTTCCGCCTGGTCTCACTCAGCGTCCGCCCCAAGCACACCTTCCGGCGCAGTTCGCTGGAGCTGCTTGGCCGGCGCAAGCCGACCGAATCCGAGCTCCTCAAGGTCCAGCCCGACGCCGTCATCGTGGAGCTCCGCTACGAGGGCCAGCAGGTCCTCCTGGCCATGCGATTCGATGCCTACACAGGGTTGTCATCCTGGCTTGAGGCCGGACCCGTCATCGGCGTCGGCACCTGGCGCTAGCCCCGGTGGACTACCTCGATGGCCTTAGCCTGGTCGACGGCCCGGTGGTGTGGATCGTGTGGGCAGCCGCCGCGGCGGGCCTGGCCTACCTCCTGACTCACGTTGCCCTCCGGCACACGGGTTTCCGGCGCACGGGCCGCCGCGCTCCCGGCGCGGCCGTGGCCGTCGCGGCTGCCATGACCCTGCTCGCCGCGGCGCTCGTCGCGGCCGTGCACTGGTTCCTGCTCTACGCCGTCACCGTCTTCCCTGCCGAACTGCCGTGGGAGACCCTGGCCTGGTCCGTTGCCGGCGTCCTCGCCCTGCTGCTGTGGCTCATGCGCCTGCTTGGACTCTGGGGCCGCGGACGGACCGGCACTAATCCGACCGGCACTAATCCGACCGGTACTAATCCGGGCCGTAGCCGTCGCTGGCGTTCAGGCGCAGCAGCCACGGCCGCCTTCCTGGCCGTCCTCGCGCTGTCCGCCGTCCAGATCAACATCTACTTCGGCCTGAACCACACTGTCGGCGACCTCACCGGAGCGGCCGCAGCCCGGATCCAGCCGCTCGAGGCCGGCCTGACGCGCGCCGCCGGCGCCCCTGCCGCCACCGGGCTCACCAACTGGCAGGCGCCGGACCACCTTCCCGACGGCGTCATCCGCAAGGCGGTCATCCCGGGCACCGTCTCCGGCTTCCAGAGCCGGGACGCCTACGTCTATCTCCCTCCGGCCTACCTGGGTTCCCCCCGGCCTGCGCTGCCGGTGCTGGTCCTCTTTTCCGGCCAGCCGGGCGGTCCTGCCGACTGGCTGACTGGCGGCGCACTCCGGAGCCGGCTCGACCGGTTCGCCGCGGAGCACGCCGGGGTGGCGCCCGTAACGGTGGTGGTCGATCCCAACGGCTCGGCGTCGGGAAACACGCTGTGCATGGACAGCCGGATTGCCCAGGCGGACACCTTCCTGGCGCGGGACGTTCCGGACTGGATCAAGCGCACGCTCGACGTCGACCCGGATCCCCGCCGGTGGGCCGCGGGCGGTTTCTCCTTCGGCGGCACGTGCGCCATGCAGATGGTCACGAGGCATCCCGGCGTCTACAGCGCGGCGCTGGCCTTCTCCAGCGAGGAGGAGCCGGCCCTCGCGAAGGTGCGGGCCAAGACCATTGAGGCCTCCTTCGGCGCCGACGCCGCGGCCTTCGACCAGCTGACCCCGCTGCGCGTCATGGCGGAACACCGCTTCGACGGCCACGGCGTGTATTTCGCCGCCGGAGACCGCGATCCGCAGTTCACCGGCTACATGGACGTGCTCTCCGAGGCGGCACGCCGTGCCGGGTTCAGCGTTGAAACACACCGGATCGCCAACGCTGGGCACTCCTGGGACGTGGCATCCGGCGGCCTTCCCGGCGGCCTGGACTTCCTGGCCCGACGCTGGGGGATCGCGCCATGAGCCAGGCCAAGACCGGGAGTAACCGGACCGCGGCGGCCCCGGGGCCGGAGATCCCGCCGCTGCAGGGTGTCTGGCGCCAGGGCCTGCGCCGGACGCTGGCGCATTTCCGTGCCGTACCCTTCACGCTGGCGGTCCTCGCGGCCTTCCTCGGTGTCGGGGCCGTCACGGGCAGCTTCCTGTCGGGCCCGCCCGACGCCCTGTTGCCCGTAGCGTCCGTCAACGCTTCGGGGCTGAAAGCGGGGCATTGGTGGTCCTTGTTCACCTCGCTGTTTTTCGCCACCAACCTGCTGGCCTACCTGGCCGCATCACTGATGATCCTCCTGCTGTTGGGTCTCGCTGAACGGCATCTGGGGACCCTGCGGACGGCCGTATTCTTCTTTGTAGGCCAGTTCGCTGCTGTGACGGTGTTCCTGCTGGTTACCCAGCTGGCCCGGTATGTCGGCGACGGCTGGCTGGGGCCCATGGTCAACGCCCGGCTGATTGGCCCCTACGCCGCCGTCCTGGCCGTGGCCCTGGCCGCCAGCGGCCTGCTACCCACGCTGTGGCAACGCAGGCTGCGGACCGCCGGCCTGTCCGCGTCCCTGCTGCTGGTGCTCTACGTCGGGCATCCGGAGACAGTGGTTGGGCTCGCCGGTGCCCTTGCCGGCCTGGCCGCGGGCTGGTGGATCCAGGGCGACCGGGGGACCCTGCACCGGCACCGTTCAACCGGACGCGAGACCCGCAACCTGCTGGCCCTCACGGTCGCGATCTTCGCGGTGGGGCCGATCCTCACGGCCGCCGTCAGCAGCCCCACCGGGCCCCTGGCCCTGTTGCGCGACGTCGTGCTGAACCCGCTGCCCACGCTGGGCCAGCTGGAGGAAAACTGCGGAGGGACGGTGGACGTCAGCTGCCTGGAGGCCGGCCGCGCCGGACTCGCCGGTCCGCTGGGCCTTGCACTGGCGGTTGTCCCGGTGGTCCTGCTGTTGATCTGTGCTGACGGCATGCGGCAGGGCCGCCGCCTGGCCCTGCGGATCGCGATCATCGTCCAGCTTGGCGTGACAGCCCTGGCCGCCGTGTACCTGGCCCTGTTCGCCCGGATTCCGCACTACGCCAGCCAGCCGCACACGGCCGTGATGGGCTCCGGCTTCGTCCGCGTCCTTCCGCTCGTGGCCGTCCCGTTGCTGCTCGTTGTGCTGCTCTGGCTTAACCGCCGGCAGTTCCGGGTCGAGACTGCTCCGCGGGCCAGGCGGATCCTGGGCATCGTGGTCGGGGGCACGTGGCTGGTGCTCGCCGGGGCCTATTCGGTGGCCTGGCTCGCCGCCGGCGGGATGGACCGCGACGGGGGATTGCTGGGCCTCGCGGCGGAACTCGCCCGGCAGTACCTGCCGCTGCCCATTCCGGGCGCCTACAGCAGGTTGTTCCAGAACCGCAACGCCGTCGAGTCATTTCTGTTCGCCTATGCCGGCATCATCTTCTGGGGGGTGGCCCTGGCGGCGGTCTGGCTGGTGCTGCGGCGGCGGCTGCACGGTACCGGACACAGCACCGACGTCGGCTCCGGGGACCGGGACACGGCCCGTGACCTGATCCGCCAAGGCGGGGACTCACTGTCCTGGATGGCGCTCTGGGAACCGAACAAATACTGGTTTACGCCGGACCGGCGCGGCGGCGTGGCCTATCAGCAGCACGGCAACGTGGCCCTGACGCTGGCGGGCCCGTTCGGATCCGCCGCCCTCCACGAGGAGACCGCGGCGGGTTTCATGCGCTACTGCGCCCAACACGCCCTGATCCCGTGTTTCTACTCCTGCACCGCCGGCCTCTGGCCGATGCTCCGGGCCCGCGGATTCCGCCGCGTGGCCGTGGCCCAGGAAACCAGGCTCGCTGTGCGCGAACTCGAGTTCAAGGGCAAGGAATGGCAAAACGTCCGCACCGCCCTGAACCGTGCCGCGAAGACCGGTGTCCAGGCCGTATGGGGGCGCTACAGCGAATTCCCGGCCCCGCTGCGGACCCAGCTCAGCGAGGTCTCCGAAGAGTGGGCGGCGCAAAAGCACGTGCCGGAGATGGGCTTCACGCTCGGCAGCATCGACGAGCTCGACGACGACGAGGTGCTGTGCTGCCTGGCGGTGGACGCCTCCGGACGCGTGCAGGGCGTTACGAGCTGGCTGCCGGTGTACGCGGACGGACAGCTCGTGAGCTGGACCCTGGACTTCATGCGCCGGCGCGGCGAGGCGTTCCCCGGTGTCATGGAGTTCCTCATTGCTTCCGCCGTGCTGGAGCTCAAGCGCACGGTTGAGGTGATCTCCCTGTCCGGCTCGCCGCTGGCGAAGGACCGTGACGGAGACAGTGCCGGCGGCGGCGACTCCGGAGGCGACTCCGGCAGCGACTCCGGCGGCAGCGACGCCGGGCCGGAGGGGCTGGCCGGGATCCTGGACGTGGTGGGCAGGGCCCTGGAACCCGTCTACGGCTTCCGCTCGCTGGCAACCTTCAAGTCGCGTTTCAAACCGGACTACCGCACGCTGTACCTCTACTACCAGGATCCGTTGCAATTGCCGGCGATGGGCCGGGCCCTGAGCCGCGCGTACCTTCCCGGGTTGTCCGTCCGGCAAAGTGCCCGCCTGCTGCGCACTTTGGTGCGTTAGGCAGGGCCCGGCGGGTTAGTGCCCCGGGTTAGTGCGGAATTCGGCTGAAGAATGCATCCGGGCCAATGCGGACAAGCTGAAACGCCGCGCCCAAGAATGCACAAAAAAATGATCCCCGGCATAAATGCCGGGGATCATTCCTGGTGCCGGAAATGCCCTAAAGCACTTCCCGACGGCAGACTAGACCAGCGTTACGCCGGTGGCCTGGGGGCCCTTGGCGCCCTGGCCGATCTCGAACTGAACACGCTGGTTCTCGTCGAGGGTCTTGAAGCCACCGGTCTGGATCTCGGAGTAGTGAACGAAGACATCGCCATCGGAGTCATCCGGGGTGATGAAGCCGAAGCCCTTTTCTGCGTTGAACCACTTGACGGTTCCCTGAGCCATTTGTTTCTCCTCATTGTGGATCTTGAATAAATCCGGCGCACTTCGCACCGGACTTGGTCACTCTGCGAGAAGAACCTTTGGCAACGGAACCGGATTCACGGACCGTGGCGGCAGGAGCTTCACGCTCGCAACATGTCTTGCGAGCATGAAAAAACACCTACACAAAGACTCGTATAAGAATTTCATGACACTTGCGTCAGGTCAACGGGCGAACGGAAGAATTGCATAAAAATTGTGCAAAGAACGTCTTAACGCGAATCGTCCCCGAGGAAAGCCTGCCGCAGGGTGCTTAAAAGAGCCGGGATTCGCTGTCGTCAACGCCGCGCATGGCGTCGTAGTCCAGGGTCACGCAGTCGATTCCGCGGTCCTTGGCGAGGACTTTGGCCTGCGGCTTGATCTGCTGGGCTGCGAAGATTCCCCGGACCGGGGCCAGCAGCGGGTCCCGGTTCAGCAGTTCCAGGTACCGGGTGAGCTGCTCGACGCCGTCGATGTCGCCCCGGCGCTTGAGCTCAATGGCCACGGTGGCGCCGTCCGCGTCCCGGGCCAGGATGTCCACGGGGCCGATCGCGGTGAAGTACTCCCGGCGGATCAGCGAGAACCCGGTGCCCAGCAGTTCGATCTGGGCGGCCAGGAGCCGCTGGAGGTCCGCCTCGACGCCGTCCTTGATCAGGCCGGGGTCCTGGCCCAGTTCGTGGGAGGTATCGTGCAGCTGTTCGTGGATGTTGATGATGAGCCGGTCATCGGTCTTGGCCGACTGGACCGTCCACTGTTCGACGACGCCGACCTCGACGTCGACCTCATCCGGTGTGGAGACCCGCAGGGACGCAGGAGGGCTCATCCAGTTCAGCGGCTTGTAGGACCCGCCGTCGGAATGGACCAGGACCGAACCGTCGGCCTTGACCAGCAACAGCCTGGTGGCCAGCGGCAGGTGGGCTTTGAGGCGGCCGACGTAATCAACGGAGCAGCGGGCTATGACTAAACGCACCCGGTCAACTCTACCGCCTGCGCGGGCGGCGGCCTGGCGGGGCGGCAATGAGGGGCAGCCGGACTGGGGCAGAATGGAGGCATGCCCCGTTCCAACCGACCCCGCCGCGCCGGTTCTGCGAAGACAGGCTCCGGCAAGGGCACAGTGCCCGGAAAGAGCAAAGCCGCCGGAGCCAAGCACGGCCCGGCACCGGAACTTGACCTGGAGCGCGCCCGCTCGGGTTTCGCCCGCCGCGAGAGCGCACCGGACGGCGAATGGATGGTCCGCCCCATCACCGCGGGCCGCGCCGAGAAGACCTACATCTGCCCGGGCTGCTCCACCGCCGTGCTGCCGGGAATCGCCCACCTGGTGGTCTGGTCCGAGGACCACCTCTTTGGCGCCGCCGCGGGTCTCGCCGAGCGGCGCCACTGGCACAGCAACTGCTGGACTTCGCGGAGCTACCGGTATCGCTAAGCTGGTCAGCATGAGCTTTGATCCCGCGTCGTACGTCTTCACCCAGCCCTCTGCTCCCACTGCCATCCGCGCCTCCACGGTCCTGCCTGCCCGCCGCGAGAACGTCGAACTCCGCACGTCGGACGGGCACCGGCTGGTGGGCGAGCTCGCCGTCCCGGAAACCGGCGGAATCAAGGCAACACTCATCACGCTGCACCCGCTGCCGACGCACGGCGGCTTCATGGATTCGCACGTCTACCGCAAGGCCTCCTACCGGCTGCCCGCCCTCGCGGGAATCGCCGTCCTGCGCTTCAACACACGCGGCACCTCATCGCCGCGGGGAACCAGCGGGGGAGCCTTCGAGGAAGGCATCGGCGAGCGTCTCGACGTCGAGGCCGCGGTGCAGTTCGCCGTGGACCGCGGCCTGCCGAACCGGTGGCTGGTCGGCTGGTCCTTCGGCACCGAGCTGGCCCTGATGTACGGCGCCGCCGAGCCCGTCGCCTCGGAAATCGAGGGGGCTGTGCTGCTCTCGCCCCCGCTGCACCGGGCCACGGAAGTGCACCTGAAGGAATGGGCCGAGGCCGGCAAGCCGCTGAAGGTCCTGGTCCCCGAGCACGACGACTACCTGCAGCCGGCGGCTGCGGCCGCGAGGTTCGCGCTGGTGCCGCAGGCTCAGGTGGTGGGGGTCGACGGCGCCAAGCACCTGTGGGTGGGGGAGAAGTACGCCGGGCGGGTTCTCAACGAAATCGTGGACGAGGTCATCCCCGGCGGCGCCACAGGGGGTGCCCGAACGGTGCTGCCGCAGGAATGGGACGGGCCGGTCGCCACGGCACACGCCTGAGCCGCCAACGGCGCGAAGAGAGAAAAACCGCACCGAAACAGGACAGCCGCACCGTGGACCACGGTGCGGCTGTCCTGTTTCAGTGCGAAAAACCGATCGGGGAGCCCCGTCAGCGGCTGTCCTGGCGCGCGATGAGGATTTCCTTGACCAGCAGCATGATGGCCGCCGCAGTGGGAATGGCGATCAAGGCTCCGAGGACGCCCAGGAGGCTGCCGCCGGCGATCACGGAGATGACGGCGACGGCGCCGGGGACCGCCACGGCCTTCTGCATGATCCGCGGAGAGATGAAGTAGGCCTCGAACTGGAGGTACGCGAAATAGCAGATAGCGAAGACGAGCGCGGTCTGCCAGCCGGCGGTTAGGGCAACGAGCGTCACCAGGCACCCGGCAATCATGCCGCCCACGAGGGGGATGAAGGCCAGCAGGGCCACCACGAACGCCAGCAGCGTTGCAAAAGGCACTCCGATGATCGACATCACAATGAACGCGAACGTCGCGTTCAGCACTGCCACGGCGGCCTGGCCGATCACGTAGTTGCCCACCGAACCGGTGATTTCCTCGGACAGGGCTTCTACCCGGGCCCGCCGCGAGCGCGGCGCGAGCCGGTAGCCCCATTTCTTCATCGCAGGGAGGGCGCCGAGGAAGTACAGGCTCAGGACCAGCACGATCAGGGCACCGAAGATCCCGTTTGCCACGGTGGAGCCGAAGCCCACAACGCCGCCGAAGATGCCGCCCATGGCGTCCGGGTTGTTGACGAACTTCTCCAGCTCCTGGCTGATGCGGTCCCGGATGCCGAACTGGCTGTCAATGCTCCGGAAGAAGTCCGAGTCAATGAAGTCCTGGACCCACTTGGGCGCCTGCTGCACGATCTGCGTCACCTGCTGCACGATCGTGGGGATCAGGGTGGCGAAAAATGCGGCGACGCCCAGTGCCAGGGTGGACACGGACAGGAGGATGCCGGCGGCGCGGGGGACATTCCGGTGTTCGAGCCACCGCACTACCGGGTCCAGGCCGAGGGTGATGAAGAGCGCCGTGATGATCCACAAAAGCAGCTGCGTCGTATTTGATCCGATCCAGTAGACCAGGAGGGCGAAGCCGACGCCGACCGTGCCCATAAAGCCCATGTACAAGGGGTGCTGGGCCGACATGCGCGGACCGGGACTGCCGAAGCGGGCATCGGCCGCGGACGTCTCCGCGTCCCCGGCCTCATGCTCCGGGGGCATCTCGAAGCGGATTCTCGGCTGGGCTCCGGGCAGGGGCTGGCGCAGGCGCCGGGCCGCGGACAGAAGGACATTTGCCGCGGCAATCCGGGGCCGGGAGGTTGTAGGCCGGGGACTGGAAACGGGTTGTTCGGGGCCGGGTTCCTGGCTGTCGGATTCCTGCGCTTCTTCTGGTCCGGCGGAGGACGAATCCGTATGTTCAGTCACTGCGTTAAATGCCCTTAATTCCTTGCTGCGCCACACTGGCGGCACTGGTGTGATGATCACCGCAAACACTATCAGCAGGCTTGTCACCAGAGGGGAAGAACGCCCCCGCGGGCACCGCCGCCGGGGGCCGTCCGGGTCCCCGATCTGACTCGCGGGTAACAAAATGGTTACTATTGAAGCTAACTGTCCGCTGATGATAGGTAGTATTTTGCGTTTCAAGACTGCAGTCGCCCTGGTGCTGCTTGGCCTCCTGACACTCCTGGCCGGGATTGGCCAGAAGACGTTCTGGGCTCCCCCGGAGACGATTACGGCCACCGCTCCGACCGGCACCGCCGCGCCGCTGACCGTCTTCGACCAGAAGCTGAAGACTCTGCACCCCGGGACCGTGAAGATCACGGTCAAGGGTGAAGGGGCCTTCCTGCTGGCCGCGGGACGCCCGGACGACGTCGACGCCTGGGTGGGTAAGACGGCCCACAACACCGTCGCCGGCGTCTCCGAGGACGGCAAGGCGCTGCAGCTGACGCATACCGACGGCGACGCTACCGCGCCGTCGCCCGCCGGATCGGATCTTTGGGTCACCACCGAGAACGCCACCGGCGAAATGGACTACTCGTGGAACGCGCCGGCCGACGGCGACTGGTCGCTGCTCCTCGCCGCGGACGGCACCAAGCCCGCCCCGGGCTCCATCACGATGACTTTCCCGAACGACACCTCCACGCCCTGGGCCATTCCGCTCATGGTGCTCGGCGGCCTGCTGATCATCGCCGGCGGGGCGCTGCTGGTCCTCAAGCCGAAGTCAGGCAACCGCACCGGGGGCGGCACCGGCGGCGGCAGCACGTTCGCCCGCCGCGCGCAGGCCAAGGCAGCGGCACGCCGCGGGGACAACGGCTCGACGGCAAGCACCCAGGATCCTGCCGCACCCGGCACCCCCGCACCCGAAACTGCACCGCAGCCGGCCACGCCGGAGAAAACAGGCCCGGAAAAAACAGCGCCGGAGAAAGCAGCGGCCGGCCAGAAGAAGGGCTCCGGCACGGTGCGCCGTTCCGGCATCGTGGTGGCAGTGCTGACCGCCGCCGCCGTCGCCGGAACGTCAGTGGCCGCCCAGGCCAGCCAGACGCCCGCGCCGCCGCCCAGTGCTCCGACCTCCAGTGCTCCCGCCTCCGGTGCCCCGGCCTCAGACGCCGCGACCCCGGGCAGTGAGGGCCAGACCGGCGATGCGCCGGTGCTGCTGGACGCGCAGTTCCGCCGCGTCCTGGAACAGGTTGCCGGTGCCGTCGATGCAGGAGACGCTGCCAAGGACGCCGCCAAGCTGGCGCCGCGGGTGGCCAAGTCCGAACTCCAGGTGCGCACACAGAACTACAAGATCCGCTCGCAGGTCGGTTCCTACGAGGCCCGCATGCCTGTCCGCTCCACCAAGCTGCTGACCACGGTGGTCACCAACAAGCGCAGCTGGCCGCGCTCGGTCATGGCCGTGACGCAGGGCGAGGGCAACGTCGTCCCGCAGCTGCTGACCCTGACCCAGGACTCCCCGCGGGATAACTACAAGCTGGTCAGCAGCACCCCGCTGCAGCCGGGTGCCACCTTCCCGGGGATCGGCAGGGCCGGTACGGAGACGCTGGCGCCCGCGGACAAGACCGGGCTCGCGTACAGCGGCGACGAAGCCCTCGCCGGGCTCGGTGACCGCCTGACCAAGGCCGACTCCACCTTCAAGGACAAGCTCGTCGAAGGCCAGTCCTCCCCGTACATCGCGGACACCCTCGCCTACCAGGCCGACGTCGTCAAATCAGGCGTCAACGGCACCTTCGCCTTCACGCACAAGGCGGCCGCGGACAACACTGTCGTGTTCCGAACCGCTGACGGCGGGGCCTTGGTCCTGGGACGGCTGAACTTCTCGTTCGACGGCACTCCGAAGGCTGACGGGGACAAGCTCACCATCGGCGACGACGCGGCCGCCCTGGCTGGCGGCAAGGAGACCAGTACCGGCATGGTGCTGGACTTCGCAGAGTCCGTGGCTGTCTATGTTCCGCCGGCCGGTTCCACGGACCCGATGAAGCTCGTGGCCGCCACCCGCGGCCTGGTCGGGGCGTCCTTCAAGTAGCCTTCGCCGGCGGGCATGGTGGCGCCGGGCGGGACTTCAATGGCTAGAGTGGAGCTATGACTACGCCAGCTTCCCGCCCGGTCCCGCCAGTTGCCGCCAGCCCGCTGAACCTGCGCGGCGCCGTCGATCTCTCCGCCCTGAAACAGCGGCCGGCACCGAGTTCTCCGGGACCTTCCCGTCCCGGCGCCGCAGCCCCCGGCCCGGCGGGGTCCGCCGGTTCTGCCGGTGCCCCGGCGGCCCCGGCATCCGGCCCGGCCGACCACGCGGGCCGGCCGTTGCGCGTGGATGTGACCGAGGGCAACTTCCAGGAGCTCGTGGACCTCTCGGCCCAGGTGCCTGTGGTGATCGCCCTCTGGGCCTCCTATTCGCCAGGCTCCGGCCAGCTGGTGGACGTCCTCGAAGGCATCGTCGAGAGCTACGACGGCCGGCTGGTCCTCGGGGCCGCGGACATCGATGTGTTCCCGGAACTTGCCCAGGCTTTCCAGGTGCAGGCCGTGCCGACCGCCGTCGCGGTGGTCAAAGGCCAGCCCGTGCCGCTCTTCCAGGGAGGCGCGGACGAACAGCAGGTACGCAGCCTGTTCGATGAACTTCTCAAGGTCGCCGCCACCAACGGCGTGACCGGACGGATCGGCGCCGGCGGCCCGGTTGGCGCGGAACCGGAGGCGCCGCCGCTGCCGCCGCTGCACCAGGCGGCGTTCGATGCGATCGAGGCCGGCGACTACGCGGCCGCGGCCGCCGCCTACCGGCAGGCCCTGAACGAGATGCCCGCCGACGCGGAGGCCAAGGCCGGCCTGGCGCAGGTGGAACTGATGGATCGCCTGCAGGCCCTCGCCGGGCCCGAGGCAGATGCCCTGCGCCGGCTCGCGGCCGACGAACCGGACAACCTCGAGGCCCAGCTCGGGGTTGCGGACCTGGATATCGCCGGCGGCCACATCGAGGACGGCCTTGGCCGGATCGTGACGTTCATTGGCCGCAACTTCGGCCCGGAACGGGAGACCGCCCGGGTCCGGCTGCTTGAACTCTTCGACGTCGTCGGCACCGGCGACGAGCGCGTCGCCAAGGCCCGCCAGGGGCTGGCCCGGGTGCTGTTCTAGTGGGATCGGCACTCTTTGCGCCGCTGGATCTAAGGTCACTGCGGCTGCAGCACCGTGGCTGGGTGTCCCCGATGTGCCAGTACAGCTGCGACCCCGAAACGGGCGAGGGCGTGCCCACAGACTGGCACCTGATGCATCTGGGCTCCTTTGCCACCGGGGGAGCGGCCCTGGTCCTCACCGAGGCCAACGCCGTCAACGCCGCGGGCAGGATCAGCCCCCGCGACGCCGGACTCTACAACGACGACCAGGCCGCGGCCTGGGAACGCATCACCGCCTTCGTGCACCGCCACGGCACCGCGGAGACCAAGATCGGCACCCAGCTGGCGCACGCCGGCCGGAAAGCGTCCTCCTACTGGCCGTTCTCCGGCAAGGCGGGCAGCGTGCCGGCGTCCGAGGGCGGCTGGGACACCGTGGGTCCTGGCACCGGCGCATTCGACGGCTACGCGCCGCCGTCGGCCATGACGGAAGCGCAGATCGACGGCGTGATCGCCGATTTCGCCGCGTCCGCCGTGCGGGCCGTCGATGCCGGGTTCGACACGATCGAAATCCATGGCGCGCACGGCTACCTGCTGCACCAGTTCCAAAGCCCGCTGGTCAACGACCGCACGGACCGCTGGGGCGGGGACGAGGCGGGCCGGAACCGATTGACGCTTGCCGTGGTGGACGCCGTCCGCGCCGTCATCCCGGACTCCATGCCCCTGCTGCTGCGGATCTCGGCCTCGGACTGGGCGCCGGGCGGGATCGAGGCCGACGCCTCGGTCCGGATGGCTGCTGCCGCCGCCGAGCGCGGGGTGGACCTGGTGGACGTTTCCAGCGGCGGGGCCGTGGCCCACCAGCAGATTCCCGTAGGCCCGGGCTACCAGACCGGGTTCTCCGCACGGATCCGGCGCGAAACCGGGGTCAGGACCGGCACGGTGGGACTCCTGACGTCCGCCGGGCAGGCCGAACACGCGGTGGCCACCGGCCAGGCGGACGGCGTGTTCATCGCCCGTGCCGCCCTGCGGGATCCGCACTGGTGGCTGCGGGCCGCGTTTGAGCTCGGCCATGACCTCGCGTGGCCGCCGCAGTACGAGCGGGCCATGCCCCGGCATTCGTTCTAGAACCGGCATCCATTCCAGAAACAGCTGCGCGGTTCCCGCGAGTGAAAACGTACGCCTTGCGGACTATCCTTTTCGCGCCGTCCGGCGGTTAGTCTGGCGTCATGACATTCCAGCCCCCTGGCCAGCAGGGACAGCCAGCCCCGCCCGGTCCGTCTTCGCCGCCGGCGGCTGTCCTGCAGGTGCCTGCCTTGTCCCTGCTTGGCCTCGCCAAGTGCTTCGGCGACAAAATCGCCGTCGATGGCATCAGCCTGGACGTTCCGGCCGGCTCCTTCTACGGGGTGGTCGGGCCCAACGGCGCCGGTAAGACCACCACCTTGTCGATGGCGACCGGCCTGCTGCGCCCGGACTTCGGCACCGCGCTGGTCCACGGCGTCGACGTCTGGCAGCATCCGCTGGAGGCCAAGAAGCTGATGGGGATCCTGCCCGACGGCGTCCGGCTGTTCGACCGCCTCAGCGGCGAGCAGCTGGTCACCTATGCCGGCCTGCTGCGCGGGATGGACCGGGCGATGGTGGCGTCCCGGGTGGCGGAACTGCTCGCTGCCCTGGACCTGGCCAATGACGCCGGCACGCTAGTGGTGGACTACTCCGCCGGCATGACCAAGAAGATCGCGCTGGCCTCGGCGCTGATCCACGCCCCGCGGCTGCTGGTCCTCGACGAGCCGTTCGAATCGGTGGACCCGATCTCCGCGGCGAACATCCGCGACATCCTGGACCGCTACGTTTCCTCGGGCGGAACGGTCATCGTCTCCAGCCACGTCATGGACCTGGTCCAGCGCATGTGCGACCACGTCGCCGTCGTCGCGGGCGGCCGGGTCCTCGCCGCCGGGACTGTCGAGGAAGTCCGCGCCGGCGCCAGCCTCGAGGACCGCTTCGTGCAGCTCGTGGGCGGCCGGAACCACACGGAAGGGCTGGAATGGTTGCGCACCTTCTGAGGCTCAAGCTGACCCTGCTGCGCAACAGCGTCCGGCGCAGCCCGTGGCAGCTGGTGGGCCTCGGGATCGGCGCCCTGTATGCCCTGGGAATCGTGGCTGTTTGCGTTGCCGGGCTGTTCGTCCTGCGCGGGGTGGAGATTGAACTCGCCCAGACCGTGGTGGTCCTGGGCGGCGCCACGGCGCTGCTGGGCTGGGCCATCATTCCCGTCGCTGTCTCCGCCGCGGACATGACGCTGGACCCTGCCCGGTTCACCACCTTTGCCGTGCCCATGCCGAAGCTGCTGGCCGGGCTGGCGCTCGGCGGCCTGATCGGCATACCGGGTCTCGCAACCTCACTCGTTGCGCTCGCCACGGTGGGCACCTGGTCCCGCAGCCTGCCGGCCGCAGCCGGCGCCCTCGTCGGTGCCGTGCTGGGCGTGCTGAGCTGCATCGTTCTCTCCAAGGTCGTGACCACGGCCACGGCCGGACTGGCAAGCTCCCGGCGCTTCAAGGACATCAGCTCCGTCGCCTTCCTCATCCCGCTCGTGCTCACGGGGCCCATTGTGGCGGGCATCGCGAGGGGAATCGCCGGTTCCGGCGATTTCCTGACCGGCCTGGCCCGGGCCCTGTCCTGGACGCCGGCCGGGGCGGCCTTCTCGCTCGGCGGCGAGCTGGCTGCCGGCAGCTACGCGGCCGCGGCCGTGAAATTCCTCATCGCCGCGGCCACCCTGGCGGGCCTGGCCCTGGCGTGGAAACTCCTGCTGCAGCGCGCCCTGGTGACCCCGCCCTACGCCGGGACATCCAAGCGGCGGACCGGCGGCACGGGCCTGTTCGGGCTGCTCCCGGCGACACCGGCCGCCGCCGTCGCCGCGAGGTCCCTGTACTACTGGCTGCGCGATCCCCGCTACGCCGGCGCGCTCGTGGTCGTTCCGCTCCTGCCGGTGTTGTTCCTCTTCCAGGGCAGCCAGAGCGGGTTTTACGGCCCGTTCCAGTTCGTCGGGCCGCTGACGGCCTTCCTCCTGGCCTGGTCGATCTCCACGGACGTCTCCTATGACAGCACCGCCTTCGCCCTGCACGTGGCAACGGGGGTGCGCGGCGCCGACGACCGGCTCGGCCGTGCGCTGGCGTGCCTGAGCTTCGCGCTGCCGGTGGCGGTCCTCTTCAGTGTCGGGCCGTTCTTCTTCACCGGCGACTGGGACAAGCTGCCCGCGGTCCTGGGCCTCAGCCTCGGCGTCCTCTTCACCGGCCTGGGCCTGGCCTCGGTGATCTCGGCGCGCTACACCGTGAGCGTCCCGCTCCCGGGGGACAGCCCGTTCAAGAAGCCGCCGGGCAACGTGGCCCAGACCCTCGCCGTGCAGTTCGGCGGCATGGCCGTGCTGCTGGTCCTCGTGGCGCCCGAGGCGGCGCTCGTGGCCGCGCAGTTCATCACCGGCAGCTCCATGCCGGGCTGGATCACGCTGGCCCTCGGACCCGTGCTCGGCCTCACGCTCTTCGCCGTCGGTGTCCGGACCGGCGGAGCATGGCTGGACCGGCGGGCGCCGGAGCTGCTGGCACAACTGGCCGTCAACCGCTGACGGGTGCATGCTGGGAGTGCGCAGACTCGGACACCACGTAGGCCAGTAAAGGCAGGATCATGGAAGTTGTCATCCTTCCCGGCAGCAAACGGATCGCGTCGCTTGCCGCGGATGCGGTGGAAGCCCTTCTCCGCCGCAAGCCCGACGCCGTCCTGGGCCTGGCGACCGGTTCCACGCCCCTGCCGGTGTATGTCGAACTGGCGGCGCGGCACGAGCGCGCCGGACTGGATTTCAGCCGGGTCCGAGCCTTCGCCCTGGACGAGTACGTGGGGCTGCCGGCCGGCCACCCGGAGTCCTACCGCGAGGTGATCGCCCGCGAATTCACCGCACGGGTGAACATCAGTCCGGCCAACGTCCACGTGCCCGACGGCGCGGCGGCGGACATCCCCGCGGCCTGCCGGGCCTATGAAGACGCCATCCGCGACGCCGGGGGAGTGGACCTTCAGCTCCTCGGCGTCGGAACGGACGGCCACATCGGGTTCAACGAACCGGGCTCGTCGCTGGCGTCCCGGACGCGGATCAAGACCCTGATCGAGCAGACACGCCGGGACAACGCACGGTTTTTCGGCAGCCTGGCCGACGTGCCGCACCACGTCCTGACCCAAGGCCTGGGCACCATCCTGGATGCCCGCCACGTGATCCTGATCGCCACCGGTGCGCAAAAAGCCCAGGCCGTCCGGGACCTCGCGGAGGGCCCCGTCGCCGCCATCTGTGCGGCCTCCGTGCTGCAGTTGCACCCGCACGCCACCATCCTCCTGGACGAGGCGGCGGCGTCGTCGCTGCGGCTGGCGGATTACTACCGCCACAGCTACGACCACAAACCCGCCTGGCAGGGCCTCTAGGCCCCGCCGCCGGCACCCCGCAGGTCCGGCAGCGCCCTTCCAACGGCTAAGATGGGTGTCATGACTAGCATGACCGATCCTCTCGAAAACGATCCGATGCGCGAGCTCTCCGGAGCCGGGACGTCAACGGCCACGATCGAGCGCGAGGAACTGCGCCAGGAAGTTGAGCCCGGTGACCGGGAGCGCTTCTCGCACTACGTGCGCAAGGAAAAGATCATGGAATCCGCGCTGACCGGTGAACCGGTGATCGCGCTCTGCGGCAAGGTCTGGACTCCGGGCCGGGATCCGCAGAAGTTCCCCGTCTGCCCCGAATGCAAGGAAGTCTACGAGGGCCTGCGCCCCGGAAACGACGGCGGCAAGGGCTCCGGCGACAAGTAAGGGCAATCAACGGAACCAACAGGTTCCGTTAGCCGCCTTCGGACGGCGCTTCCCTATGGCGGCGCGTCGTCGCGCCCCTGATTTTCTGCTTTCCTGATTGCCGGTCCATGCTGTCCGGGTACTGCCTTACGGTCCATCCAAAAAGATTGGTGTTTTTGTGCTTAATTGGGTTTCTCCGTCGGCTGCAGCCATGCGCGGATGGAGGGCGCCTTAATGACGGAGACACTTTTTGGCGGACCCACGCTTCCCCCCGCCTATCCCGAGCGGGCCGCCTGGGGCACCGCCCCCAAGCTGCGCGCCTGGCAGCAAGAGGCGCTGGACAGCTACTTCAGCACCCACCCCAAGGATTTCCTCGCCGTCGCAACCCCCGGCGCGGGTAAGACCACCTTCGCCCTGCGCGTGGCGTCCATGCTCATCGATTCCGGGGTGGTCAACCGCGTGACCATCGTGGCGCCCACCGACCACCTCAAGCGCCAGTGGGCCGACGCCGCTGCCCGGGTGGGCATCGCGATCGACCCGAACTTCAAGAATGCCGACGGCCAGCACGGCCGCGGGTTCATCGGCGTCGCCGTGACCTATGCCCAGGTGGCCAGCAAGCCCATGCTGCACCGGGCCAAGACCGAAGCCGCCCGCACGCTGGTGATCCTGGACGAAATCCACCATGGCGGCGAGGCCCTGTCCTGGGGTGACGGCCTCCGTGAGGCGTTCGACCCGGCGGCCCGGCGGCTCTCCCTGACGGGCACCCCGTTCCGCTCGGACACCTCGCCCATCCCGTTCGTGGAGTACGCCGAGGACCGGGACGGGATCCGGCGCTCCAAGGCCGACTACACCTACGGCTACGGCAAGGCCCTGCGCGACCACGTGGTCCGCCCGGTGATGTTCATGGCGTACTCCGGCCAAATGCGCTGGCGCACCAGCGCGGGGGACGAGATGGCCGCCTCGCTCGGGGAGTCGGCCGTCACGAAGGACATCACATCCCAGGCCTGGCGCACCGCGCTGAACCCGGCCGGCGAATGGATCCCCGCCGTCCTGGCCGGCGCGGACAAACGTCTCAGCGAGGTCCGGCGCAGCGTACCGGATGCCGGTGGCCTGGTCATTGCCACCGACCACGAGGACGCCCGCGCGTATGCCGGCCAGCTGAAGAAGATCACGGGCGAATCGCCCACCGTCATCCTCTCTGACGACGCCAAGGCCTCCAGCAAGATCGAGGAATTCACCGCCAGCGAGAAGCGCTGGATGGTGGCCGTCCGGATGGTCTCCGAAGGCGTGGACGTTCCGCGGCTGTCCGTCGGCGTCTACGCCACCTCGACCTCCACCCCGCTGTTCTTCGCCCAGGCCGTGGGGCGCTTCGTGCGTGCCCGCAAGCGCGGCGAGACGGCGTCGGTCTTCCTGCCCTCGGTGCCGCAGCTGATGGCCCTGGCCAACTCGATGGAGGCCGAGCGCGACCACGCCCTGGACCGCCCGGAGAAGGAAGACAGCGACGGCCTCTTCAATCCCGAGGATTCGCTCATGGACGAGGCGAACCGCGAGGAGAAGGCCTCCGATTCCCTGATGAAGGGCAAGTTCGAGGCCCTCGACTCCCAGGCGTCCTTTGACCGGGTGCTCTTCGACGGCGGCGAATTCGGCACCGGCGGCGAGGTGGGCTCGGAGGACGAGCTCGACTTCCTCGGGATCCCGGGCCTGCTGGACGCTGAACAGGTCGGCACGCTGTTGCGCCAGCGCCAGCACGAGCAGCTGAACCGGAAGAACAGGCGCTCCCCGCAGACTGAGGCAGCCGCGGCTGCGGCCCCGGCCGTGCCGGACCACCGGATGCTCATGGACCTGCGCACCGAGCTGGCCAAAAACGTCGCGGCCTGGTCGGCCCGCACCGGGACCCCGCACGGCGTCATCCACACCAAGCTCCGGACCGTCTGCGGCGGCCCGGCCGTCGCCCAGGCCAACGAGGAACAGCTGCAGACCCGTCTGCGCAAGCTCCAGGACTGGTTCATCGGCCGGAAGTAGCCCCGCGCAGGCGGTCATGGGCACAGTGTTATGGGCACAGGGTTATGGGCCCGGGGGTTATGGGCTCAGGCCAATAGGCGCCGGGCAACAGCAGAGGGACCAGTTCACTGTGAACTGGTCCCTCTGCTGTTTACTCTGCTGTGAACTTTGCTTCGGCTACTGGCCGGCGCCGCAGACCTGGCCGTAGGTCTGGCCTGCCGCGGTGTAGTCGGCCTTCATGTCCTCGAGCTTGGCGGTGTCCGGGGAGGGCTTGGCCGACTCGTCGAAGTATTCGATGATGGTCTGCAGCGGGGCCCGCAGGTCCTCGGATGCCGCCGCCTTGATGGGCCGAAGCTGGTTGGCGACCCGGGTCATGCCGGTCTTGTCCGATGTGGCCGACTGGGCGGAGACCACGGTCTTGACCCGGGCGCAGGTTTCCTCGTTGGTCAGCTGCGGCGTGGCAGAGCAGCCGGCCGCGCCGAGCAGCGCTCCGGCGGCAATCAGGACGGTCAGGGTCTTCTTCATGGTGTACTCCGGGGTTCTACGGGTCTGTCAATATGGCAAGACTGGCGATGGGGCAAGGATTTCGAGTCTACTGGCTCAGAGGACATCGACGCCGCCGAGCTCCATCTCGGCCACGGCATCGTCCAGGTCTTCGGCAATGCCGACCGTCAGGCCGCGCAGCACCGTGACGGAGTAGCCGGCCTGGACGGCATCCAGAGCGGTCGCTTTGACGCAGTAGTCCGTGGCGATGCCCACCACCACAATGTCCTCGACGTCGTGGCTCTGCAGCCAGTCGTCCAGTCCGATCGCGTCCTCGCCGGCGGCGAAATCACTGCCGGCGAAGGAACTCACTGTGTTGTCGGAGTCTGCGGCGCCGGTAACGGGCATGGCGCCGGGCTGGCGGTCACCGGTGGGGACGTCGTCCTCGGGGGCCAGCAGCCCTTCGAAGCCGGAGTACGCCGCGGCGAACTGGCCCTTGCGGAAGTACGCCTGGATGTGTTCGGGATCAAGATCGGGATGCAGCTCGGCCCCGCGGGTGCCCGCCACGCAGTGCCGCGGCCAGCTGTCCACGAGATCGGGTTTCTCCGAGAAGTGCTCACCCGGATCGATGTGCCAGTCCTGGGTGGCCACGACGTGGTCAAACTGGCCGTGGTGGGCGTCAACGTACTCGCTGATTTCCCCGGCCAGGCTTGCCCCGCCGGGGACGGCCAGGGCACCTCCCTCACAGAAATCGTTTTGGACGTCAACGATGATCAGGGCGCGGGACATTCAGTCCTCCTCGTAGATGGTGGGGATGGCCGCCTCGCCGCGCTGGAGCCGGTTGACCACCGCGGGAAGCTCCCGCATGGTTTCCGCGTGGCGCCGGCGCGCGCGCTGGACCCCCTCCGGGCCCGTCCACCCGGGGAGGAGCTCGCCGTTCTTGACGAACTGCTGCAGCAGCGGACGGTCGTTGCCGTCGTCCTCCGGGTGATGGCCGACGCCGACGATTTCGGCCGTGGCGGTCCCGCGCTCGTTGAGCTTGCGCAGCGCGTACTTCCGGCCGCCCTTGCTGGCCTTGTTCTTGGCGGCCTTGGCGACGGAGATGAAATCGCCGGCGTCGTCGGTGCGGCTGACGAGCTTGTAGACCATGCTCGCCGTCGGGGCCCCGGACCCGGTCACGAGCGAGGTGCCCACGCCGTAGGAGTCCACCGGCGCGGACGCCAGCGCCGCGATGGCGAATTCGTCGAGGTCTGAGGTCACCACGATCTTGGTGTGGTCGTTGCCGAGCTCGTCGAGCAGCCGGCGCACCCACTGGGCCTGGGCCACGAGGTCGCCCGAGTCCAGCCGGACAGCGCCCAGCTTGTCCCCGGCGAGATCGACGGCGGTGCGGACGGCCGTTTCGACGTCGTACGTGTCCACCAGCAGGGAGGTGTCCGGCCCAAAGGCGGCAATCTGGGCCTCGAAGGCCTCCCGCTCGGTGTCATGGAGGAGCGTGAAGGAATGGGCGGCCGTGCCCACCGTCTTCAGCCCGTAGCGCAATCCGGCCTCCAGGTTCGAGGTGCTGTCGAACCCGGCAATGACAGCGGCCCGGGCAGCGGCGGCCGCCGATTCCTCGTGCGTCCGGCGCGATCCCATTTCGATGCACGGGCGGGTCCCGGCCGCGGAGATCATCCGGGAGGCGGCAGAGGCGATGGCGCAGTCGTGGTTGAGCACGGAGAGCAGGTAGGTCTCCAGGATGCAGGCCTCGGCGAACGTGGACTCAACGATCAGCACGGGGGAGTTCGGGAAGTACGCCTCACCCTCCGGATAGCCCCAGATGTCGCCGGAAAAGCTGTAGCCGGCCAGGTACTCCAGTGTCTGGTCGTTGACCACCTTGGTCCGGTGCAGGTAGTCCAGTTCCGGCTCGCCGAAGCGGAAGTTCGCGATCCCTTCCAGGAGGCGGCCGGTGCCTGCCACGATGCCGTAGCGGCGCCCGTCCGGGAGCCGCCGGGCGAAGGCCTCGAAGACCGATTTGCGGTGCGCCGCGCCGGACTGCAGGGCGCCCTGCAGCATGGTCAGCTCGTAGTGGTCTGTGTACAGGGACGTGCGGGGACGGTCCCAGCCAGCGGAGGTACTCACAAATTCACTCTAGTGTGCATCCCCATAGAATGGACAGATGACCCTCAGCGTTGCGCTCGGCCCCGACACACGGGAGAGTACCCAGACCGGAACAGTGACGTCCGGCGACGTCCTGACCGCCCCGGACGTCCCCTGGAACCTCGTGATCTGGAACGATCCCGTGAACCTGATGAGCTATGTGAGCTATGTGTTCCGCAGCTATTTCGGCTACTCGGAGGCCAAGGCGAACAAGCTGATGATGGAGGTCCACAAAAAGGGCCGCTCGATCGTGGCGCACGGCAGCAAGGAACAGGTCGAGCAGCACGCCGTCGCGATGCATGGCTACGGCCTCTGGGCGACGGTGGAAAAGGCCACCGGCGGCAACGCGGGCGGTTCCGGCAAAGGCAAGGGAAAACGTGGCTAAGGCATTCAAGTACGGGCTCAAGGGCATCAAGGGCCATCTGGAGCCGGCCGAGCGGGAGCTGCTGCGCAGCCTTTTCGATGACGTCATCTCCATGCTGGAGCCGGAGCAGCGCGCCAACGAGGACCCGCTGGCGGCCCTGGTGGGTTTGGACACCGAAGCCCGC
Organism: Arthrobacter sp. 05T410; assembly: GCF_056396505.1. Classification (NCBI taxonomy): domain Bacteria; kingdom Bacillati; phylum Actinomycetota; class Actinomycetes; order Micrococcales; family Micrococcaceae; genus Arthrobacter; species Arthrobacter sp. 05T410. The sequence continues at coordinate 103,491 of NZ_JBFTLP010000005.1, read as the reverse complement.
GAACCCTCGGACCGTGCCATGCGGCGGCTGTTGCCGAACGTGATGAAGAACGACGACGACGCCTCCCTGGAGTTCCGCCGTTACACCGAGCGGTCGCTGCGCGAAAGCAAGATCGGCGCGCTGAAGGCGGCCGCACTGAGCCTGGACCGGGACAACCTCGTCCTGACCCCGGACGACGCCCGGCACTGGGCCACCGCGCTCAACGATGTCCGGCTGGTGCTGGCCGAACGCCTCGACATCCGTGATGATGCCGACGCCGACAACATCCACCTCATGCAGGACTGGGCCCAGGCCGAGGACGTCGAAAGCTACCTGGCCCTGGTGTACAACTTCACCACGTGGCTGCAGGAGTCGCTGGTCCAGGCAATGGTGCACTCGCTCGATAGGTAGGGCCGCTAAGCGACAGCGGTGGCGTCAGAAACAGGCACGGACTGTATCTGTGGAAGCTCCTCGAATGCCGGCTTTGCGAACCAGTATCCCTGAAACAAGCGGATGCCGGCTTCCTTCAGAATCCGGAACTCCGCCTCCGTCTCGATGCCCTCTGCGAGCACCGTGATGTCGAGCTCCTTGGCGATGCCGACGATGCCAGCAACGACAGCCTGGCGGGCCGGGCTGGTATCGATTCCTCGGATGAGCTTCATGTCGATCTTGATCAGGTCTGGCTGGAAATCGACCAGGAGCCCCAGCCCTGCATGACCGGCACCAAAGTCGTCGATGGCGGTGGTGAAACCATGCTTGCGGTATTCGGTGATGATGTTCGTGAGGTGGGCAGTGTCGGAAACCTCCTCATTCTCCGTGAACTCGAACATGATCGACGACGTCGGAAAGCTGCAACGACTGGCTGCAAGCAGCGTCGCACGAAGGCACGCAGCCGGTTCGTAGACCGCGTTCGGCATGAAGTTGATGGAGAGAATCAAGCCCTCACCGGCAGGAAACAGCCGCGATGCCAGCTCGATTGCCTTGACGCGGCAGTCCTGGTCGAAACGGTACTTTTGCTCAGGTGCGACTCTGGACAGGACGTGAAAAGCCCCCTCGCCCGACAAGCCTCTGACCAGTGCCTCGTAGCCCCATACGCGACCAGCAACGGCGTCATAGATCGGTTGGAAGGCCATGCTGAAATCGAAGTCGAGCTGTGACGACGTCGTGCAGCCGTCGCATGTCATATGCGGTCCTTTCGCTGTTTCGTCCATCGTGGGGGCACGACGGTCGCCCCCGATATCTCGACGGCGCCCATAGCATACAGGGCGGGGACAGCGGCAGGCTGCCACCGATGAGCAGGGGTCTTCCCCGCGTTGCCCATCCGCCGGAAACCCGTGTGACCCATCAGACACGAGTTGCAGGACACAATGTGATGGCCGCGCCTGTAGTGAAGCCCTATCCTCGAATAATCATGACTTCAGCATCAAATACGGATCCGGCAGCGCCAGCTGCGGCGGAGACCGCAGCGGGCAGCGCCGGAAATGCCGGGTTGGCATCGCGCCCCATCGGCGTCTTCGACTCCGGCGTCGGCGGCCTCACGGTGGCCCGCTCGATCATCGACCAGCTGCCCAACGAATCCATCCTGTATGTCGGTGACACTGCGCATGGCCCCTACGGCCCCCTTCCCATCGCCGAAGTCCGGGCCAACGCACTCGGCGTCATGGACGAGCTCGTGGATTCCGGCGTGAAGCTGCTGACCATCGCCTGCAACTCCGCGTCCGCCGCCGTGCTGCGTGACGCCCGCGAACGGTACACGGCCCGGTACGGGATCCCCGTGATCGAAGTGATCCAGCCGGCCGTGCGGCGTGCCGTCGCGGCGACCCGGACGGGCCGGGTGGGCGTGATCGGGACCTCGGCCACGGTGGGCTCGCGCGCCTACGAGGACACCTTCGCCGCGGCCCCGGACCTGGAGATCACGTCCGTGGCCTGCCCGGCGTTCGTGCCGTACGTGGAGGCCGGGATTACCACCGGACCGGAACTGCTCGCCGTCGCCCGCGACTACCTGGCACCGCTCATTGCCGCCGGGGTGGACACCGTGGTGCTCGGCTGCACCCACTACCCGCTGCTCACCGGCGTGATCTCCTTCGTTATGGGCGAGGACGTCACGCTGGTTTCCAGCGCCGAGGAGACGGCCAAGGACGTCTACCGGGCTTTGGCCTCCCGGGGCCTGGAGCGCACGGACACCGCGGCGCCGGAGCACAATTTCATCGCCACCGGCGACGCCGCCCAGTTTGAGCACCTCGCCCGGCGCTTCCTGGGCCCCGAGGTCCTCAGTGTCCGCCACGTGGATCACGTCGCGGCGCAGTACCCCACCGGCAGCCTCGCCCGGATCACCCCGGAAATGATCGCCGCCGCCCGGGCCGGCGCGGGCGGGCCGCGGATCTCCAACTTTGTGGGCGGGTCCGCGGGCGGGGGACCGCGGCTGTGAAGCTGACCATCGTGGGCTGTACCGGCTCCTTCCCGGGGCCGGGCTCGCCGGCGTCGTGCTATCTGCTGACCGCCAACGACGGCGAGCGGAACTGGAAGATCGTCCTGGACCTCGGCAGCGGGGCGCTCGGCGCCATCCAGCGCTACACGGACCTGGAGGACATTGACGCGATCTTCCTCACCCACCTGCACCCGGACCACTGCATGGACCTGTGCGGGCTCCATGTTGCCGTGCGCTGGAAGCCGGGCGGCTGGGGACGGGGCAGGATTCCGGTGTGGGGGCCTGCCGCGACGGCCGACCGGATGGCCACGGCCTACGGGCTGGACCTGGATCCGGGCATGCACGAGGAATTCGATTTCAGCAACTGGTCCGAGCGCAAGCCAGTCAGCGTCGGCCCGTTCACGGTGACGCCCTACGCGGTGAACCACCCCGTTGAGGAGGCCTACGCCCTCCGCGTGGAGGTCACCGAGCCCGCCAAGGACGGCACGCCCGTGACCCGCGTCCTGAGCTACTCCGGGGACACGGATTCCTGCGCGGGCCTGGAGGACGCCGCTCGCGACGCCGACCTTTTCCTGTGCGAGGCGGCGTTCGAGGAAGGCCGCGACGACGGGATCAAGGACGTGCACCTGACGGGCAAGCGGGCGGGGGAGGCCGCCGTCGCCGCCGGCGCGCGCCGGCTGCTGCTGACGCACATTCCCGTCTGGACGTCGCCGACCACCGTCATGGCCGAGGCCAAAGAGATCTTCGGCAAGGACGTGGCCGTCGCCGTCGCGGGTGTGCACTACACCGTCTAGCGCGCGCTGACCGCCCGCGCGGGCCGGGGCGGGTGAGTCGATAAGCTAAAGGCATGACTTCCCAAGCTCCCAGTGTCCCCGTCATCCGCGCCGACGGCCGTACCCCCGACCAGCTGCGCCCGATCAGCATCACGCGCGGCTGGTCCAAGCAGGCCGAGGGTTCGGCCCTGATCGAGTTCGGCAACACCCGGGTCCTGTGCACGGCTTCGCTGACCGAAGGCGTGCCGCGCTGGCTCAAGGGCGAGGGCCGCGGCTGGGTCACGGCCGAGTACGCCATGCTGCCCCGGGCCACGAACACCCGGTCCGACCGTGAGTCCGTCAAAGGCAAAATCGGCGGCCGCACCCACGAGATCTCCCGACTGATCGGCCGCTCGCTGCGCTCCATCATCGACACCAAGGCCCTCGGCGAGATCACGATCGTGCTGGACTGCGATGTCCTGCAGGCCGACGGCGGCACCCGCACCGCGGCGATCACCGGCGCCTACGTGGCACTGGCCGACGCCATCCGGTTCGCCCGCGAGAAGAAGATGATCGCCCGCAACGCCCAGCCCCTGATCGACACGATCGCCGCGGTGTCCGTCGGCATCATCGACGGCGTCCCGATGCTCGACCTGCCCTACGTCGAAGACGTGCGCGCCGAGACCGACATGAACGTCGTGGTGACAGGCTCCGGCAAGTTCGTCGAAGTCCAGGGCACCGCCGAGGGCGCACCGTTCGACCGCGACGAGCTGAACAAGCTGCTGGACCTGGCGCTGCTGGGCACGGAGCAGCTCGCCGCGATCCAGCGCGACACCCTGGCGGAGGCCCCGTGACGGAGACGCCCGTCGCGGACCGGCCGGAAGCCGACGGCCCGGGCCCGCGGCTCGTCCTCGCCACCCACAACAAAGGCAAGCTCCGGGAACTGCGTGAGCTGCTCCGCGGCCAGGTTCCCGGGCTCGACGTCGACACGCAGGTGGTGGACGCCGGCGCCGTCGGTGCCCCCGACGTCGCCGAAACCGGCGTAACCTTCGCCGAAAACTCGCTGCTCAAGGCCCGGGCGGTGGCAGAGGCCACGGGGCTCGTGGCGATCGCCGACGACTCCGGGCTTTCTGTGGACGTCCTCGGCGGCGCGCCCGGGATTTTCTCGGCCCGCTGGTCCGGCCGGCACGGCGACGACGCCGCGAACCTGCAGTTGCTGCTCGCCCAGCTGGCCGACGTGCCAGACAAGTACCGCGGGGCCGCGTTCGTCTGCGCGGCAGCGCTGGCGGTCCCCGGGTCCTCGCCCGACGGCGGCCGGGAAGTCGTGGAATACGGGCAGCTGGAAGGGACACTCCTGCGGGAGCCGCGCGGGGAGGGTGGCTTCGGCTATGACCCCGTCCTGCAGCCGAACGGGCTGGACCGCAGCTGCGCCGAGCTCAGTTCCGAGGAGAAGAACGCCATCAGCCACCGGGGCCATGCGTTCCGGGCGCTCCTGCCGGCCATCGTCGAGGCCCTGGCCGGGAAGTAGCCGGCCCGGCCAGGCTCAGGACGAAGGAAGGCGCCCCACTCGGTGGGGCGCCTTCCTTGTTAACTGCTGCGTTCACTGCGGCACTGCATTTACTGCGGCGCTGCGCTACGGGGTCCGGCGTTCTTCTTCCGGCTCGTGCTCTTCGATGAATTCGTCCACGACGTCGGTGCCGTACTTCTCGGCCTGGCGCTTGGCGATCGTGCCGCGGACAACCTCGATGGCGATCGGGATCACGGAGACCAGCACGATGGCGATGAAGATGATGTCCAGGTTGTCCTTGACCCACGGGACCTTGTCCCCGAGCAGGTAACCGAGGAGGGTGACGCCGCCGCCCCACAGCACCGCGCCGATCACGTTGTAGGTGAAGAATTTGCGTTTGCTCATCTGCGCGACGCCCACGATCACCGGGACGAAGGTGCGGATGATCGGAACGAACCGGGCCAGGATCAGGGCCTTGCCGCCGTGCTTTTCGAAGAACGCATGCGCACTATCCACGTTTTCACGCTTGAACAGCTTGGAGTTGGGCCTGTTGAACAGGGCAGGTCCCGCCTTGGACCCAATCAGGTAGCCCACCTGGTTGCCGATGATCGCGGCGACGATGATCAGCGCGGTCAGGACCCAGATGTTGACCTGGATGGTGCCGGTGGCCACGAGCAGCCCGGCCGTGAACAGCATGGAGTCCCCAGGCAGGAAGAATCCGATCAGCAGCCCGGTTTCGGCAAAGATGATGCCGCAGACCAGCAGGACCACCCACGGCGCGAAGGCCGGATTCGCCAGGAAAACCTGGGGGTTGAGCCAGTCCGGCAGGAAGGAGGCCAGGTGCGGCTGGACGGGGCCGGCGCCGCCAAGGGCGGACACGGCGAGGTCGCTCATTGCTAGTACGTTCACCTGTTAAGGGTACTTGACGGCAGGCTGCAGGCCCGGGGGCCGAGCCCCGCGGGCCGGTCCGGTGCGGGAGGGTCCGTCCGCGGGCGGTAAAGTTGGGCCGTGACTTTGGACTTTACGGCGATCGACTTTGAGACCGCGAACGGCTTCCGCGGTTCACCGTGCGCTGTTGGCCTGAGCAAGGTCCGTGGCCGCGTCGTCGTAGAGGAAGCCTCCTGGCTCATGCGGCCACCGGAAAACCATGACACATTTGATCCCCACAACGTCCGGATCCACGGCATCCGGCCGGACCAGGTGGCTGGACTGCCCCGGTTCGGGGAGTTGTTCCCGGAGATCGGCGCGTTCATCGGCGGCGACGTGCTCGCGGCCCACAATGCAGGGTTCGATCTCGGTGTGATCCGCTCCGGCCTGGAGGTGTCCGGGCTGTCCGGACCCGCCTACGACTACGTCTGCACGGTGATATTGTCCCGGCGCTGCTACTCCCTGGTGTCCAATTCGCTGCCCTACGCCGCCGAGGAGGCCGGGGTCCCGCTGCTCAACCACCACGATGCCGCCGAGGACGCCCGCGCCTGTGCCGGCATCCTGATCGACATCGCGGCCCGCAACGGGGCAGCAAGCATCGCGGAACTTTACCTGTCCCTCGGCCTGACGGTGTCCCACCAGCCGGCGTTCGACCCCCGGCGCGACCCGCTGTCCAAGGCCACCGTGGCCGCCATGGAGGCGCTCGCGGGGGGAACCGCCGGCTCGCCCCCGGGCCGGCGCTTCGTGGCCGGCTGGCCGGAGGAAGGCCCCAACCCGGCCCCCAACGCCGCCGCCAGCCCCGACCACCCGCTGTTCGGCCAGACCGTGGTGTTCACCGGCGAACTGGCAATTCCCCGCCCCGAAGCAAAGGTCCGTTCCGCAGAGCTTGGCGCCAGGCCTGAAAGCCGGGTGACGGCCCGTACCACCGTTCTGGTGGTGGGCGACGGGTTTGTGGCCGCGGACCTGCGCTCCGGCCGGTTGACCGGCAAGGCGCGCCGCGTCCTGGAACTGCACGAACGCGGGCAACGGATCGAGGTCCTGTCCGAGGGCGAATTCCTCCAGATGGTCGGCGGACATCTGGCTGCCGCACCTGCCTGACCCGGTCCTGGCTGACGGGTCCTGCCTGATCCGGTCCTGGCTGATCCGGTCCTGGCTGACGGGTCCTTTCTGCCCGGGTCCTGCCTGACCCGGCAGTCACACGGCGCAACAATCATTCCTCCCACTGCGCGCCCGCTCGTAGCCTTGGCGGATGAGCAAACCCACGGATGCACAGGCCCCCACAGCGCCGGCCAAGTCAGCGCCGCCGGCGTCAATGCCGGCGGACTCGGCGTCGTCGGCGCCCGCGAAGTCAGCACCGGCGACGCGCGGAATTGATTGGCATCGGGTGTTCGCGTTTCCGAACCCGGTGAATGAGTACGCCGCCCGCATCACCGCAGCCCTGGTGGTGGCGCTGTCCGCCGTGACCCTGCTGACCGGTTTCGGCTGGGGGCTCGCCGTCATCGCCGCCGGGTTCTGGCTGCGCGTGCTGTTCGGTCCCCGGATCTCGCCCCTGGCCCAGCTCTCGGTCAAGGTCCTGACGCCCTGGCTTGGGCGGACCCGTCTCGTTCCCGGACCGCCCAAGCGGTTCGCCCAGGGCATCGGCGCTGCCGTGTCGACGGCGTCGGCGGTGCTGCTGGCCGCCGGCCTCGCGCCGGCGGCGTGGGTGCTGCTCGCCGTGCTGATCGCCGCCGCGTCCCTTGAGGCCTTCGCCGGGTTCTGCCTCGGCTGCACCATTTTCGGCTTCCTGCAGCGCCGCGGGCTCATCCCCGAGGACGTCTGCGAAGCCTGCAACAACATCTCGCTCCGCGGCGCCTAGGATTCGGGGCGCTTAGGTCCGGTGCGCCGGGGCTCCGCCGAAGCGGTCGGGTTCCGCCGAGGCGGCCGCCAGGGACGGACATGTCCTCCGGAGGCTAGGACGGGTGGACATAGTGGCAATATGTCCAGTCGCCGCCGCCGGAGATGGGCATGTCCTGAGGATGCCGCGGCCAGGGATGGACACGTCCTTCGCAGCGGGGGCGACCGGACATGTCCTCCGGAGGCTCTGACGGGTGGACAAAGTGGGAATATGCCCAGTCCTAGCCGCCAGAAATGGGCATGTCCTGAGGATGCAGCGGCCGGGGATGGACATGTCCTTCGCAGCGGGGCGGTACGGGGCATGTCCCGCGGGCAAGCCGGGCCGCTGCTTCCGGGCGCAGCCGGCTGCGCTGCGCAAATGCCGGAGACTCGACACCTGGCGTGCACGGGCCCGGCCGAGTGTTGCCGGCCGAAGCTATGAGCCAGTGACGGCGGCCAGCTTCGACGCCATGCCCCGGATGACCTCCGGCGCCTGAAGGGCCGCCAGCCAGTCTGCCGGCAGGCACCGCTCGCCGTAGAACGCGCCCAGGATGTTCCCGGCGATCGACGCCGTTGAATCGCTGTCCCCGCTGTGGTTCACCGCCAGCGCGATCGCGGCACGGAAGTGGGCCTGGGCGGGATCGGCCTCGGCAGCGCCGGCGTCCGCCGTCCCCGTTCCTGTCCCGGTTCCCGGGGCTGTGGCCAGCACGGCGTACAGCGCGACGGCAAGGGCTTCCTCGGCCACCCACCCCTCGCCGAGTTCGCCGACCAGGCCCTCGGGGCTGAGCACGTCTCCGCCGGGCAGGTCTCCGGCCAACCGCAGGGCCGCCTCCAGCCGTGCCACCACCTCCGGATCCGGATTTTCGCCCTTGCGCAGGATGCCGCCGAGCAGCTGCCCGAGGGCCGATTCCGCCGCTTCGCGCAGCCCGTGGCCGGAGGACAGGGCATGGATGAGAAGGCTGAAAACTCCGGCGCTCTGCCGTGCCGCGGGGTGGCCGTGCGTCAGGGACGCGGCATCGGCGCTGAGCTTATAGACCGTTTCCGCTTCGAGGTGGGGGATCAGGCCGAAGGGCGCCGACCGCATCACGGTGCCGCAGCCCTTCGAATCCGGATTGACCGGCCGCTTCACGGTACCCATCTCGCCCGTGGCGAGTCCGCTCAGGCACGCGTCGCCGGGTGAGCGCCGGCTCTTCAGGACATCCTGGGCATCGATCCAGCGCGGCGGCTGGAACGGGGCCGACGCCGGCACGGCGACGCCCTGGGTGCCCAGCCAGCGCAGGTACGCGAGCCACAGGCACGCGTTGATGTCCGCCGCCACGCCGTCGTTGGCCCATTCCAGCGCCTCGAGGAGGCCGTCGGCGGTGTACAGCGTCATTTGCGTGTCGTCCGAAAACGGGCTGCCGGCGTCGAGCGCGGAAAAATCCTGCAGGCCCGCGGGGCCGAACCGGGCCCGGATGGCGGAAATGCTGTCGAACTCGACGGCGTAGCCCAGCGAATCTCCGAGCGCGCCGCCCAGCAGGCAGCCGTGGATGCGCGAGCCGTGGGCAGGGGAGTGCGGCTGGCCGGGTGTTGGGGCGGGTGCGGGGCTGGTCCCGGGCTCGGTGCTCATGCCCTCAAATTTACCCGGCGCTGCACCGCACCCCGCAATGCCGGCGCCCGCCGGGGACTTAGCGCCGCCGCCTGGGGGCCGGGCGGCGGCGGATGCGGAAGGCCGGTAGGGTGCTGGTAGGACCCGTCCAGCGGTCAGACGAGGCAACCGCCGGCGCCGTACCGCCGGGCAGCGGAGGAAACGAATGCGCGAACCAGCGTGGCGGAAGACCGGGACCACCCCCGACTACAGGTTCTCTCTGGCCAACGAGCGGACCTTCCTGGCCTGGATCCGCACGTCCCTGGCCCTGATTGCCGGAGCCCTTGCGATCGACCAGCTGGCCCCGGAGATCGCGCCCGGACCCGTGCGGATCGTGTTGTGCGTCATCCTCGCGTTCCTGGGCGCTGGCCTGGCCGCCCTGTCCTACCACCGGTGGGGTCTCATGGAGGCTGCCATGCGGAACAACAGGGAGCTGCCGTTCTCCGGAGTGATGCTGGTGATGACCATCGGCGTCGCGGCTGCGGCCCTGGTGTTCGCGGTCCTGATCCTGGTGGCGCGGTGAGGCCAGCTGCGGCCAGGGACCCCGGGCTGCAGCCCGAGCGGACCTCCCTGGCCTGGCGCCGGACGTTGCTGGCCCTCATCGTGGCGGACCTGCTGGTCTGGCGCAGCTGGGCGCTCGCAGGATCCCGGGGCGGCGTTGTAGGTCCCGTTGATTTCCTTGGCATCTGCGCGCTGGCCGCCATGGCCGCGACGCTGGTCCTGGGCGTGTGCGTGCTGGTCCGCGGGCGCGAGCTCCGGCGGTCCAACGCTGCGCCGCCGGCGACGCTGCTGCGCTGGGCCGCCGCTGCCGTCGTGGTCCTGGCCGCCAGCGCCGTAGCCGCGGTGGCCCTGGGGCACTGAACTGAGGCACTGAGCCGCGGCCCGGAACGGGCACCCAGCCGGAATCCAGCCAACATCCAGATTGCGCTGGCAGACTGCTGGCGGACCCATTCTCCCAGGCGGCCGAGGCCGCCCCGGACCACGAACCCGGCGGCGGTCCAGCGACGCCGCAACTGCAGCCCCTGGGCGCGCCGCCAGCAAAGGAATCCTGACCATGACCCTGCTTGTGCCAGCCCCAGACTCCGTTGACGTCCAGCCACCGGCCGCCAGCGACGTCCCGCCCCGGCCCGGGCTCGTGGCCCGGCTGTCCGCCGAGGCCCTGGGGACCCTGATCGTCGTGGTTGCGGGCCTGGGCGTGCCGCTCTTCACCATTCCGCAGTCGAGCCCGCTGCCCGCCGCCCTGGCCGCCGGCCTGGCCCTGACGGCGGCGATGCTCGCCGTCGGTTACGTCTCCGGCGGCCACTTCAACCCTGCCCTCACCGTGGGCAACGCCATCGCCGGCCGGATCCGGCTTGCCGACGCCGCCGCCTACATCGGCGCGCAGCTGGTGGGCGCCGTGCTCGGGGCCGTCGCCCTGTACGGCGTCCTGCGCACCGTGCCGACCATCAACGACTCCCAGGGCGCGTTCGCCACCGTGGCCGCCGGATTCGGCGAGCACTCGATCATCCAGGTGCCCATGGCAGGCGTCCTGCTCGTGGAGGTCCTCGGCACGGCACTGCTCGTGGCCATCTTCCTTGCCACGACCGCCCGCCGGAATCCGGCCAGGGCGGCTGCGCCCTTCGCGGTCGGCCTGACGACGGCGATGCTCCTGCAGTTGGGCCAGGCCCTCGGCAATGTGCCGTTCAACCCGGCCCGGGCAACGGCGGCGGCCATCTTCAGCGGCCCGGACGCGCTCGGGCAGCTGTGGCTCTTCTGGGTGGCACCGGTGGTCGGTGCGGCCATCGCCGGGCTGGTTTTCCGCGGCTTCGTGCAGTCGGCCCGGACCAGTGGACAGGCCAGTGACGCTGCCACTGCCGCGGTCACCGCCCAGCCCGCCGCCCAGCCCACCGACCAGCCCACCGCCCAGACCGACGGAAAGCTCACGGAAGCCGATGTGGATGGCGCCGATTTCGATGACGCCGGGCTGGCCGAGGTCACGGCCACCACCGCTTCTGCTTCGGCCGTCCCCGCCGGCAACGACGAGGCCCGCAGCTTCTTCGACCGCAAGGGCGGGAAGTAGCCACTGCTGACCACTTTTAACCTCCGTCACACCTCCGGGGTGGTGGCGCAAGAGTGTCGGTGGCAGCCGATACCGTAGGAATATGCGGTTATTGCACACCTCCGACTGGCACTTGGGCCGGTCCTTCCACGGCATCGGCATGCTGGATGCCCAGCGCGCCTTCATCGACCAGCTCGTGGCGTTTGTCCGGGAAGAGAGCGTCGACGTCGTCCTCATCGCCGGGGACGTTTATGACCGCGCATTGCCGGGCGTCGACGTCGTCGGCCTGCTGGATGACGCCCTGGTGCGCCTCACCGGGGCCGGCGCCGAAGTTGTGTTGACCAGCGGCAACCACGATTCCGCCATCAGGCTGGGGTTCGCGTCGCGGCTGCTCGAGCGCGGGGGAGTGCATTTGCGCACACGGCTGAATGAACTGGACGTTCCCGTGCTCTTTCCGCTCGGGGACGATGCCGGGAATGAGGCAGCGCCGGTGCTCGCCATCTACGGGATCCCCTGGCTGGAGCCCCGGCTCGTCGCCGAGCAGCTGGGCGTAGAGACCGCGAGCCACTTCGAGGTCACCCGCGCCGCCACCGAACGGATCCGTGCCGACGTGCGGCAGCGGAGTCAGACCCGGACCGTCCATTCGGTGGTCCTGGCGCACACCTTCGCCAGCGGCGGCATCAGCTCCGACAGCGAACGGGATCTGAGCATCGGCGGCGTCGGCGCGGTCCCGCTGGATCTCTTCGACGGCTTTGGCTACACCGCACTGGGCCACCTGCACGGCAGGCAGGAGCTCTCGCCGGCAGTGCGCTACTCCGGCTCGCCGCTCGCGTATTCGTTCTCGGAGGCGAAGCACAGGAAGGGCAGCTGGCTCGTGGAGGTCGACGCCGAGGGGATCGGCGGCGTGCGCGAAGTGCTCTGGGACGCGCCCCGGACCCTCGCCGTGCTCCGCGGGAAGCTGGATGACCTACTGGAGTCGGAGGACTTCGCGTGGGCCGAGACCGCCTACTGCCAGATCACGCTGACGGACGAGGCCCGCCCGGCCCAGGCGATGGACCGCCTGCGGGCACGGTTCCCCGACACCCTGGTGCTCGGCTTCGATCCCGATGGTCCCGGCGCGGCGCCCAAAGCCAGCTACAGCAGCCGGCTGGCCGAAGCCGGGGACGACCTCTCCGTCTGCTGCGGATTCCTCGAGCACGTCCGGGGCAGGCCGGCTTCCGACGCCGAAGCCGCAGTCCTCGCCGAGGCGCTCGACGCCGTACGCCTGGAAGGAGTGTCCCTGTGAGGATCCACCGCCTGGAGATTTCCGCGTTTGGCCCGTTTGCCGGCACGGAGCGGATCGACTTCGACCGCCTGAGCGCACACGGGCTCTTCCTGCTGAACGGCGCCACCGGCGCGGGCAAGACCAGCGTCCTGGACGCCATCTGTTTCGCCCTCTACGGATCGGTTCCCGGGGCCCGCCAGGACGGAAAGCGGCTGCGCAGCGACCACGCGGCGGCCGCCGCCGAACCGCGCGTCACCTGCGAATTCTCGGCCAAGGGCCGGCACTTCGAAGTCTCCCGCACGCCCGCGTGGGACAAGCCGAGTGCCCGGGGCCGGAACGGCTTCACGGTCCAGCAGGCCAACACGCTGCTGCGCGAACGCATCGACGGCGCGTGGGTGGAGAAATCGGGCCGGAATGATGAGGCCGGCGCCGAGATCACCGACGTCCTGGGCATGAACCGGGACCAGTTCACGCGCGTGGTCATGTTGCCGCAGGGGGACTTCGCGGCGTTCCTGCGCTCCAAGGCATCCGACCGTCTGGAGCTGCTGCAGAGCCTGTTCGGCACCCAGCGCTTTGAAGCCGTGGAACAGGAACTGTCCCGGCAGGCGCAGACCGCCAAGGCCGAGGTCGCCAACCTCAACGCGAAGCTGGACCTGCTGCTGGCACAGGCGGAGTCCGAAACAGCTGCGCTCGAACTCGACCCCGACGGCGCCCCCGGCCGGGACGAGCCCGATGCCCTGTTGGCCTGGCTCGACGCCGCCGCGGCAGCCGCCGCGGAGGGCCGGCGCAGCGCTGCCGCGGGAGCCGAGAAGCAGGCCGACGATCAGGCGTCCCTGTTGGAGGCGGCGAACGCGCGGGCCAACCGCCACGCCAAACTCGCCGCCGCGGAACAGCGGCGGATCGACGCCGACGCCGCCGCCCCCGTCCTGGCGGGCAAGGCCGTCACACTGGGCCTGCACCGCCAGGCCGAAATGCTCGGCGGCCAGTTGCAGGCGGTCGAAAGCGCCGCGGCAGCCGAGGACCTGGCAGGAACGGCCCTGCTGGAGGCCGCGCGGCAGCTGCGGTCCGCGGCCGCCACGGACCCGGAGCTCGCCGGGCAGGACGTCCTCGACGCCGGCGCCCCCACCGCCGACGACGACGCTGCCGACCCCGTCCGGGCGGGTAAATCCGTCATGTTGGACAGCGCGGCCGTCCGCGGAACCCTCGCCCGGCTGCGGTCCCTGCACGCAGTGCTCACCGAACGTCTGCCCGACGAAGCCCGGTTCCTCGGGCTGACCCAGCGCGGCAGTCGGCTGCGCCTGCAACTGCAGGAGCTGGAAAAAGGACGGCTTGCCGGCACCGCCGCACTGGACACCCTGCGCACTGAGTCGGCGGCCCTGTCCGCCGGCATCCGCCCCCTCGAGGAGCTGGCCGCGGAAGTCCAGTTGCGCACCAAGGAGGCCACGGCAGCGGACGAACTCGTGACCATCGTTGGCCGCTTCCTCGCCGCCGAGGCCGAGTGCGCGGCAATCTCCGGGCAGCACACCGCGGCCCTCAGCACGCACCAGGACCGGAGGCAGCACTGGCTGGACCTCCGTGAGCAACGGCTCACCAACGCCGCCGCCGAGCTCGCCACCCAGCTCCTGGCCGGGGTCCCATGTCCTGTCTGCGGCAGCCCTGAGCACCCGGCACCTGCCCCCGCGGCAGCCTCCGCCCTGGCCGTCGCCGAGGCCGAGAAAGCCGCGCAACTGGCCAGCGACACGGCAGAAGAAGCCGTCGCCGCCCTAGGTCGTGAGCTCGCCGGGGCCCAACAGAACGTCGCCGTCCTGGCCGCGCAGGGCGGCAACACACCTGCCGGGGAAGCCCGTGAGGAGGCAGCCTTGGCCCGGGAACGGGCTGATGACGCCGTCCGCGCTGCCACGGACCTTGCTGCGAGCCGGGCGCGGATGGCAGAACTCGAAGCGGTGATCGCCGACGCAGAGCGGGCGCAGGCCGACGCCGCCTCCGGCATCGTGCAGACGCAATCGACGATCGCCGAAATCGACGAACAGGCACAGGCCCTCGAAGCCACCCTGGACAAGCTGCGCGCCGGCCACGCGACCCTCGAACAGCGGATCGCCGCCCTGACGGCAACCACGGCGGTCCTGGAGCACGCCGACGCCGCACACTCAGCCCACGAACAGGCTGCCGCCCGCACCGCGGAGGCACGCCGGCACCTTGAAGTGGCCCTTCCCGGAGCCGGTTTCAGCACCGAAACCGCGGCGCGGGAAGCGCTGCTGGCAACGCCGGTGGCAACAAGCCTTGAAACGGCCATCCGGGTCGGACAGGACGAGGCCGCCAGGATCCAGGAACTGTTCGCCGGAGAGGACCTGGCCCTGGCGGCAGCCGAGCGGGCCGCCGGGGACATCGTCAGCGACGCCGCCCTCGAGGAGCTCAGGACGGAATCGGCGGCGGCTGAACGCAAAGCCCGGGAAGCCGTGCTTGCGGCCGGGCTGGCGGAAAACTCGCTCCGGATACTCGGGCGCATCGCCGGTGACTACGCGGACCTCGCTGCCGCCGGCAGGGAACCGCGGGACCGGGCCGCGATGCTCACCGCCGTCGCCGACGCGGCCAAGGGCGGCGGAGACAACACCTATCGCATGAGCCTGAACAGCTATGTCCTCGCCGCCCGGCTCGAGCAGGTGGCCGTCGCTGCCTCCGAACGCCTGATCGGTATGAGCGATGGCCGCTACACGCTGCAGCACACCGACGCCAAGGCAGCACGCGGCGCGAAGTCCGGCCTTGGCCTGGAGGTCGTGGACGAGTGGACCGGCCAGCGCCGGGACACCGCCACCCTCTCCGGCGGCGAGTCCTTCATGGCCTCACTGGCGCTGGCCCTTGGGCTGGCGGACGTCGTGCAGCATGAGTCCGGTGGCGTGGACATCGAGACCCTCTTCGTGGACGAGGGCTTCGGCAGCCTCGACGAACAGGCGCTGGAACAAGTCATGGACGCCCTGGAAAGCCTCCGCGACGGCGGCCGGGTGGTGGGGCTCGTGAGCCACGTCGCCGAAATGAAGCAGCGCATCGGCACCCAGCTCCAGGTGGACAAGGGCCGCAGCGGCTCCACCCTGCACATCAGCGACGACACCCGGGCCTGAGCCGGACCCAGAGTGGGCCCTGGGACCGGTCCCGGGGCCCACTCTGGGTCCCGTCCCGGGGTCTGGTCCCAGGGCCGGCGTCCGGGGATCGGGTATCATTGGTCTGTTACCGGGTCGCGCGCATCGGGAGGAGGGACGATGCGCCGTATTTAGCGAACCCGGAAACCATGAACCCTTCACCGTCTTCTTTGGTGTCTACTCTTGACGCCCCACTGCCGCCGACCTACGCGCTGCCGGCCGCTTCAATTTCGACCGACGCTCTGCCTGCCCCGTCGCCCGGAAAGGGCGGCCGCTACGCGCAGCTGCCGTTGCTCGCCGGCCGCAGCTTCATCCCCCTCGGGCTCTTCGCCCGACTGCCGCTTGCCATGCTGACGGTCGGCGCCCTGACACTCGTCACCGCCGTCACAGGCTCGTACGCCGTGGGCGGCGCCGCGGCTGGCGCCGTCGGCATCGGTTCCGCACTCGGTGCCCCCGTCCTCGGCGTCCTCGCCGACCGGCTCGGCCAGCGCGGCGTCCTGCTCGTATCCGCCGTCGCCAACACCGTGGCCATCGTTGCCCTGATCCTCACGGCCTACCTCATCCCCGGGGTCCACGACCTTGCCGCCGCGGTGCCCGTGCTGGCCGCGGCCTTCGTGGCCGGGGTGAGCTGCCCGCAGGTCGGTCCGCTGGCCCGCGTCCGCTGGATGGCACTGACCTCCCGGACGTCCGGCTCCGGAACCGGTGCGGCCGGAAACTCCGCGGACCTGGACACCGCCCTTTCCTATGAAAGCACCGCGGACGAGCTCACCTTCGTGCTCGGCCCCGCACTCGTCGGAATCCTCGCGAGCCTGCTCGCGCCGTGGCTGCCGCTGGCCCTCGCTGCAGCACTGACCGTGGTCCTCGTACCCGCCTTCGCCGTCCACCCCACGCACCTTGCGGTCGTCCGCACAACGAAACGCCGGCCCGCCGGTCCTGCCGCAGGCCACGCGGCCGGCCCGGCGCCCACGACGGCGGGGGACAACCACGGGGAAACCCGCACGGCAGCCCGGCGGGTCAAAACCTTCGCCGCCGTCGCCCTCCCGGTGCTGGCGATGGTGTGCATGGGCACGTTCTTCGGCTCCACCCAGACAGCCCTGAGCTCTTTCTCCGCCAGCTTCGCCACCTCCGAACTCGCGGGCCTGCTCTACGCAGTCATGGGACTGAGCTCTGCCGCGGCCGCCCTCTCGGTCGCGTACTGGCCCCGGCGCTTCACGGTGAACGCCCGCTGGATTGCCTGCGCGGCCCTGATGGCCGGCTTCGCATCGCTGCTGTTGCTGCCCTCGACGGCGCTGCCCATGGTCCTTGTACTGCTGGTCCTGGGCCTGCCCGTTGGTCCGCTCATGGTCACTGTCTTCGCGATCGGCGGCCTCGTGGCCCCGGCCGGAAAGCTCGGCACGGTCATGACAGCCCTGGCCAGCGGCATTGTGGCCGGCACCGCGCTCGGATCCTCCATCGCCGGACAGCTGGCGCAGAACTTCGGGTATTCGACGGCCTTCCTGGTTCCGGTGTGCGCCGCCACGGCGCTGTTCCTGCTCGGAACGGCAGCCGCCGTCGTACTGCGGCAGCGCGGGAAGAAGACGGCCGCGGCCGCATAGACCCCGACGGGACAGCGCTGCGGCGGCGCTTTCCGCGGGCTTAGCCCAGCTGCGCCTCGATGCGACGCGCCGCCTCGGTCAGGGCCGCTGCGACCTCGTCCGGATCCTGCGCGGCGCGGATATAGACGACGGCGAGGGCGGCCGGACGCCCGCCAGGCACACGCAGCGGCACCGCAATCGAGGACACCCCGGGGATCACCTCGTCATGGCTGGCGGCATAGCCGCGGCGCCGGGCCTCGGCCGCCTCGGACCGGTACGGGATGCCCGGGACCAGGGCCCGCCACTCCTGCTCCGGGTAGGCTGACTGGATCGCAATGCCCGGCGCCCCTGCGCTGATGGGGTGCCGCGAACCCGGGTGCTGCACCACCGCGGCGCCGCTGTGCCGCGGATCCACGGTCACCAGCGTCACGCACTCCTCCCGGTCCCAGACCGCCACGAAGGCGCTCATGGTCAGGGTGTTGGCCAGCTGGGTCAGTTCCGGCAACGCCGCCGACTGCAGGTTCCGGGAGACCCCGCGGGCCAGGACCGCGAGGCCCGGGCCGGGCTGGACGCGGCCGCCATCGTCACGCACCAGCAGCGAGTGGTCCTCGAGCGTGCGCAGGATCCGGTAGGCCACGGAGCGGTGGACGCCCATGGCGTCGGCGAGTTCGGCAATGGTCAACGGCTGCTGGGCCTCGGCGAGGATCTCCAGCGCCCTGATACCGCGGGACAGCGTCTGGGACGGGGAAGCCTGGGCGGTGCCGGCATTCGGGGTCATGGGGTCCATCCTAGGTGCGGGGTTACTGGACGCCGGGCTCGCCGGGCTACCCTTGTGTTCCGGCTCATGGTCAGCTAGCGTTCTATATGGGAACTGTTTGTTCGATTATAGAACACAATACAGAACTCGACTATAGAACACGGCTGATCCAAAGCACACCCACACCACGGTCGGGAAACGCAACGAACGCAAGGGATCAATGATGATTGCCACGCCGCGCGGCCACGCCGGGGGCGCCCAGGGCCCCCTGTCGGTACCGCGGGCCAACCACTTCCGGGGCAGCCTCGGCAGGTTTGCCACCGGCGTCGCGATCGTGACCTTCGACGGGGCCACGAAACGCCACGGCATCACCGTGAACTCCTTCACCTCGGTCTCGATGGACCCTCCGCTGGTGCTGGTGAGCATCGCCCGCACGGCCAGGGCCCACGACGAGCTCGCCGGCCGGCCCTTCACCGTGAATATCCTTGGCGCCGAGCAGCGGTACCTGGCCATGCACTTCGCCGGCAGGCCCGGCCCCGAGCCGCTGTGGGTGGAGGGGAAGACCGCGCCGCGGCTGTCCAATGTCCTCGCATATTTCGAATGCAAGCCCTGGGCGGCGTACGACGGCGGCGACCACACCCTTTATATCGGCGAGGTAGTGGACTTCAACTACCGCAACGGCGATGCCTTGGCCTTCGCCAACAGCACCTTTACCACCATCCCGGAAAGCCAGCTGGGTATGGAGGATCTGCTCTAGCGCCACATTCCTTCCCGGCAATTCAGCGCAACGACGACTGGAGGACGACCAATGGGTATCCGTACCGGACGGCAGTACCTGGACAAGCTCAATGCCATGACGCCGCACGTGGTGATCGACGGCGAGGTGGTGAGCGAGAAGATCGCCGAGCACCCGGCCTTCCGCAATGTGGCCCGCTCCTACGCCAGGCTCTTCGACATGCAGCATGATCCGCAGTACCAGGAGGCGCTCACTTACGCCTCACCCAGCACCGGGGACCTGGTCAGCGCCTCCTTCCTGGTGCCGAAGACCGTCGAGGACCTCCAGCGGCGGCGCCGCGCCATCTCCACCTGGGCCGAGTCCTCCAACGGCTTCCTTGGCCGCTCCGGGGACTATATGAACTCCGCGCTGACCGCGCTGGGCACGGCGGGGAAGTGGTTCGCGCAGGCGGATCCGAAGTTCGGCGAGAACATCCGCAACTACTACGAGTGGGCCCGGGAAAACGACGTGCTCGCCACCCACACACTCATCCCGCCGCAGGTCAACCGGTCCGTGTCCGGGTCGGAGCAGCTCGGCGGCCAGCTCTCGGCCCGGATCGTGGAGGAGCGCGGGGACGGGATCGTCATCCAGGGCGCGCGCATGCTCGCCACCATCGCCCCGATCGCCGACGAACTGCTCGTGTTTCCGTCCACGGTCCTGCGGGGCACCCCGGAGGACGCCCCCTACTCTTACGCGTTCGCCATCCCCAACGACGCCCCGGGCCTGCGCTACCTCTGCCGCACCTCGCTGTACAACGGCGGCAGCACCCACGACGAGCCGCTGGCCTCCCGCTATGAGGAAATGGACGCCGTCGCGGTTTTTGACCACGTCTTCGTGCCCAACGAGCGCATCTTCATGCTGGGCCACCCGCAGCTGTGCAACAGTTTCTACACCGAGACCGGGGCCGGCGCGCTCATGACCCACCAGGTGGTCACCCGCACGATCGCCAAGAGCGAGTTCTACCTGGGCCTGGCATCGGAACTGGCCGAATCGATCGGCATCGACGGATTCCAGCACATCCAGGAGGATATCGCAGAGCTGATTATCGACGTCGAAATCGGCAAGGCCCTGGTCCGCGCGTCCGAGGCCGACGCCGGACTCAACGACGCCGGCGTCATGCTGCCGAAGTGGTCCACCCTGAACGCCGCCCGCAACTGGTACCCGAAGATCGCCCAGCGCTTCCCGCAGATCATCCGGAAGTTCTCGGCGTCGGGCCTCATGGCCCTGCCGGGGGAGGCGGACGTCAACAGCGAGGCCCGGGAGGACATCGAGCTGTACCTGCAGGGCAAGACCCTGACCGGCCCCGAGCGGGTCCGGCTGTTCAAACTGGCCTTCGACGCCTCGATCTCCGGGTTCTCCGGGCGCCAGTCGCTCTACGAGTACTTCTTCTTCGGAGACCCCGTCCGCATGGCCGGCGCCCTGGTCAACACCTACGACCGCGAGCCGGTCCGGGCCAGGGTCCGCGAGCTGCTCAACCGCACCGACTGACCCGCGGAAGACACTTTCCGGGAACATGTGTGCCTTATCACATCTTTCGTAGTAGTATTCAGGATACTAACTGACCGTTCGATCAGTAATTCATGAGGCATCAGTTATCCACTTCGCACCCACCCGGGCAGTACCTCTGCCCCCAGCAACGGAGTTCCAATGACCGTAACTTCATCCGTAGATTCCGAGGCGGGTCCCAGCAGCAAACACGAGGAACGCAAGGTCCTCGCCGGGACACTGGTCGGCACCACCATCGAGTGGTACGACTTCTTTATTTTTGCCCAGCTGACAGCAACGCTGCTGTCGCCGCTGTTCCTGGCCCCGCTGAACGCCTCCAACCCTGGCCTGGCGCAGATCCTGTCCTTCGCCCTGATCGGCATCAGCTTCCTCTTCCGCCCGCTCGGCGCGATCGTCGCCGGCCACCTCGGCGACCGCCTCGGCCGCAAGGCCATGCTGGTCTTCACCCTGATCATGATGGGCGCCGCCACGGCCCTGATCGGCATGCTGCCCACCTATGCGCAGATCGGCGTCTGGGCCCCGATCCTCCTGATCCTGCTCCGCGTCATCCAGGGCTTCTCCGCCGGCGGTGAATGGGGCGGCGCCGCCCTGATGGCCGTGGAGCACGCTCCCAAGAGCAGGCGCGGCCTGTTCGGCGCCTACCCGCAGATCGGCGTTCCGGTCGGCATGATCCTCGCGACCGGCCTGCTGTACTTCCTCAACACGTCCATGTCCAAGGAAGACTTCGCATCCTGGGGCTGGCGTGTGCCGTTCCTGCTCTCCATCGTGCTGATCGTGGTCGGCTACCTGATCCGCCGGGCAGTCGCTGAGAGCCCCGTCTTCAAGGAGATGCAGGACCGCAAGGAAGAAAGCAAGGCGCCCCTGGGCG
Source organism: Arthrobacter sp. 05T410 (assembly GCF_056396505.1). Lineage (NCBI taxonomy): Bacteria > Bacillati > Actinomycetota > Actinomycetes > Micrococcales > Micrococcaceae > Arthrobacter > Arthrobacter sp. 05T410. Next base: position 82,483 of record NZ_JBFTLP010000005.1, on the reverse strand, counting down.
AGCTGCTCCGCAAGCACAAGAAGGCTGTCCTCTATTCGACGATGATCTTCATCGGCAACAACGCTGCCGGCTACCTGCTGATTGCCTTCTTCATCTCCTACGCCACCAAGACGCTGAAGATGCCCACCCCGCAGATCCTGCTCGCCACGACGCTGGCTTCCTTCGGCTGGCTGATCTTCACGCTGGTCGGCGGCTGGCTCTCGGACAAGATCGGCCGCGTCAAGACGTTCCTGATCGGCTACGGCATTGTCTTTGCCTGGATGATCCCGATGTTCGCCCTCATCGACACCAAGAACATTGTGCTCTACGGCGTCGCGCTGTTCGTCCTCACGGTCGGCCTGGGCCTGTCCTACGGCCCCATGTCCGCCATGTACGCCGAGATGTTCCCGCCGGAGGTGCGCTACTCGGGCATCTCGATCGGCTACGCCTTCGGCGCCATCCTCGGCGGCGCGTTCGCGGCCACCATCGCGGAAGTCCTCCTGCAGGGCACCCACTGGACCGGCTCCATCGGCATCTACATCATGATCCTCTGCGTCATCTCCGCCGTCGGCGTCCTGTTGGCCGGGGAAACGAAGGGCCGCCCGCTCGGCGTCGCGCACCACGCGCCGGCCGAAGCCGCAAAGCACTAGCAACCAGGCAAGCACGAGGGGCGCGGACCGCAAGGTCCGTGCCCCTCTGGGTTAAAGAGCAACGCGGGGTCACTTCGCGCCCATCCAGATCATTCGGATGGGCCGTAAGTGACCCCGCGTCGCTTTTGTGAGTCGGGTTTAGACGCCCAGGAAGCTGATGGCGCCTTGCTTGAAGGCGCGGCTGGTGATGGCGTTGGTGTGGTTGCGGCCCGGCAGCACGAGCTGTTCGACCATGCCGCCGGCCTTGGCGCCCAGGGCGGCGAGCTCCGGCATGGTGGCGGCCCGGTCGTCGTTTTCCCCCGCCACGAGGAGCATCGGCATGTGGGGGACCGCTTCGGCGGGGTCATACGGCTCGGTCTTGATTGCCTCGACCAGGGACAGCAGCGCGAAGATGTTGTTGCTGGGCAGCAGCATGGCCATCTTCAGCAGCCCGGCGGTCGACTCGTCCGCGATCGGCGTGCCGTCGGCCAGGTACCGCTGCGCGGCGATCAGGTCGAAGTCCGCCAGGGGGTCGGCGACATTCGGGCCGCCCAGGACCAGCCGGTGCACCAGCTCGTGCTGTGTGGCTCCGAACTCCCAGGCGAGCCGGGACCCCAGCGAATAGCCGATCACGTCGAGCCCGCTGGACGGGTCCCCGTCGCGCAGCGGCCGCGCGCCGGCGTCGAAGACTATCTGCAGCAGGTCCGCACGGATCCGGCTGGGGGAGTAGGAGTCCATGTCCTCCGGGGCGCCGCTGCGGCCGTGGCCGGGCAGGTCCACGGTGATGACGCGCCGGCCGGCTTCCAGGAGCGCGGTGAGCCAGCCGCTGTCTTCCCAGTTGAGCTTGGAGGAGGAGGAGAAGCCGTGCAGCAGCAGGACGGGACGGAACCCGGCGTCGTTCTGGGGCTCATGCACCTGCACGTACAGCTGGGGGTCGGTGCCCTCAACGGTGTGCGAATGCTGCTCGCCGGTGTGTCTGCCGCTCATGCTCTCAGTCCTCATCAAGTACGGCGCTCAGGCGGACCCGGCGCTTAGGTGCCTCTTCCTTCGGGACCGTGCCCACGATGCCGGCGGTGTTGTCCGGCACCTCAAACACAATCAGGGGCTCGCCGACATTGATCTTGTCGCCGGGCCCGCCGTAGATACGCACTACCTTACCTGCCTGCGGGCTGGGCAATTCAACGGCCGACTTGGTGGTTTCGACCTCCACGAGCGGCTGGTTGCGCTCCACCTGCTCGCCCGGGGAAACCAGCCATTCCAGCACGGTGGCCTCGATCAGGCCCTCGCCGAGATCCGGGAGCGGGAAGGAAATTTCAGCCACGTTTGTACTCCAATACTCGCTGGATGCCGAAGAGGATCCGGTCAATGTTCGGGATGTATTCATCTTCCAGGTCGCCCGAGGGGTACGGGACGTCGAAGCCGGTGATGCGCTCCACCGGCGCCCTGAGGGTGTCGAAGCAGCTTTGCGTGATCAGCTGCGCCACTTCGGCGCCGAGGCCGGAGGTCAGCGGCGCCTCGTGGACGACGACGGCGCGGCGCGTCTTGCGCACGGAGGCGGCGAGGGCCTCGGCGTCGATCGGCTTGAGCCAGCGCAGGTCCAGGACCTCGATATCGATCCCGTCCTCGGCCGCGAGCTCCGCCACCTGCAGGCAGCGGGCCACCATGGCGCCCCAGGCGACCAGCGTGAGGTGGCGGCCTTCGCGCATCACCTTGGCGCCGGTGGGGGAGCCGTCGTCCGCATCGCAGTGCGCAAGGTCCACCTCACCCTTCTGCCAGTACCTCGACTTGGGCTCCATGAAGATCACCGGGTCCGGCCGCGTGGCGGCGTACTTGAGCAGGTGGTAGGCCTCATGCGGGTTCGACGGCGAGACCACCTTCAGGCCCGGTACGTGGGCGAAGAGCGCCTCCAGGCTTTCGCCGTGGTGTTCGGGGGCGCGGATGCCGCCGAAGCTGGGCACCCGCAGGGTGATGGGCATCGGCATGGTGCCCCGGCTGCGGTAGTTCATCCGGGCGATCTGGCAGACGATCTGGTTGATGGCAGGGTAGGCGAAGCCGTCGAACTGGACCTCGGGAATGGGGTGGAACCCGGCCATCGCCAGGCCCACGGACATGCCCAGGATGCCGGATTCCGCCAGCGGGGTGTCAAAGACGCGCTGCGCGCCGTGCCTGGCCTGCAGGCCGTCGGTGATGCGGAAGACGCCGCCGAGCCGGCCGCAGTCCTCGCCGAAGATGACGGCTTTGGGGTTGTCCGCGAGGACCTCGTCGAGGGCGCGGTTGAGTGCTTGCTGCATCGACATCACCGTGGTGGCGGGCTCGCTTCCTGCCGGGTTGGTGACAGTGTCGTCGCCGGTGTTGTCGGCAGTGTTGTCGGCAGTGTTGTCGCCTGCGGCGTCTACGTTTTCGAGAATCGAGTTAGACATGTTCGGACTCCTCGCGCCAGTTGGCGGCCTGGGCCTGCAGGGCAGGGGTGGTTTCCTGGAAGACCAGGTCAAACATTTCGGTGCCGGGCCGGGAGCCCAGGGCCTGGATGCCGGTACGGATCTGCTCCTCTTCGGCCTTGGCCGCGGCCAGCGCTTCGGCGAAGAACGCCTCGTCGGCGATGCCATCGGCCAGCAGCCGCTGCCGCAGCCGTTCGAGCGGGTCGGTGCCGGCGCTGTCGCGTTCCTCGTCGAGGGAGCGGTAGCGGCCCGGGTCATCGGACGTGGAGTGCGGGCCGCGGCGGTACGTCATGGCCTCGATGAGCACGGGGCCGTTGCCGGCGCGGGCGTGGGCGAAGGCGCGGCGGGTCGCCTCGAGGACCGCGACGACGTCGTCGCCGTCGATCTTCAGCGCGGGCATGCCGTAACCGGCGGCGCGGGCGGCGACGGAGCCGCCGGCCACCTGCCGTTCGGTGGGGACCGAGATGGCCCAGCCGTTGTTCTGGACGAAGAACACGACGGGCGCCTTCATCACGGCGGCGAAGTTCATCGCCTCGTGCACGTCGCCCTGGGAGGAGGCGCCGTCGCCGAAGTACGTCATTGCGACGCCGTCCTTTTTGTCCAGCGTCTGGCCGTGGGCCCAGCCGACGGCGTGCAGGACGGATCCGGCAACTACCGCCTGGATCGGGGCCAGCCGGGATTCCAGCGGGTTGTACAGGCCGCCGTGCCACGTGGCCTTGTGGGTGGACATGTAGGCCACCATGTCCACCCCCATGGTCCGGGCAACGCCCATTTCGCGGTAGGTGGGGAAGACGAAGTCCCGGGTGGTGTCCACGGCGTAGCCGCTGCCCACCTGGGCCGCTTCCTGGCCGAGTTCGGGGGCGTAGCCGGGGATGATGCCCTGCCGCTGCCAGGCGATGGCCGAGGTGTCGAGGTGCCGGACGGCCACCATGAGCGAATAGAGCTCGCGGAGTTCATCGGCTGTGAGCGGCCCGGCAGCGCTGCCGGAAGCCACGGGGAGAATTGTATCCATGCCTGTGACCCTAGTCACCGGCGGCGGGGTGGGCAATCAGCCTAGGCTGGGGTGCCCAGACTGCACACTTATGCCGCCCCGCGCGCCGGTGAGCTTGGCAATTTGTCTAGCGGCTGGGCTGTTCCGCCTGGTCGGCTTTTGCGCCGGCGGCGGCGGCGTTGCGGTTCCGGGTGATCCGGGCGCCGGTCCAGCACGCCACGGCGATGCCGGCCACCAGTACCAGGGTGCTGACCAGCTGCTTGCTGCTCTCAGGGCTGCTGAAGCCGACGGCGAAGATCAGTGCCAGGAGCACGAGCCCGAAGATCGTCAGCCCGGGGAAGCCCTTCATCCGCAGCGGCAGCGCCGTGCCGTCGCGGTCTGCCCGGCGGCGCAGGATCAGCTGGGACACCAGGGCCGAGCCCCACACAACGAGGCAGGTGGAACCGACCAGCTGGAACAGCGCCGGCAGGATCTGGTCGGGGAAGAGCAGTTCCAGGACGGCGGCCAGGAAGCCGAAGGCCACGGAGACGCTCACTGCCACGACCGGGACCCGGGCCGTGTTGAGCCTGGAGAGGAACTTGGGGGCTTCGCCGCGCTCAGAGAGCGAGTACACCATGCGGGACGCGCCGTAGAGGTTGGCGTTCAGGGCGGACAGCAGCGCGATAACGGCGACCAGGGTGATCGCGGCGCCGGCGCCGGGGATCCGGGCGACGTCGAGGACGCCGGCGAAGGGGGACTTCAGGGCCGCGGAGGTTGAGGGAAGGACGGCCGCGATGACGAATACCGAGCCGATGTAGAACACGAGGATCCGCCAGACGACGGTGCGGATCGCCTGGGCGACGCTGCGCTCCGGGTTTTCCGTCTCGGCCGCGGCCACGCTGACAATCTCGGTGCCGCCGAAGGCGAAGATGACGACGAAGAGTGCCGTTGCGATGCCGCCCAGGCCAGCCGGGGCGAAGCCGGATGTGAAGTTGCCGAGGCCAGGAGACGGGACGTCCGGCAGCAAGCCCAGCAGCAGGGCCCCGCCGATGGCCAGGAATATCACGATGGCAGCCACCTTGAGGATGGCGAACCAGAATTCGAACTCGCCGAAGTTCTTCACGCCCGCCAGGTTGATGGCGGTGAACAGGGCCATGAAGATCAGGGACAGTGCCCAGACGGGGATCACCGGCCACACCGTGAACAGGAGCCCGGCCGCGCCGAGGGCCTCGGCGGCGATGACCACCACGAGCTGCAGCCACCAGAGCCAGCCGACGGTGGCGCCCGCGGTCTTGCCCATGGCCTTTTGCGTGTACACGGAGAAGGCGCCGCTGTTGGGATTGGCCGCGGCCATCTCTCCGAGCGCCCACATCACCAGGATGATCAGGGTTCCGGCGACGAGGTAGGAGATCAGCACGGCCGGTCCCGCCGCCTGGATTCCTGCCCCCGAGCCGAGGAACAGGCCGGCGCCGATCGCGCTGCCCAGTCCCATCATGGTCAGCTGGCGTGGTTTCATGCTGTGCCCCAGGCTCGGGGCGGGAACCGCGGTGGGTAGCGTCGCGGTGGACTTCATCGTCATGGCGAACCTTCGTGTGGTTTGGATCTTTGCGTCCTTATGGGACCTATTGAATTTACCGGATTTGGGCCCGGCCCCCGGCCGCCGGGGCGCCTCCGCCGTGAGAGCATGGTGGCAGTTTGCTAACTGAATCGGGGCATCGGTGGCTGTTTGTCCGGCCCGGTCCCGCTTGGGAAGGAAGAATCAGTGGACGTTGATCCGCTTGATGCAAAGATTGTCCGATTTTTCACGGATTCCCCCCGGGCCTCGGTCCTGGAGGCCTCCCGGGTGCTGAAGGTTGCCCGCGCCACGGTGCAGTCGCGCCTGGACCGGATGCAGGACGCCGGCGTGATTGGCTCATGGGTGCCCCAGCCCGATCCGGCGCACTTTGGCTACCCCGTGGTGGCTTTCTGCTCCCTCACGATCAACCAGGACCTCGGGCACGACGCCGTCGTGGAGGCCCTGGCGCGGATCCCCGAGCTGATTGAGATCCATACCGTCTCCGGGAGCTCGGACCTCATGGCCCGGATAGCCGCCCGCTCCAATTCGGACCTCCAGCGCGTCCTCGATGCCATGATCGCCACCAGATCGGTCCTGCGCTCGTCCTCCGTGATCGTGCTCAATACGCACTTCCAGGGCCGCACCCTGCCGCTGCTGGAAGCCGCGGCCGCCGGCACGGGCTAGAGGACACTCAGGTTTTCGGGCAGGCTGGTCCGGCCGGTGAGCAAGAGCAGCAAATCACCGGCGGACGGCAACCGGGAGCCGATGGCTCCGGCGAGCTCCAGGGAGGCCGCGACCGCCGGGGCCAAGGCGGCGGGCGGCGGCAGGCCCAGGGCGCGCGCCAGATCCAGGGTGTGCACGGCCAGCTCGAAGGTCCGGGTCGGCAGGTAGTCGATGAGCGTCATTACTCCGGCCGGGGTGGCCACCAGGGCATCGTCGGGCGTGTTCCTGACGAGGGCCGTGACGCGTTGGACAAGCTCCCGCACGGCAGCGGCAGGGTCCTCGCCCAGCGCCTCCCCGGTTTCCCTGCCCCGCTGCGCAATCGCGGCGGGCGAGGTGGCGCCCCGGACGCCCAGGAAGTATTCCACCGGACCGGGCACCCGCGCCCCGGCGGCCGGGGTGGCGAGGTAGGTTTCCACGGTTGTCAGGGCCCGGCTCGTGTGGCCGGTCAGCGCCCGGACATCCCATTCACCCAGTGCCGGCCGCGACCACGCCTGGTGCGGTACCTGCCCGGCGAGCTCCATGAATGCCTGGGCCGCTCCCGCGTATCGGGCCCTGACCGCCTCTGCGCCCGCTGCCTCTGCGCCCGTACCCTCCGGGTCCATGACTTCTCCGTCCATAGCCTCGATTAATACCGTTGCCGGCACCCGCGGACAAGCCCGGTCCGTGCGCCGCGGCATCCCGGTCCGGCCCATGTGACCCGAAACATTTTGCGCCCGGGCGGCGCGGCCGTATCATTAGTTCTAGTCAATGTGACTATAACTAATCCGGCGGTCGGGCCGGATCCAGCCGGGCAGTCCATTTCGGGACCCGCCCGGGACCTCAGAGGGCGGGTAGATCACCGTTTACACCACAGCAGCCAACGTCTCGGAGCGCCAGACCGCGCCGCCGTCGCTGGCCATCTCCACGGTGATCTTTGCGCTGCGTCCCAGCGAACGCTCCGGGCGGCCCACGCTGTGGATCCCGCTGGTGCGCCGGATCCGCGAACCTTTCAAGGGCCTCTGGGCGCTGCCGGGCGGCCCGCTCACGCACTCCGAGTCACTCCAGGACGCCGCCTCGCGGAACCTGCGCGAGACCACCGGGCTGGCCCCGAACTACCTCGAACAGCTCTACGCCTTTGGCGGGCTGCACCGCTCGCCCACCCAGCGCGTCGTCTCGATCGTGTACTGGGCACTCGTCCAGCCCACGGAGGCCGCGCTGGCCGACGAATCGGAGAACGTGCGCTGGTTCCGCGCCGACAGGCTGGACGGGCTGGCCTTCGACCACAACTCGATCGTCGACTACGCGCTGTGGCGGCTGCGCAACAAGATGGCCTACGGATCCATCGCCTACCACCTGCTGGGCGAGTACTTCACCCTCGCCCAGGTCCGGGAGGTCTACGAGGCCGTCCTGGACCGCGAACTCGATCCCGCCAACTTCCGCCGGCAGGTCAAGGCCACGCCGGAAATCGAAGAAACCGACCATTATCTGCAGGGCGGCAAGCACCGCCCGCCCCGCCTCTACCGCTTCACCGGCCGCCCAGGCCTCGACCCAGACAACAGGAGCACACCATGAGCAGCGTCAACACGGCAATCCAGCTGATCACGCGCGAGCAGGCCACTACTCTGGCACAGGGCACGGCCGCCTCCACCTGCAGCCCCGCGCTGGCCCGCGGGCCCTGGGACTACGACCTCGCCGAGGCCCTCGCCGGCGTGCCCGCCTACGGGCCGGGGGCCTCCTCCACCGACGTCGCACCGGCCTCCACTCCCCGGCAGGGCCAGCTCCCGGAAGAATACAAGCTCGCTTCCGACGCCGAGCTCGACGCCCGGATCCGCGCCGCCAAAGCGGCACTGGGGGACCGCGCCGTCGTGCTGGGGCACTTCTACCAGCGCGACGAAGTGATCGAATACGCCGACTTCGTGGGCGATTCGTTCCAGCTCGCCAACGCCGCCCTGACCCGGCCCGACGCTGAGGCCATCGTCTTCTGCGGCGTGCACTTCATGGCCGAGACGGCGGACATCCTGTCCCGCCCCCACCAGGCCGTGATCCTGCCCAACCTGGCCGCCGGCTGCTCGATGGCCGACATGGCGGACATCGACTCGGTCACCGAGTGCTGGGAACAGCTTGAGGAGGTCTTCGGCACCGAGCCCGACGCCGAGGGCCGGGTCCCTGTCATCCCGGTCACCTACATGAACTCCTCCGCCGCCCTCAAGGGCTTCTGCGGCGAGCGCGGCGGGATCGTCTGCACCTCCTCGAACGCCGCGACCGTGCTGGAATGGGCGTTCGAACGCGGCCAGCGCGTGCTGTTCTTCCCCGACCAGCACCTGGGCCGCAACACCGCGAAGGCCATGGGGGTGCCGCTGGAGCAGATGCCGATGTGGAACCCGCGCAAGGACCTCGGCGGCAACGACGAACAGGCCCTGCTCGATTCCCGGGTAATCCTCTGGCACGGCTTCTGTTCGGTCCACAAGCGCTTCAACGTGGGCCAGATCGAAAAGGCCCGCGCCGAGTTCCCCGGCGTGCAGGTGATCGTGCACCCGGAATGCCCCATGGAGGTGGTGGATGCCGCCGATTCCGCCGGGTCCACCGACTTCATCAAGAAGGCCATCGCTGCGGCCACGGAGCCCACCACGTTTGCGATCGGCACCGAGATCAACATGGTGAACCGGCTCGCCGCGGAATACCCGCAGCACACCATCTTCTGCCTCGACCCGGTGATCTGCCCCTGCTCCACGATGTACCGCATCCACCCCGGCTATCTCGCCTGGGTCCTGGAAGCGCTCGTCCGGGGCGAGGTGCTGAACCGCATCACCGTGGACGAGGACGTGGCCGCCCCGGCCAGGGTGGCCCTGGAACGCATGCTGGCGGCGCGGCCGTGACCAGGCGGCTCGTGATCGTCGGCAGCGGGATTGCTGGGCTCTACGCCGCGCTGCTCGCCACCGACGACGCCGCCACCGGCGGCCGTGACATCGAAGTGGTCCTCCTGAGCAAGGGGACGCTGGAGCAAAGCAACACCTTCTACGCCCAGGGCGGCATCTCGGCCGTGCTGGCCCCGGAAGATGCTGCCCCCGGGGACTCCGTGGCAGCGCACATCGCGGACACGCTCGCCGCCGGTGCCGGGCTCAACGACCCCGAGGCAGTCCGGATCCTGTGCACGGAGGCTGTCCGGGACATCGCCGGCCTGGGCCGCTACGGCGTGCACTTCGACGCAGCTCCCGACGGCGGACCGGCCCTGGGCCTGGAAGCGGCACACTCGGCCCCGCGCATCCTGCACGCCGGCGGGGACGCGACGGGCGCCTGCATCGCCCGCGGGCTCGTCGCCGCCGTCCTCGAACGCGCCGTCCTGGACCGCGCCGGCCACGGCCGGCTCCGGGTGGAGACCAGCGCGTTCGTCACCGGGCTCCTGACCGAACCTGGTGTCCGCCCGGAAGCTCCGTCACAGCCCGGCAGCGCACCCCCGACGCCGGCCCGGGTCACCGGCGTGGCCTACCTGGCTGGCGGACGGCCCCAGGAGCTGGCCGCCGACGCCGTCCTGCTCACCACCGGCGGTGCGGGCCGGCTCTTTGCCCGCACCAGCAACCCCGCCGTCGCCACCGCCGACGGCCTGGCCCTGGCCTGGCGTGCCGGCGCCGCGGTGCGGGACCTCGAGTTCTTCCAGTTCCACCCCACCACCCTTGCCGCCGGGGAGATTCCGGGCGGGCCGCCGGCCCTGCTCATCTCCGAAGCGGTCCGCGGCGAGGGCGCGGTGCTGCTGGATGCCGCGGGATACCGCTTCATGCCCGACTACCACCCCGACGCCGAACTGGCCCCCCGCGACGTCGTCTCCCGCAGCATCGCCCTGCACCTGGCCGCCACCGGGGCCGCGCCGGACAGCCCGGTCTACCTGGACGCCCGCGGCATCGAGGCAGAGCGGGGCGCGGGCTTCCTGGCCCGGCGGTTCCCGACCATCACGGCGGCCACCCTCGCCGCAGGGTACGACTGGACCACGGAGACCGTACCCGTGTCCCCGGCTGCCCACTACTGGATGGGTGGCGTGTGCACCGACCTGTGGGGCCGCACGTCGGTACCGGGCCTGTATGCCGCCGGCGAGGTGGCCCGCACGGGCGCCCAAGGGGCCAACCGGCTGGCGAGCAACTCGCTGCTGGAGGGCCTGGTGTTCGGCCGCCGGGCGGTCGAGGACTTCCTGCGCGCCGACCCGTCGCACGACACCACTGCTCCGCGTGCTCCCCACGATCCCCACGATCCCCCTAGCCTCGCAAGCTCGGCCAGGGAACCCGGATCGTGTGGGCCCACGGCCGCGGGCGGCCTCCCCTTGACGCACGCTTCCGCAGCGCCGTCGCACGACTTCACGTCAGGGGAGGACACTTTAGCGAGCGTGTCCGAAGATTTTGTGAAGTCGGTATCCGCGTACGGGGTTTTCTCGCGCGACGCTCTTCGGCGGTTGATGACGGCGGACGCCGGGGTAATGCGCAGCGGGGAGCAACTGCGGGAGGCGGAGACCGTGCTTGCGGCCTGGGACGCCGTTGTCCATTCTGAGACCGCTCCCGATGCCGGCCACAGTGACTGGCTCTGCCAGGATGCCCATGAGGACCGGAACCTGCTCCTCGCGGCCCGCCTGCTTGTGGCGGCTGCCCTGAACCGCACGCAGTCCGTCGGAGCCCACTACCGGGCGGACACGGACGACGCCTCAGCCCTCACCCATTCCATGCAAAGGATTTCCTCGTGACCACCACTGCCCACGCAACCGCTGCCCCGGAAACCCTGCCCTCCCGCACCGCGGCGCTCGCCGGGAGCCTGCCCGAGGCTGCCGTCCTGGCCGTCCTCCGCGCGGCGTTGCAGGAGGACGCCCCGTACGGGGACGTCACTTCCCAGACGCTCATCCCGGCGCAGGCGCGGGCCACCGCGGTGCTCAACGCCCGCGTTCCCGGGGTGCTGAGCGGCGGGGAGGTCTTCGCCGCGGCGATGCGGCTGACCGACCCGGGCGCCGTCGTCGAACTGCTGGTCCACGACGGCGAGGCCTTCGCCGCCGGAACCGCCCTGGCCCGCGTGACCGGGAACGCCCGCGCCGTGCTGCTGGCCGAACGCGTCGCACTGAACCTGGTCCAGCGGATGAGCGCCATCGCCACCAAAACGGCCGAGTTCGTGGCGCTCGTGGCCGGCACCCGGGCCCGGATCACCGATACCCGCAAGACCACGCCGGGGCTGCGGGTGCTCGAACGCTACGCCGTCCGCTGCGGCGGTGGCGCCAACCACCGTTTCAGCCTCTCCGACGCCGTCCTGGCCAAGGACAACCACCTGGCCGTCCTCACCGGCGGCGATCCGGCGAAGCTGACCGCAGTGCTCAGCGGCGCCAAGGCCCAGCTCGGCCACACAACACACTTCGAAGTGGAGGTGGACACCATGGAGCAGATCGAGCCCGTCCTGGCCGCCGGGGTGGACACCATCATGCTGGACAACTTCTCCCTGGCCGAGCTCGCGGCCGGCGTTGGGCTGGTGGGCGGCCGGGCCCGCGTCGAGGCCAGCGGCAACGTCAACCTCGCCACCGTGGCGGACATCGCGGCCACCGGGGTGGACGTCATCTCGATCGGCGCCCTGACGCACAGTGTCACGGCACTGGACCTCGGCCTGGACATTGAGCTTGACGTCGAGCCGGCCGTCGACTCAGGCGCCGGCCCGGCGGCCGGCTGAGGCGCGCCATGATCTTCCTCGACGCCGCGGCCACCACCCCGGTCCGCCGCGAGGTGCTGGAGGCCATGTGGCCGTACCTCACGGGCGAATTCGGCAACCCGTCAAGCCATCACTCCCTGGGTGAGGCGGCTGCCGCGGCGCTCGCAGGGGCCCGCGCCGCAACCGCCAGGGCCCTCGGCTGCCGTCCCGGGGAAGTCGTCTTCACCTCCGGCGGCACGGAAGCGGACAACCTCGCCGTCAAGGGCATCGCCCTGGCCCGGCGCGCCGCCGATCCGCGCCTGGACCGGGTGGCGATCAGCGCCGTCGAGCATCCCGCGGTGGAAGAATCCGCCAGGTACCTTGAACGGGTCCACGGGTTCGCCGTCGACGTGATCCCCGTGGACCGCTTCGGGCAGGTGAGCGACGAGGCCCTCGCCGCTGTGCTGCAGCCCGGCACGGCCCTGGTCAGCATCATGTACGCCAACAACGAGGTCGGCACGGTCCAGCCGATCGCCCGGCTCGCGGCGCTGGCCCATGCCCACGGGGTCCCGTTCCACACCGACGCCGTCCAGGCCGCCGGCTGGCTGCCGCTGGACACCGGCGCACTGGGCGTGGACGCGCTGAGCATTTCCGGCCACAAGTTGGGCGCGCCCAAAGGCAGCGGCGCGCTGTTTGTGCGCGGCCGGGTCCGGCTTGAACCGCTGGTCCACGGCGGCGGGCAGGAACGGGGCCGCCGGTCGGGCACGGAAAACGTCGCCGGGGCCGTGGCACTGGCGACGGCACTGGCGCTGCCGCGGGAACCGGCCGGGCACGTCGCTGCCCTCCGCGACGGGTTTATTGACGCCGTGCTGGCCGGTGTTCCCGGCGCACTGCTCACCGGCCACCCCACCGAGCGGCTGCCCTCGGTGGCATCCTTCTGCTTCCCGGGCACCAGCGGCGAGTCCGTGCTGCTGGAGCTCGAACGCCAGGGCATCATCTGCTCCAGCGGTTCCGCGTGCGCCGCCGGCTCGGATGCGCCCTCGCCGGTGCTGCTGGCCCTGGGCATCGAGCCCGAGATCGCCCAGACGGCGGTGCGGTTCAGCTTCGACTCGACCGTGACGGCAGCGCAGTTGCAGGAGGCGGCGGCCGCGGTCCGCACCGCCGTCGCCGGCGTCCGCTCCCTCGGGACCCCCTCCACCGGTTGAGCTGTCACTAAATGTCCTTATCGGGCCTCCATAGCGGCTTGAACTGATAGCTCAACCCGGGGTGAGGGCCCCGGGCGACGTCAGCGGTGGCGGGCGCGGCGGAAGATCCAGTGCCGCAGCATCGTGAACCGCACGGCGGTGGCGGCGAAACCGGAGAGGGTGGTGGTCCACAGCTCCTCGGCCACGGTGGCGTCCGGGTTGACCCAGTGCAGGACGGCGAGGCTGCCGCCAGTGATCAGCAGCGCGACGACGATCACGATCAGGCCGTTGAGGTGGTCGCGCTTCATCCGGCGGCGTTCGGTGATCTTGAACGTCAGGCGCCGGTTGAGGGCGGTATTCATGAACGACGTTAGGATCAGGGCCGCCGCGTTGGCCGGTTGGGCCCCAAGCCAGGGCCGGGAGAGGGCGTACAGGGCCAGGGAGGTCAGGGTGCAGACAATGCCGACGCCGGTGAACCGGATGAGCTGCCGGACCACGGGGTAACGGAGGACTCCACGGTACCGGCGGGTCTTCGGCCCGAGGACGACGGCGGGGGCAGGGTCAAGCTGTTCGAGCTGGGACTCCATCCGCTCAGTACAGCTCGCCCACGGGGATGTCCACGGCCAGCCGGTTTGCCGGGCCCGCCAGCGGACATGCCCAGGCCTCGTTGTAGGCGCACGAGGGGTTGTAGGCGAAATTGAAGTCCAGGATGAATTCGGCCTGGGGCCCGGAGCCCCGCACGCCGTGGAAAGCTCCCTTGATGGTGTCCAGGAGGTAGCGTCCAGCGCCGTAACTGCCGCCGGGCTGGCCTGCGGTGGCGTCACGGAACGGCACGAAGATGCCCCCGCCGTAGCCCCTGAGCTTCCAGACCGCGAGCTGTCCCATCTCGGGCAGGTCGAAGGTGCCCAGCCGCACAAACCGGACCAGGCCGTCGGTCCCGGTCTCTACGTTCATCTCCCGCCCGGCGCCCTCGGGGGTCAGCGGGACGTGGAAACGGTAGATCGGATCGTAGTCCGCCGTCTTCAGGCCGCCGAAAGTGGCTTTGGCCTCGGCCGTCAGCGCGGAGGCCGGGTGGGTGCCGAACATGCGGTCCCGCTCCTGGCGCCAGTAGGAATGCGCCTCGGCCGGGCTGTCCGCGGCAATCTTTCGCGTGGTGGCGTAGAGGGCAAAGGTCCGCAGCCGCCAGTCCGCGATATCGAGGGCCGACATGCCTGCCACGTCGCCCAGATCCCCAAAGTGCGTTCCGTCAATGCTCTGTTCGGCCATGCCCCCAGCGTATCCGCTTTCGCGGGGCCGAACTTTGTGCGCCGGAATTGTGCCCCGGATTCCGGGGCCGGACCCGCGCGCCGAATGGCCCGTTCCGGCGGACCCTCCGGCCGTAGACTTTCGCGCATGCGCAACCCCCTGCAGAACGCGGCCGCCGGCAATACCCTCAAGAGCCCCGGCGGAACACCGGGCGGCCCCGGGCACCCGCCGCGCGCCGGGCGCGCGGCGGCGTCGCTGGCGGAGCTCGTGACGTACCGGACCGTGTCCATCCGGGCCGAGGGGTCCTCCCGGTCCGGGTCCTCCCATGCCGGGGCCGGGGTGGAAACAGCGGAGTTCGAGGCCTTCATCGCGGCGCTGCCCCGGTTGTATCCGGCGGTCCATGCTGCCCTGGAACTGGAGCGGGTCAACGGCCACGCACTCCTGTACCGCTGGCCCGGCGCCGCACCAGCGGAGGACCCAGCGGCCGTGCACCGGGCGTCGGTGCTGATGGCGCACTACGACGTCGTCCCGGCAGACGACCCGGGGGAGTGGACACACCCGCCGTTCTCCGGCCACAACGACGGCACGTTCCTCTGGGGCCGCGGGACGCTTGATGACAAGGGCCAGCTCGTGGCCATCCTGGAAGCGGCCGAGAGCCTGCTGCTGGCGGGGTATGCGCCCGCGCACGACCTCTACTTCTCGTTCGGCAACAACGAGGAGACGGCCGGCAACAGCGCGGCGGCCGCCGCGGACCTGCTGGCCGGCCGTGGCGTGGTGCCCTGGCTCGTGCTGGACGAGGGCGGTGCCGTCGCGGGCGGCGCCTTCCCGGGGGTGAGCCGGCCGGCCGCCGTCGTCGGCGTGGCCGAAAAGGGAATCCTGGACGTGGAGCTGCTGACCCGGGACCCGGGCGGACACGCCTCCACGCCGCCGCGGATGGGGGCCACGGCGCGGCTGGCCCGTGCCATCACCCGGATCGAGCGCAGCCCGTTCCCGCAGTCGCTGCCGGAGGTGACCGCCGAGATGCTGCGCCGCTTCGGCCCGCACACCCCGCCACCGCTGCGGGCCGTGTTCGCGAACGTGGCACTGCTCCGGGCGCCGATCACCTGGCTCTTCGGCCGGCTCGGCAGCGAGACCAACGCCATGACCCGAACCACCGTCGCCATCACCACGCTCGAAGGCAGCTCCGGGGCCAACGTCCTCGCCGCCACGGCGAAGGCCAACGCCAACATCAGGGTAGCGGTGGGGGAGACGGTCGAGGGCACCATGGCACTGCTGCGGAAAATCATCCGCGACCCGAAAGTCGAACTGCGCGTCGTGGAGGGCAACGACCCGTCTCCGGTGTCGCCGTCCTCGGGGGCCCAGTGGGACCTGCTGGCGGACTGCATCGGGCAGGTCTTCCCCGAGGCGATCATCACCCCCTACATCATGATGGGCGGCACCGACTCGCGCCGTTTCACCGGGATCTGCGGTGCCGTGTACCGCTTCGCGCCCTTCTTCATGGACGTCCGGGCCCGCGGCTCGATCCACGCCGTTGACGAAAAGATCGGGCTGGAGACGCTGGAGCAGGGGGTCCGGTTCTACGAAACACTGATGCGGGAGCTCTGAGTCATGCGGCGCCCCGGCTACGCTGGCACCATGACAGGGACGGCCCCTTCTTCAGCAGGCACCGCTTCTTCAGCAGGCACTGCATCTTCAGCAGGCACCGCAGGAATCCGGTGCGCTGTGCTGCGCACCGGCGCGGTGCTCGCGGTCGCGGCGGCAGCCCTTTCGGGCTGCAGCAGCGACGGCAAGGGGACACCGGTCTGGACCGCGGGCAGCAGCGCGGCGGACAGTGCGGGTCCCGGTGCGAGTGAGAGTGCGACGCCGTCTGCCACCACTGGTGCCGCCGCCTCGGCCGGCGCTTCCCCCAGCGCGGGCTCGAGCGCAGCGGCCTGGAAGGTCTTTACCGACCCGGCAAAGTCCGTCAGTTTTGAGGTGCCGCAGGACTGGATTGTCCAGTCCGTAGCTCCCGACGCCGGTGCGCTGCCCGGAGCGCTGAAGATCACCGTCAAGGACGCCGGCGGGGCTTACCTGGCCACCTTGCAGACCGGCCTGCCCCCGCAGCCGGCCGCGGCCTGCCCGGACGACGCTGCACGCAACTACGTCGTGGTCAGCAGCGTGCCGGTTGACCTGCCGCACGCCGGCGGCGGGGGAACCATTGACCCGCACGTGGTGTTCCGGGTGATCCAGGGCTACAAGTACTTCGGCTCCTACGGCATCACCAACGTGGTGGGCGGCGCCGGCGGCAGGAGCTGCGCGTTGCAGAACGTGGTCCGTGGCCCGGCCGGCAAGGGGGACTATTCGTTCGGGGACCTGACAGTGCTCAAAGCGTTGGCGCCGGACCAGAAGGTTGCCCCC
This sequence comes from Arthrobacter sp. 05T410, assembly GCF_056396505.1. Classification (NCBI taxonomy): domain Bacteria; kingdom Bacillati; phylum Actinomycetota; class Actinomycetes; order Micrococcales; family Micrococcaceae; genus Arthrobacter; species Arthrobacter sp. 05T410. The sequence goes on along the minus strand of NZ_JBFTLP010000005.1, from coordinate 65,741 downwards.
GCCAAGGCCTTCGACACTCTCGACCAGGCGGCCAAGTACGTCAATGAGGGGTCCGAATTCGCGAACCTCCAGCGGATGCTAATGTCTCTGAAGATCAAAAACTAGTCCCGCCCGCCCCGCACATCCCCGGGCCGTTGACGGCGGCTTCCCCTGCACCCACCTCAATCCCACATCCCGGAGACAGAGATACATGGAACGCGCCGTAGCCGCCCGCATGGCCTTCAAGACCGTTGCCGAAACCAAGGTGGCTCTCGCCGTGGCGGTGGCCCGGAACGCCGGCTACGACTCGATTGAAGAATCGCTCAGGGTGACCGCGGGAGGCGGGGACGTGCCGCTGACCGAGCTCTCGGACCATCACGGCGGCCGCTTCCACTACATGGAATTCGCCGAACCCACCGAAGTCCTGGTTGAGTATTCGGCCACCGTCACCGGCTTCGCGCTGCCCGAGGAACCCGGGCTCATGGAACTGATCCGCTATGTCAGGCCCAGCCGCTACGCGGAATCAGACCGGCTGTTGCCCACCGCCTATGCCGAATTCGGCGGGCTCCAGGGCGAGGAGCTACTCCACGCCGTCCGGGACTGGGTTTTCAACGAGCTGCGCTACGTCAGCGGATCCTCGCGGGGGACCGACGGCGCGGTCGAAACACTGCTGCACCGCCGCGGCGTCTGCCGGGACTTTGCCCACCTCGCCATTGCCCTGCTGCGTTCCAAGAACGTCCCGGCCCGGCTGGCCGCCGTCTACGCCCCGGGACTGACCCCGATGGACTTCCACGCCGTGGCCGAGGCGCACATCAATGGCGCCTGGCACGTCATCGACCCCACGGGGCTGGCGCCGCGGGACAGCATGCTGCGGATCACGGCAGGACGCGATTCCTCGGACACCGCCTTCCTGTCCACCGTGGGCGGCAGCCTGTCCCTGAAGGAACTCAGCGTCACCGCCGTCGTCGATGACCTGCCGCAGGAAGACCCGGCCCAGCTCGTCGCGATCCACTAGGCAGCGCACGGCCTCACGGCACGGTCTTAGCGCACGGAGACAGCGGCGCGGAGCTTCTCGGTCAGCCGCAGCAGCTCCTGCTGTTCGGCGGCGGAGAGGGCCGGGCCCACGAGCGCGGCGATGTCGCGCACGTGTTCCCGGCCGATCTGCTTCTGCAGGTCCCGTCCGGCATCGGTGAGCCGGATGAGGATCCCGCGTCCGTCCTCCGGGGCTGGAGTCCGTTCAACGAGCCCGCGCTTCCCGAGCCGCTCCACCAGCCGGCTCAGGCTGGACTGGCTCAGCAGCACGTTGTCGTTGAGTTCGTTCAGGCGCAGCCACCCGGAGGGGCAGCGGGAGAGCGTAAACAGGACGTCGTACTCATTGAGCGCCAGGGCTTTGAATGCCGGCGCCGCCTGCAGCTTGCGCATCACCGCCACCTGGGCCCGGAACAGGGACTCCCAGGTTTCCGCGGCCAGGCGTACCGGCGATTCGGTAGTCTTGGCGGGCATCATGAGCCCTGAACGGTGGTCTCTGCCGCGGCGGCGTCGGCGGTGCCCGCTGCCAGTGCGGCCGCCACCCGGCCGGCGTGCGTCGGCGGTTCGGGAACGTGTGCCGGCTTGAGCGCGGCATATTCCTTGCGCAGCACCGGCAGCACTTCCTCGCCGAACAGGTCCAGCTGTTCCAGGACGGTCTTCAGCGGCAGGCCGGCGTGGTCGATCAGGAAGAGCTGGCGCTGGTAGTCGCCGAAGTACTCCCTGAACGTCAGGGTCTTTTCGATCACTTCCTGCGGGCTGCCGACGGTCAACGGGGTCTGGGACGTGAAGTCCTCCAGCGAGGGGCCGTGGCCGTAGACCGGGGCGTTGTCGAAGTAGGGGCGGAACTCCTTGACGGCGTCCTGGGAGTTCTTCCGCATGAAGAACTGGCCGCCGAGGCCCACAATCGCCTGGTCCGCCTTGCCGTGGCCGTAGTGCTCATAGCGTTCGCGGTAGAGGCCGATCAGCTGCTGGTAGTGCTCCTTGGGCCAGAAGATGTTGTTGGCGAAGAAGCCGTCACCGTAGTACGCCGCCACTTCGGCGATCTGCGGCGTGCGGATCGAGCCGTGCCACACGAAGGGGGCGACGCCGTCGAGCGGGCGGGGGGTGGAGGTGAAGTTCTGCAACGGGGTGCGGTGCTTGCCGGACCAGTTGACGGTGTCCTCGTCCCAGAGGCGGCGCAGCAGGGAGTAGTTCTCGATCGCGAGTTCGATCCCGTCCTGGATGTTCTTGCCGAACCAGGGGTAGACGGGGGCGGTGTTGCCGCGGCCCAGGACCAGGTCCACGCGTCCGTCCGCGAGGTGCTGGAGCATCGCGAAGTCCTCTGCGATCTTCACGGGGTCGTTCGTGGTGATCAGGGTCGTGGCCGTGGACAGGATGATGCGCTCGGTCTGGGCCGCGATGTACGCCAGCGTGGTGGTGGGGGAGGACGAGAAGAACGGCCGGTTATGGTGCTCGCCGATGGCGTAGACATCCATGCCGATCTCTTCGACCTTCTTGGCGATCGCCACGGACGCCTTGATGCGCTCGTGCTCAGTCGGGGTGCGGCCCGTGGTGGGGTCGGTAGTGATGTCGCTGACGCTGAATACGCCGATCTGCATGGTGTGCCTTTCCGTGGCCGGGGTGGATCCGGGATCTGCTTCTACTATAGCCGATTTAGATGCGTTTGCATCTATCGACCGGTATAACGCCCGGCGTGGACGAATATTCCCGCGCCGTTCCGGCCGGGTTTGCCGCCCCGTCTTCCCGGCCGCGTTGCCGGCCGCGTTCCCGCCTTCGGCGACGGCGCGGGCCTAGGATGCAATCAATCGGCTGGCCGCGAGGTGCCCGCCCTCCCGGAAGGCCGCCATGCGCCGTGTTGTAGCTTTTCTGTGTCTGGTGGAGCTCACCAGTGGAGTCCTGCAGGGCTATTACACGCCCATCCTCACCGATATCGCCCGGCACCTGGGAATCCACGACGCCGACGTCAACTGGTTCGAGGCCGCGCAGCTCATGGTCAGCGCCCTCGCCGTCCCGGTGCTGGCCAAGCTGGGGGACATGTACGGGCACAAGAGGATCCTGCTGGTTTCCACGCTGGTCACCGCCACGGCCTCCTGGGGCGTCGCGCTCGCCCCGGACTTCTGGACCTTCCTGGCCGCGTGGTCGTTCCAGGGTTTCTACGTGGTCTGGCTGCCCCTGGAAATTGCCCTGATCTTCAGCCGCGTCCATCAGCTGCCCGACGGCGCCGCCCGCACGCGGCGCGCGGCCGGCGTCCTCGTCGGGGCGCTGGAAGCCGGTGTCATCGCCGGGGCGCTCGCCGCCGGTGCGCTCGTGGAAGTGTTCGCGGGCCAGCTGCAGCTGGTGCTCCTGGTCCCCGCGGTGGCCGTCTCCTCATGCTGGTTCGCCGTCAGGTTTGGCGTGCCGGAGTCGCGGGAGCGCAGCGGCGGACGCGTGGACACCCGCGGCTTCACGCTCCTCGCCCTCGGGCTGCTGCTTGTCACGTCCGGGCTGACCTTCATGCGCCTCAACGGGGCCGGCGCGTGGTGGCCGTGGGCGCTGGTGGGAGCCGGAATTCTGGTGTTCGTTCCGTTTGCGCGGTTGGAGCTGCGCGCGGCCGATCCGCTCGTCGACATCCGAATGCTGCGGGGTAAGTCCATGTGGCCCGTCCAGCTGACCGCCGGGCTCTTTGGCGTCTCGGTGCTCGGCGCGCAGGCCCCGCTGTCCACCTTCGCCCGGACGGATCCCGCGCTGCACGGCTACGGCCTCGGGCTGCGCGCCGGGCAGGTCTCCATCATCATCGGGGTCTACGTGCTGGCGCTGCTGGTGGGCGCGCTGCTGTACCCGGTGGTGACCCGCCGGCTCACCCCGCGCTGGACCCTCGTGGGCGCCGCCACGCTCGTGGGCCTGGGCTACCTGCTGTTCCTGCCGTTCCACGGCAGTCTCGCCCAAGCGCTGGCCAACATGGCGATCGCCGGTGTCGGCTCCGGGGCCCTCGTGGCGGCGCTGCCTTCGGCGGCCGCCGCGGCCGCGCCCCTCAACCGGACCGCGATGGCCACGGGTTTGACCAACACCACCAAGACCATCGGCGGAGCCTTCGCGTCCGCGGTGTTCGGCATCGCCCTGGTCAGCCACGTCCTGGCCGAGGCCGGGGCCGGCGCGGGGGACGCCGGTCAGACCGCGGCGCCGCTCGCCGGCTACCTCACGGTATGGACCATCTGCGGAGTCACCGGGCTTGCCGCCGCTGCCGCGCTGGTGGTGGTGCCCCGTCTGGCCTTCTCCGACCCGGCAGCCGTGGCCGCCGCACCGCTTAGGGCCGGCTCGCACTAGGGGTGGCCTTCCTCCCCGGCGACTGAGGAAGTATGTTCTTAGCGTGACGGGTACGCGGAGGTACGAGCGGGGGCGGGCGGCGGCCGCGGCTGTCCTGGTGGCAATCAGCTTTTTGGTTTCGGGATGTTCGGCACCCACCGTGCTGGCCCCGGCGAGCACGGTGGACGCGCGCGCGGTGCTGGCGGCGTTCAAGTCCCGGGACATGGTGGGGCACCTGCAGGCGCTGCAGCGGGTGGCCGATGCCAACGGCGGGAACCGGGCCTCGGGCACCTCGGGGTATGAGGAGTCGGCCCGCTACGTCGAGGAACAGCTGCGCGCGGCCGGGTACTCGCCGGTGCGGCAGAGCTTCACGTTCAAAGAGGACGGCCGGCGGGGCAAGACGGTGGAGTCCTTCAACATCCTCGCCGACACGGGTGGCGATGCCGGGCACACCGTGGTGGTGGGCGCGCACCTGGACTCCGTGCAGGAGGGACCGGGCATTGATGACAACGGCAGCGGGGTCGCGGCCGTCCTGGAGACCGCGCGGTGGATGAAGGAGGCCGGGATCGCCCCGGCCAACCGGGTCCGGTTCGCGTTCTGGGGCGGCGAGGAGGACGGGCTGTACGGGTCCCAGCACTACGTCGACGAACTGAGTGCGGCCGAGATCGGCCAGACCGCGGCGAACCTGAACGTGGACATGGTGGCCTCGCCCAACGGTGTGCGGTCCGTCCATGACGGGGACGGATCGGATTTCGGCGACGCCGGCCCGGCCGGGTCCAAGGCGATCGAGGACGTCTTCTTCCGCTACTTCCAGGAGAACGCGCTGCCGGCCGAGACCACGCCCTTTGACGGGGGCTCGGACTACGACGCCTTCCTCTCGGCCGGCATTCCCGGCGGCGGGCTGTTCACCGGCGATGTCGAGAAGAAGACCCAGGCCCAGGCGCAGGCCTATGGCGGGGTGGCCGGCAAGGACCTCGATCCCTGCTACCACGAGGCCTGCGACACCATCGCCAACACCAACCCGCAACTGCTCACCGAAATGTCCGGCGCCCTGGCCTACGGCACCGTGGCCTACGCGATGGCCAAGACCGGCTAAACACCAGCTTCGCCTTTCAAACGACTCTCAAAACGGTGTCCCATCCCTCGCCGCGTTCGCCGGCCCCGTTGGGAGAGGAAGTCGGATGTCCATGGCGCCGGCGCCCATGTCCGCCGGATGCCCGGCAGCCGGCATTTTTCCGAGTAGCCCGGGGCCTTCAAAGGTGAGAAACCCTGCCGAATCGGGTAGTTAATCAGCCGTTTGAGGGGAAAAGACAGGTACCCGCTACTCAGGTGCTGTGAGTTTCCTGAGTTTACGATAAGAAACGGAAAAGCATTTGGGCAGGCGTCTAGGATCTGCCCAGTTCCCGCCTAGAGCACCTCTATGCGGGAGTAAATACGGGCCCCGTGAAGCAAAGGTCAGTGCGCCACAGGCGCTGCGCTGTCCCCTTCCCCGCGCCCGTCATCCGGGAACCCGGGTTGTGTTTGCGCTCGGGCAACTTCGCTAGTCGGAAGTACGGGGGACATCGACAGATGGATATCTTCGAAAGCTTGGAGTCTGAGGTCCGCAGCTACTGCCGCAGTTGGGACACCGTGTTTGAACGTGCGTCCGGCAGCAGCCTCTACAGTGAAGACGGCAGAGAATATTTGGACTTCTTTTCCGGTGCCGGAGCACTGAACTACGGGCACAACAACCCGGTGCTGCTGCAGCCGCTGGTGGACTATCTTCTCTCCGGCGCAATCGTTCATTCACTCGATATGAAAACACCGGCCAAGCGGCGCTTCCTGGAAACCTTCCGGGAGTTGATCCTCGAGCCCAGGAATTTGGACTACAAAGTCATGTTCCCCGGACCGACGGGAACAAACTCAGTGGAGGCAGCCCTGAAGCTTGCCCGGAAGGTTACCGGCAGGCAGCATGTCCTGAGCTTCACCAACGCGTTTCACGGGATGACCCTGGGATCGTTGTCGGTCACGGGCAATTCAATGAAACGGCAGGGAGCCGGCGTCCCGCTGACGAACACATCGAGCATGCCCTATGACGGGTTCTTCAATGGTCAGATGCCGGACTTTCTGTGGCTCCGGCAAGCCTTGGAGGACAGGGGATCGGGCATCGATAAGCCCGCAGCGGTGATCGTGGAAACCGTCCAGGGCGAGGGTGGGCTCAGGGCCGCCCGGGTGTCCTGGCTGCGAGGCCTTGCCGAGCTGTGCCGGCAACACGACATCCTGCTCATCGTGGATGATGTCCAGGCCGGCTGCGGACGGACCGGGACCTTCTTCAGCTTCGAGGAGGCGGGGATCACTCCGGATATCGTCTGCCTGTCGAAGTCCATCTCGGGCTTTGGACTGCCTTTGGCACTGACACTGTTCAAACCCGGACTGGATATTTGGAAGCCTGGCGAGCACAACGGAACTTTCCGGGGGCACAACCCGGCATTCGTCACCGGCGCCGCTGCCCTGGAGCACTACTGGCGGGACGGCAGCTTCCAGTCAAGCGTCGCGGGGCTCATTTCCCAGCTCCACGAGGGGCTTACCCAGATCGCAGCGGGCGTCGAAGGCGCCACGGTCCGTGGCCGGGGACTGCTCGCGGGTGTTTACTACCCCAACCCCGAGACTGCGGAGAGGATTGCGGCTGAATCCTTTGCCCGGGGTCTGCTCGTGGAAACGTCCGGACCCGAAGGGGAAGTGGTCAAGACGATGCCCGCGCTGACTATCAGCCCCGAGGATCTTCAGAAGGGACTCGATATTCTCGCTGCGGCCGCAGTGACTGTGACCGGGGAGCCGGTGGCCTTGGGATCAACCATTTGAGCATCCGATCAGGGCGAAACGGCTCGAAGGGGCCAGTGCCCCTTGCAAGAATCGATGTAGATTTCGGGGAGCAAAATGGGTACCCGCAAGGCAACAGCTTTCAACGACAGTGATCTAGCGGAAACCGACCGGGCGATTCCCCCGGGTAGTGTCATTGTTCAAAAGTTTGGCGGTTCGTCCCTGGCGGATGCCGCGGGTATCCTCCGGGCAGCCGAGCGGATCGCCAAAACACGGACCAACGGCTATCGGGTCGTGGCGGTGGTGTCCGCCATGGGGGACACCACCGATGAACTCTGCGATCTTGCCGCGGAAGTTTCCGCCCGGCCCTTGCCTGTGGACCTTGACGCCCTGCTGAGCATCGGCGAGCTTGTGTCCTCGGCCCTTTTGGCGATTGCCCTGGCGGATCTCGGCCAGCTGCCCCGCACATTTACGGGCAGTGCGGCCGGCCTCATTACCGACAACATCCACGGCAAGGCACACATCACCGATGTCAGGCCGGACCGCGTCCGCAGTAGTCTGGCCCGTGGCGAGGTCCCCATCGTCGCAGGATTCCAGGGCAGGACGCAGAAACGGAACAGGGTGACCACGCTCGGCCGTGGCGGCTCGGATCTCACCGCGGTCGCCCTGGCCGCTGCGCTCGAAGCCGATATTTGCGAGATATACACGGACGTCGACGGCGTCTACACCGCGGACCCCCGGGTTGTCCCGACGGCGCGGAAGATCGAGATCCTCTCGAGCGAGGAAATGCTTGAGTTCGCCGCCTCCGGCTGCAAGGTATTGCACCTGCGGTGTGTTGAATACGCCCGCCGGTTCGGTATTCCGATCCATGTGAGGTCCTCCTTCGTGCCGGAGCCCGGGACGTTGATCCTGCCCGGCCTTGACCGTCATCCACTGCTCCAGCCCGCCAGGGAACAACCCGAGGTGACCGCTGTAGCCGGGGTCAACTCGGCGTCGAAAATCACTGTCGTGGGAATTCCGGACCAGCCGGAGAGCATGGCGCGCATCTTGCATGTCCTCTCTCGGTCCGGGGCGCATGTCCAGGCAATTGTCCAAAATACGGCCGGCCCCGGCCCGAGGCGTTCCGATGTTGCACTGATCGTGCCTGCTGCCCATGCAGGTAACGCCCTTGCTGTGCTGGATGCCGAAAAGGGAAGCATTGGATTTGAAGGTTTGCAGCACGACGACCGGGTGGGCCGGGTGTCCATTACTGGACTGGGCATGCGGTCGTCCCCGCAAATCTTCTGCACCTTCCTCAAGGCCCTGTCCGACGCCGACGTGGAGCTCGATCTCGTCGACATCTCCGAGACGTCCGTGGGGGCTGTCACGCACGCCGACCGGCTCGCGGATGCCGAGCGCGCTGTCCGGCGGGCCTTCGGCATGACCCCGGCGGACGAGGCAACGGCGGCCGGTCATGAAGGCCATCTCACACCCGCTGTTGGCCCCCCGCTCCAGACGTGGGTCCCGATTTCCGGCCAGGATATGACCCCTGTTCCGGCGGGCGACAGAACTGTGGCACGTCACTTCTAGCGAAGGAGCTAAAGGATGGGCAAGACCGCGAGGACCGGAGACGGCCTCACCAGACCTCCCGAGTTGCGGGGAATCATGTCGATGATCGGCGGCTCGGAAGGCGGAACTGTCCTGACGTCGGCTGCGCCCGATCAGGCCGCCCGCTGGCGGCGGGGCGAGCGGTTGGACCGGCTGTTTGAGGATAGTTGCGACCGCTTGCGGGAACAGGGGCGCGGCGACCAGGTTGCCGTCGATGCGGGGGACGTTGTCCTGACGTACACGGAGCTGGACGAACGGGCGAACCAGCTGGCGCGGCATCTCTTGGTGTGCGGTGCCCGGCCGGGTGACCGCATCGCCCTGCTGTTTGACCAGCCATGGCGGGCCTACGTGGCGATGCTGGCCGTTCTGAAGATCCACGCGGCCTATGTTCCCCTGGACCCGGGTTTCCCCCCTGACCGTCTTCAGTACATTGTCGAGGACGCCAACGTGGCCATGGTCCTGTCTCTGTCCCATCTGAGGGATCTGCTGCCTGAGGTGGCCGCTGTCACGGTGTGCGTCGATGATGTGCAGGCCCAGATCGACGCCAAGGATTCCTCCCGTTTGGGAAGCGCGGACCATGGCGGAACCAAGGATGAGCTGGCCTACATTATCTACACCTCCGGCTCGACCGGCCGGCCCAAGGGCGTGGCAGTGGAGCAGGCCAGCATCTGCAATTTTGTCCGGGTGGCCTCTGACATCTACGGGATTGAGTCCACGGACCGCGTGTACCAAGGTATGACGATCGCCTTCGATTTCTCGGTGGAGGAAATCTGGGTTGCCTGGATGGTCGGAGCCACGCTGGTGCCCAAGCCGGGCCGGTCCAGCATGCTGGGTGCCGAACTCGCGGAGTACCTGCAGGAAAAACGGATCACCGCCCTTTGCTGCGTTCCAACGCTGCTGGCGACGCTTGACGAGGACCTGCCCGATTTGCGGTTCCTGCTGGTCTCCGGAGAGGCGTGCCCGAAGGATCTCGTGATGCGCTGGCACCGCCCCGGCCGGCGCTTCCTGAACGTCTACGGCCCCACCGAAGCGACCGTGACTGCCACCTGGTCGGTCCTGGACCCGGACCTGCCCGTGTCCCTCGGAGTGCCCTTGCCCACCTACACCGCGGTCATTGTGGATCCCGCCGAGCTTCGGGCCCTGCCGCGCGGTGAAATGGGAGAAATCGGCCTCGCAGGGGTGGGGCTGGCGCGCGGGTACGTGAACCGTCAGGACCTGACGGAGCGGGCCTTTGTCCCGGATTTCCTCGGAATCGAGAACAACCCGTCCGGCCGGATTTATCGCACAGGGGACCTCGGACGGGTGAACGACGACGGGCAGCTCGAATATTTCGGCCGGATCGATACCCAAGTCAAAATACGTGGCTACCGCATCGAACTGAGCGAAATAGAATCCGTCCTCCTGCAGCTCCCCGGCATTGCACAGGCAGTCGTACAGACGTATGAGCCGGAACAAGGAACCGTGGAGCTGGCCGCCTACTACACCCTGCGCCAGGACGTGGAGGGCGTGGATGCTCATGACCTCCACCGGATGCTGCGCACCAGGCTCCCCGGATACATGGTTCCTGCCTATTTTGAACAGCTGGACTCCATTCCCATGATGGCCAGTGACAAAGTGGACAGGAAGCGGCTACCCCGTCCCGAGCACAGGATCAGCCGGGCGGCCGCGGGGTCCTTTACCGCCCCCACAACTGCCGCCGAAGAGGCCCTGGCCGCGCAGCTTGGCACCGTCCTGAGCCTTGAGAAGGTTTCCACCGATGCCCACTTCTTCAACGACCTTGGCGCCGACTCGCTGTTGATGGCCCGCTATTGCGCCCGCATCAGGAAAGAAACCGCCCTGCCCGCAGCCGCGATGCAGGATATCTATGAGAACCCGACGGTCCGGCAGCTCGCCGCCTGCCTCGAAGCCCGGCACAGTGAATCCGTCCTCAGCGCGGCCGTAGCAGAGACCGACGCTGTACCCCCGGTTCCGATGCCACCACCCAGCACCTTCCAGTTCGTCATGTGCGGGGCAATTCAGTTGCTGATTTTCCTGGGTTACACTTCGTACGCTGCTTCCCTGCTGATTATCGGCTTCCAGTGGACATCCGGGGGCAGCAATCCATTTGACATGTGGCTGCGGTCCATTGGTTTCGGCGCCGCCATGTTCCTGATCCTTTCCGCGACCCCGATCCTCGCCAAGTGGATTCTGGTTGGGCGGTGGAAGCCGGGCAACATCCGAATATGGAGTCTGGCTTATCTCCGTTTTTGGGCAGTCAAGACACTTACCAGGGCAAATCCACTGGTCTTGTTCGCCGGCTCTCCGCTGTATGTGGTGTACCTGCGGCTCCTGGGCGCAAAGATCGGCAAGGGGGTGGTGATCTTCTCCCGGAAGGTGCCCGCGTGCCCGGACCTGCTCAGCGTCGGTGACAACACAGTCATCCACAAGAACTCCTCGTTCCAATGCTATCGGGCACGCTCGGGCATGATTGAAACCGGTCCCGTGATGCTGGGCAGAAATGTCCTTGTGTCGGAGAAAACCACGTTGGACATCGCTACGTCGATGGGAGACGACACTCAGCTGGGACATGCTTCATCGTTGCAGACCGGGCAGGTTGTACCTGGTGGACAAATCTGGCACGGTTCGCCTGCTGCGCGTACCAACACCAATTACCTGCGTGTCCCGCCCACTAATTGCGGCACGCGACGCAGGGTCATTTTCAGCCTTCTCCAGTTGTTCAACCGTTTGGTCCTGGTGGTTCCGGCGGGCCTTCTCGGGCTTGCCGTGCTCCTGCCCCCCTACCTGAGCACGGGACACCTGCAGCCGGGCTCCCCAAACTTTTTCATAGACGTACTCGCCGTAACACTGGTTCTGTTCGTTGTCGGGCTGATCACCGGCCTGATCATCATCTTCAGCGTCCCGCGTTTGCTCAACCGCTTCATCAAGCCGGAAAAGGTCTATCCGCTGTACGGCGTGCACTTCACCATCCAGCGCATGATCGCCCGCGTGTCCAACGTCAAACTGTACAAAGATGTCTTCGGCGACAGTTCGTACATAGTGCACTATCTGAAGGCCTTGGGTTATAACCTCGGCAGGGTGGAGCAAACCGGGTCAAACTTCGGCCCCACACTGGCCCACGAGTCGCCGTTCCTGAGCTCAGTGGGAACAGGAACTATGGTCGCGGACGGCCTCAACATGATGAACGCCGACTTCTCAAGCACGTCGTTCCGTCTCTCGCGGGTCCACCTGGCTGGCCACAACTTTCTCGGTAATGCCATCAGTGTTCCGATCGGATCCAGGGTCGGGGAGAACTGTCTCTTGGCCACGAAGGTGATGATTCCGATCGACGGTCCGATCCGTGCGGATGTGGGCCTGCTGGGGTCACCGCCGTTCGAGATTCCCCGGTCTGTTCAGCGTGACGCCCAATTTGATGAACAGACGATTGCAGAGGCGCGGAACAGCGCTCTCCCGGCAAAGAACCGGCACAACATCCTGAGCATGGTGCTGTTCCTGGCCGTGCGCTGGTTCCTGTTGTTTGTTGCCACGTTTAGCGCCGCCGTTGCCGTGTCGGCATTCAGCTTCCTCGGTGTGCTGGCGATCGCAGCCATGATGCTCACCTTGCTGCTGTTCCGCGTACTGATTGCCGTGCTTGTTGAGCGCTCGGTCATGGGCTTCCGCCACCTGAAGCCGCAATACTGCTCCATCTACGACCCCTACTTCTGGCGGCACGAACGTCTATGGAAGCTGCTGGCCATGCCGGGCTTCAACGGAACCCCGTTCAAGCCCGTGATCTGGCGAATGCTCGGCGTCAAGGTCGGCAAGCGGCTCTACGATGCCGGCGCCAACATACCGGAGAAAACTCTTGTGGCTATCGGTGATGACTGTGCGTTCAATGAAGGAGCCACCATTCAGGGCCACTCCATGGAAGACGGGGCCTTCAAGTCCGACTACATCGTTCTCGGCAACCGCTGCTCCCTGGGCGTGGATTCGTGGGTCAACTACGGGGTGACGATGCAGGATGGTTCGTCACTCGGTGCCGACGCCCTCTTGATGAAGGGCGAAGACGTCCCGGAAGATGCAACCTATACCGGCAACCCGGCGCGCGAGGTTACGGTCCCCGCGGCACCGTCAACCCTCGCGGCCGTGGTTTCTGGGAGCCCTCGCTACGGCGTTCCGCGCCACGGTGGCCCCCGCCACCGGGAAGCCGTCGCAGTACCCGCTGGACTCGTCAGACTCTCGAAGGGAACCTACGCAACTCACGGAACGCACAGGGCGCCCAAGGCAGCGCGGACCCTCGTCAAGCCTAACGTCGAGGCCGAGGACAAGGCAGGGACGCCGGGTTCTGGTTCCTAGTGCGAACTGGTTGGCAGGGGAGCGTCTTCGGGGAAGTCGTCGGGGAAGTCCTCGGTCACGGCCGGCCCGGAATGGCGTCCGCGGCGCAGCGACTTCTGCAGTGTCCTGCGCTCGCGCCGGCCTTCCACGAGCCGGTACAGCACCGGGACCAGGATGAGTGTGAGGGCGGTGGAGGAGATCAGGCCGCCGATCACCACGATCGCCAGGGGCTGGGAGATGAATCCGCCGCCGCCGGTCAGTCCCAGCGCCATCGGTGTCAGGGCGAACACCGTGGCGAGCGCCGTCATGAGGATGGGGCGGAGGCGCTGGCGGGCGCCGTGCATGATCGCGTCCGCCACGTTCATCCCGGGTTCGCCGGTGCGCGGCTGGCGGTACTGGTTGATGAGGTCGATCAGCACAATCGCGTTGGTCACCACGATGCCCACGAGCATCAACATGCCGATCAGCGACGGCAGGCCCAACGGCACACCGGTCACCACGAGCAGGGCGATTGCGCCTGTCGCGGCGAACGGGACGGAGACCAGCAGGATCAGCGGCTGCACGAGCGATTTGAACGCAGCCACCATGATCACGTAGACGATCGCGATGGCAGCGAGCAGGGCGAGCCCGAGCTGGCGGAACGAATCGGCCTGCTGCGTCGTGGCACCGCCGATCGTGGCGGTCACCCCGGGCGGCAGCTGGACTGACTTGAGCCGGTTCTGCACCTCGGTGCTGACCGCGCCGAGGTTGGAGCCCGACGGCGTCACCGAGACCCGCGCGGTGCGCTGGCCGTTGCTGGCGGTGATGGAGACGGGGACGTCCACCTGCTCTACCGAGGCGATGCTGCCCAGCGCAACGGCGCCGGCCGCCGTCGGGAGCGGCATGTCCCGGACGGCCTCGATGCTCGTGAAGCGGGTGCCCTCGCCAATCCGGACCGGGAAGTCGTTGGTGTCGATGCGGATCGTCCCGGCCGGAATCGGGCTGATCGTGGCGGCCAGGACCCCGGCCACGCGCTCCTCGTTCAGGCCGGCCGCGACGGCCTTGGCGCGGTCCACCTTGACCTGGACCACCGGCTGGCTGGCGGCCAGGTTGGTGGCCACTTCGCTGCTGCCCGGGACACCGTCCATGGCCTTGACCATCGCGTCACTGGCCGTCTGGAGATCGGCGGTGGTGGCGGCCTTGAGGGTGATGTCCACGGTTGACGAAGTGCCGAAGCCGCCCTGCTGGGAACCGACCGTGATCTTTCCGGCGTCGCCGAGCTTGGAGAGTTCGCTGCGGACGGTCTCCTGGAGCTTGCCCTGGTTGGCCTTCTCGTCCGTCACCACGGTGAACGTCGAATTGGACGCGCCGGAGGAGAGCAGGGCCGAGAAGCCGGTCTGGGCGTTGCCGGTGGTGGCCTGGACGTCCTTGATTCCGTCGATGCCCCGCAGGGTGTCCTCGACGCGGATCGCCGAAGCGCTGGCCTCGTCAAGGCTGGTCCCTGCCGGCAGGGCCTGCTTGACGGTCATGCTGTTCTCGCCGGAGCGGCCCAGGAGGTCGGTGGCGAGCAGCGGGGACATCGCCACGGTGCCGGCAAGCACCAGGGCCGCGGCGACCAGGGTGAGGACCGGGTGCCGCTGCGTGCCGGACAGGACAGGCAGGTAGCCGCGCTGCAGGAGCGTGCTCTGCTCGGCCTCGTGCGCCTTGGCGGCAATGCCAGCGGCAGAAGCCGGAGAGCCGGTGACGGCGGGCCTGCGCAGGAACCAGTAGGCCAGCACCGGCACGATGGTCAGCGAGACCAGCAGCGAGGAGAGCAGGGCGATGGTCACTGTCAGGGCGAACGGACGGAACAGCGCACCGGCCAGGTCGCCGACGAAGGCGATGGGCAGGAAGACGGCCACGGTGGTCAGGGTGGACGCCGTGATGGCGCCGGCAACTTCGCGGATGGCGGTCCCGATCGCGGTGATCTTGTCCTCGCCGTAGCTCAGGTGCCGTTTGATGTTTTCGATGACCACGATCGAGTCGTCCACGACGCGGCCGATCGCGATGGTGAGCGCGCCAAGGGTGAGGATGTTGAGCGAGTAGCCGGTGCCAGCGAGACCGATGAACGTGATCAGCAGGGACAGCGGGATGGACACGGCCGTTACCAGGGTGGCGCGCACTGACATCAGGAACACCAGAATCACCAGGACGGCGAAGCCCAGTCCCAGCAGGCCCTCGGTGGTGAGGTCCTTGATGGACTTCTCGATGAACGGCGCCTGGTCGAAGACCGGGGTGAATTTGGCGTTGGAGCCAAGCTCGGCCTCAAGCTGCGGGATGGCGTCCTTGACCGCGTGGGAGATCGCGACGGTGTCGCCCTCGGGCTTCTTGGTCACGGACAGGGCGAGGGTTTCCTTGCCGTTGGTCCGCGTGATTGACGTGCGGGCGTCCTCGACCAGGCTGACATCCGCCACGCTGCCGATCGTCGCCGCATCACGGGCCGCGCCCAGCGGGAGGGCCTTGATGGCGTCGAGGGAGTCGACCGGGCTGCCGATCTGCAGCGAGAGGGTTTTGCCCTGTTCCTCGATGGTGCCGGCCGGGACCAATGCACCGTTGTTCTTCAGCGCGTCACTGATGGCCTGGAGGCTCGTGCCCGATGCCGCCAGGTCCCGGGGCCGCGGCAGGATCTGGATGTGCTGCGTGGCGCCGCCGGTCACGTCGGCGCCGCGCACGCCGTCGAGCTTCTGCAGCACAGGGACGCTGAGCCGGGCGAGATCGGCGTTGAGTTCACTGAGCGGTTTGTCGGAGGACACGGCCAGGAAGACGATCGGGAAGTCGCTGATGCTCCCGGCGATCGCCTGCGGCTGGACGTCCTTCGGCAGGGCCTGCTTGGCGTTGGAGATGGCGCGGTCGATCTGGTTCCGGGCCCGGTCCAGGTTGGAGCCGTAGGTGAACGCCAGGGAAATCTGCGAGACGCCGTTCCGGGACGTTGACGACGTCGATTCCAGCCCCTCGACGCTGTTCAGCGCCTTTTCCAACGGGGCACTGATCTGCTTGTCCACGACTTCCGGCGACGCACCGGGCATCGAGGAGATCACGGTGATCTGCGGGAACTCGATGGAGGGGATGAGCTCCTGTTTCAGCGAGGACATCGTGATCACGCCGAAAACGCAAGCGAACACCGTGATCAGCGCGATCAGGGCCCGGTTGGCGAGAGACAGCTTTGCGAGCCGGAACATCTCATGGTCTCCTGGTGGGTCGGGGGCGTCCTGCACAACGGGCCATCAAAAAACGGGGACGTCACGGGTTGCAGCGGTCCCAAACCAGCAGTGTAAACCAGCCGCGGCCGGGCGCCGGCTTAGTTGCTGGCGGTGACCTGTTCGAGTTGCAGCGCCTTGGCCGTCTCGGCCTCCAGCGTGGCGGCGAGCTCAGGGTTGTCGTTGAGCTTGACGCCGTAGCCGGGCATCATGTCCTTGAGCTTGGACTGCCAGCCCTTGAAGTTCTTCGGGAAGGACTTCTGGAGCAGCTCGATCATGATCGGTACGGCGGTGGACGCGCCCGGGGATGCGCCAAGCAGGGCGCCGATGGTGCCGTCGCGTCCGGCGATGACCTCGGTGCCGAACTGCAGCACGCCGCCCTTCTTCGGGTCCTTCTTGATGATCTGGACCCGCTGGCCGGCGGTGATGAGCTCCCAGTCGCCGTCCTTGGCCTCGGGGTAGTACTCCCGCAGGGCCTCGACCTTGTCGCCGTGACGCTTGGCGACTTCCTTGATCAGGTAGGCGGTGAGGTCCATGTTGTCCTTGGCCACGGCCAGCATCGGGATGATGTTGGAGGGGCGGATGGACAGCGGCAGGTCCAGGTAAGAGCCGCTCTTGAGGAAGTTCGTGGAGAAGCCGGCGTACGGGCCGAACAGCAGGGAGCGCTTGCCTTTGACATAGCGGGTGTCCAGGTGCGGCACGGACATGGGCGGGGCGCCGACAGACGCCTGGCCGTAGACCTTCGCGCTGTGCCGGGCAGCGATGCTCTCGTCGGTGCAGCGGAAGAACTGGCCGGAGACCGGGAAACCGCCAAACCCCTTGCCTTCCGGGATGCCGGAGGCCTGCAGCAGGTGCAGGGCCCCGCCGCCGGCTCCGACAAACACGAACTTCGCGTGGATGGAGCCGTGCTCGCCGCTCCTGGCGTGCTTCAGCGACAGGTCCCAGCCGCCGCCGGACGCGCGCTTGATGTCGCTGACGTTGTGGCCGTAGTTGATCTCCACACCGTTGTTGCCCAGGTAGGTGGTCAGCTCGCGGGTCAGGGCGCCGAAGTCGACGTCGGTGCCCTCGGCGGCGCGGGTTGCCGCGACGCGCTGCTTGGGGTCGCGGCCCTTGACGATCAGCGGGGCCCACTTGGCGATCTGCGCGTGGTCCTCGGAATACTCCATCGAACGGAACAGCGGGTTCGGCTTGAGTGCCTCGTAGCGGGTGCGGAGGAACTTGGTGTGGTCCTCGCCGATCACGAAGCTCATGTGCGGAACGGTGTTGATGAAGCCCTTGGGGGAGCCGATCAGCGAGTTCGAGACGAGGTGGGACCAGAACTGGCGGGACAGCTGGAACTGCTCGTTGATGTTCAGGGCCTTGCCGGGGTCCACCGAGCCGTCTTTGGCTGCGGGGGAGTAATTAAGCTCACACAGGGCAGCGTGTCCGGTGCCGGCGTTGTTCCACGGGTCGGAGCTTTCCAGTCCGGGCTCGTCCAGACGCTCAAAGAGCGAGATGGTCCAGTTCGGCTCAAGCTGCTTGATGAAGGCGCCGAGCGTGGCGCTCATGATGCCGCCGCCAATCAGGACGACGTCGGCGTGTTGGGTCTTGGAAATGAAAGTCACAATCAGTCTCCGATAGCAGCGGCTCTGGCTGTCACAGAATATCCCGCACCGCCCTCTAACTGAAATTGGCCCCGGGCGTCAAGGCCTTAGCTCGACCTTTGTGAAAACTTCGTTCAGCACCGGCGACGCCGGGTACTTCAGCACCCGGTCCGAGAGCGCCAGGGCCGAGATCGGGAAGGCAATGGGAACCGCGGGCACCGTGGCCGCGATCTGCCCGTTGATGGTCTGGTACTCCTCGGTGCGGTCCTTGCCGTCCGGCAGGCCCCGGGCCCGGGCGATCTTGGAGAAGACCTGGGGATCCTGGTAACCGAATTCGCCGGTGTTCTCGCCGAAGAGCGGGCCCACGAAATTGTCGGGGTCCGAATACGAGCCGTTCCAGCCCAGCAGGTGGAGGGCGTGGTCGCCCGGGGACGTGACCTTCTGCAGGTAGCCGTCAGCCCAGTCCACCGGTACGGGCTTGACGTTGAGCCCGACGGCGGTCAGTTGCCGGCTGATCTCGGCGTACACCTTTTCCGGCGTCGGCAGGTAGGGCCGGGTGACGTTGAGCGGATAGTAGAACTTCAGCTCCTCGCCCTTGTAGCCGGCCTCGGCCAGGAGTTCCTTGGCCTTGCCAGGGTTGTAGCCGAGCGCCGCGGCATTGTTGTTGAAGCCGCTGAGCTTGGGCGGAACAAACTGGGATGCCTGGGCCGTGTTGTCGATGAAGAACCGGCGGATCAGAGTGTCCTTGTCAAGCGCCATTTCGATCGCCTGGCGGACCTTGAGGTTCTGCAGGATGGGGACCTGCTGGTTCATGCCCAGGTACATCACGGAGAACGGGTCCCGCTGGATGATCTGCTTTCCGCTCTTGACCAGTTGGTCAAAGTTTCCCACGGTGACGGCGTCGTAGGCGTCGATCTTGCCGTCCAGGAGCGCCTGCATCCGGGTCTGCGGGTGATCGTAGGTCACGAACTTGATGGTGCCGATCTGCCCTTTGTCACCCCAGTAGTCCTTGTTGCTGGCCAGGGAGACGCTGCCCGAGTCCCAGGAGCCGAAAACGTACGGCCCTGTGCCTACCGGGTGGAGGCCGTAGGCGGATACCGGCTGCCCGCCCCGGCGCTGGTTCAGGACGTCAGCGTTCTCCGCGGCGAGGGCCTTGGGCGAAGAGATCGCGAAGGCCGGCAGGGTGAGGGCCTGGAGAAAACCCGTGAAGGGCTGGGTGAGGCCGATCCGCACATTGTCCGGCGCGACGGCGGTGCAGTTCTTGTATATGGACAGCGACGCCTGGTCCGCATGGGCCTTGAAGACGCCCTTGAAGGTGGTACCGGTGGCCTGTTCGCGGAGGGCCGGTGAGAAGTTGAACCAGCGGTTGAAGTTGGTGCAGACCGCGGCGGCATCGAACGGTGTCCCGTCCTGGAATTTAACGTTCCCGCGCAGCTTGAACTCGTAGGTCCGGCCTTCATCGCTCTGGGACCATTCGGTGGCCAGCAGCGGCGTGGGCTGGCCGGTGGTCTGGTCTACGCCCACGAGGCCTTCCAGTACCTGCCGGGTGACGCGGTATGACTCGACGTCGGAGACCAGGGCAGGATCGAGCCCGAGCGGCTCCGAGCCGGTGCCGAACGTGAAAAGCGCGGTAGGTGCCGCGCTGGCGGTGGAAGAGGCGGTGGGCGAGTTGGGTGCCGGGCCGAGGCTGCCCGTGCAGGACGCGAGCGGCAGGACAAGGAGGGCGGCCCCGATGCTGGCGGCAATCCGCCGCACTGTCCTGCTGGGCACTGTACTGCTGGGCACTCGAGAATCACCTCTGGGAACTGGATGGTCCGCCGGCTGCGGACCAGCCCCAGTCTAGTTGACGGCCGGGTCCGCCAGCTCTTGTGGCACACCGCCGCAAGGCGCACGGCAGCGCAAAAAGCGGAGGCCCGCACCTGGTGGTGCGGGCCTCCGCTTCTCCTAGTGGTCCAGGGAGTCAGGCTGGAGCCGGGCAGGAGTGCAAATGGGCTGACTACTTGGGCATCAGGACTGAGTCGACCATGTAGACAGTGGCGTTGGCGGTCTGGACGCCGCCGCAGACAACGTTGGCGCCGTCAACCTTGAGGGCATCCTTGGTGCCGGTGACCGTCACCGAACCGCCTTCAACCGTCTTGTGGGTGCCGACGATCTGGTCCGGGGTGATCTTGCCGGGGACAACGTGGTAGGTCAGGATCTTGCTCAGCGTGGCGTCGTCCGTCTTCAGGGCCTCGATCGTGGCCGGATCGATCTTCTTGAAGGCGTCATCCGTCGGGGCGAAGACGGTGAATTCGCTGCCGTTGAGCGTGTCCACCAGGTTGACCTTGGGGTTGAGCTTGCCGGACACGGCGGCGGTCAGGGTGGTGAGGATCGGGTTGTTGGACGCCGCGGTGGCTACCGGGTCAAGCGCCATGCCGGAGACGGAGCCGGCACCGCTGGGAACCTGGGCGGCGTAGGCGGCGCAGCCGGAGCCGACGAGGTTGGCGGCCGGATCCATGGCCGCGGCGGAGGCGCTCGTGGAGGGGGAGGCCATGCTGGATTCCGCCGGTGCGGAGGACGGGGCCGAGGAGGCGGGGGCCGACGAGGCGCTGGTTCCGCCACAGGCAGTGAGGCTGAGCATGGCGGCAGCTGCGATACCTGCAACGGCGAACGTGGTGCGCTTGATGTTCTGCATTTCGGTTTCTCCTTTGTTGTGCCGATGTTTGCCGGCGGCGAATTTTTGCCGCTGCGGCCCTTTCCCGACTGTTGGGCACCGACCCTTGGTTGGTGTCTCAATGGGTATTCGGCTGCTCGGAGGAAACGGATGGGTGCGGATGTGAAATTCTTTTTCGCGGCGTCAAAACTCCTGAAAAATCCCGGAACCGCGCCGGAAACCACAAGAACCCCGGTCCGAAGACCGGGGTTCTCTCTGTGCGCAAGGGGGGACTTGAACCCCCACGCCCGAAGGCACAGGAACCTAAATCCTGCGTGTCTGCCAATTTCACCACTCGCGCGCGGCGCCGCCGTCGTCCCGGGAAAGAACCCCGGCGGCGGACGCCAGGCTCCATTGTACCTATTGCCGGTTTGCTGGTTGCAACGGCTGCCGCGGGCGGACGGACCGGAGACCGGGGACTAGGCGTCGAGTTTCAGGTCCCGGCGAAGTTTGGCGACATGCCCGGTGGCCCGGACGTTGTACTGTGCGACGGCAACCCGGCCGTCGGCGTCGACGACGATGGTCGAGCGGATCAGGCCCTGGTAGGTCTTGCCGTAGTTTTTCTTTTCGCCCCAGGCCGCGTAGGCCTCGGCGACGGAGTGGTCCTCGTCGGAGAGCAGCGGGAAGTTCAGCCCCTCGGCGGCCGCGAACGCGGCAAGCTTCCCGACGGGGTCGGGGGAGATGCCCACGACGTCATAACCTGCGGCCTGAAGCGCGCCGAGGGAATCCCGGAAATCGCAGGCCTCCTTGGTGCATCCCGGCGTGGCGGCTGCCGGGTAGAAGTAGAGCACGGTCTTCCGGCCCCGGAAATCCCGCAGGCTGACGTCCAGTCCTTCGGCGTTCTTGAGGGTGAAGTCCGGTGCTGTGGCACCGGCGGTGAGTCGCTCGGACACGGGTGTCTCCTTGGTGAGGTTGGTCATGAAGCGGGGTGATAATCCAGCGTAGTGACGCGATCGGCGCCGGACGAATCCGCTGCTCGCTATACTCTTGGGTATGCCTGATATGGATCGCTGGCCCACGGGCCGCCTATTGTCCACGGCAGCACGTCTTGTAGAACACTCCTGGAACGAAAAATTGGGGGCCATTGGCCTGACCCATGCCGGGGTGATCGCCATGGAGGTGCTCTCGGCGAATGGGCCGATGACGCAAGCCCAATTGGCCCAGCTCGTCCGGGTCCAGGCCCAGACGATGGGCAAGACACTGAGCCGGCTGGAAGCGCACGGCCACATTTCGCGGCACCGCAGCACCTCCGACCGGCGCAGCCATGTGGTGTCGCTGACTGACCAGGGGCGCGAGGCGGTTGCCGCGGCCGCCGACATGGAACGTTCCGTGCTCGCCGCCACGCCCATTGACCCCGACGTGCTGCGGCAGGAGCTCCAGGCCGTGGTCAGGGTGCTGGCAACCAAGTCTTCCTCGCCGGAGGCCAATGCCATCGTCACGGCTGCCGAGCCGGGCGCCATTGCCGGGGCCACCCCGCTGAATTAGCCACGCTGCTGTGGGGGAACGGGAACGGGACGGCAGGGTTTCCCGCCGTCCCAATCAGTTCCGTTCTCGAGGCCTTCAGTGGTGACCGGTCACCAGGTGTTCCTGTGGTGGTTGTGGTGCTTATTGTCGTGCCGGTTTCCGTGATGGTCCCAGAACCCGTCCTTGTCATGCCGGCAGCCGTCCCGGCCCGTCCACGAGCCGCGGTGGTCGTTGTCGTCACGCCAATTGCCATGATCGTCGCGCCAACCCCATCCGTCGGCGTTGTCATGCCACCGGTTCTCCCCGTCCCACCAGCCATTGCGCGTGTCGTGCCGGTTGTTGTCCCGCATGTGGTGCCGGTTCACAAATGAGGACTGACTCCAGGAGCTGGCGGAGGCGGTCGAAGTGGTAGCGGCGGCGCTGGCAGGCACGGCGCTGGCGCCCAGGCCCAGTGCGGCGGTCACCGCGGTTGTTCCAATGATGCGAATAGCCTTGTTCATGAAACTTGGTCCTTACGGAGATCGATTTCCCTGGCCCGGGGGGCGGGCCGTGCAGGCATGCTGCCGGAGGCCCATGATTTCCGTGTCTGCTGACGCGATCCTCAGTGTGGGCACCGGGAGATCTGAATATCATCTTTGGTGGTCGCGTCGGGCCCTCTGGCCGGCGTTGTTGTCGGTCCGGGTCTGCAGGACCGGTCGCTCCAGAACTGTTGCCCGGAGCACCTTTCCAGTCAACGCCCCAGCATTGACTCTCAAAAGGGACTAAAGACCCTGTTTCTGCCGCAATCGGACGGTTCATTTCAGGAGCCAGGATGCTGGCGGTCGGAGCAGCCCCGGCACGTTGGCCGCTGCCTGGATTGACGCTGCCTACACCGTTACGGCCTGGTTCGCCAGGGTGGCTACGATGGCTGACATTTTGAGGCCGGTGAGCACCGCCGTGAGCAGGACGACGCTGATCGTGACCCACACCGGGGCGAGCCCCCGCCGCGGGGCGACCTCGTGGACGATCACGGAGCGGCCAATCACGTAGACCTCCCTGCTGAGGAACACCCACGCCCAGTGGAACGGGCGGACAACGCCGTCCTTGCGCAGCCGGTCCCAGTCCAGGTACGCCAGGAGGGCGGACACACCGTAGGCCACGAAACTGATTGCTATGAAGAGGAAGTAAGGCGCCGTGAAAATCGACGCCGGATCAATTGTCTGGATCTGCCGCGGGCCCACGGTGCGCAGCCGGAGCACAGGGTTCCAGAACATCAGCAGGATGAGCGGCACGAGCGGCAGGGCCACAATTGTCCAGATGTACGCGTTGTAGACCGGTGTCCGGTCGCTGATGCGCCTGCGCGGCGCCACCGGGTGGCGGGGCGGCGCCGCCTGGAACTGGGGTGCGTTGAACTGGCCGGTCCAGGCCGAACCGTTCCACCACTGAAGCCGGCCCGAGCCCGCCGGGTCCGGATACCAGCCAGGGCCAGGGGCGGAGGCGTTGGGCGGGACGGTCATGGCTGTTCATCCTTTGCGGGGCGTGGCGCGCGTTGGCTTCTTCTGTTCCGTGACAGAGCGTACAGGGGGATGGGCAACTCCATGATTCCCCCATTGGTCGCAGTGGTGCATTGGATGGAGTCTAACCGCGGCCCGTGCCGGCGGAAAGGCCGGCCGACGGCGCAGACCCGTCCGCTGGAACCCTTGGGCCAGCCTGCCGCCCGGACGCAAAAGGGCAGTCCGGAAGTATCGACGCGCCAGCCGATCGGGAGGACGATTAATAGGCAATCACCACGAAGGAGGTCAGTGATGTGCTATTCGTACAACAGGGATTCCTGGCGGGAAACCAGGAAGGATGCCGCAAAGGAATCTGAGGATCGCCCGGAGACGCGGGCGCAGGCGCCGGAATTCAAGTTCTGGGCCTTCCCCCGCCGCAGCAAGGAGTTCACGGTCGAAGAACCGGAGAAGGTGCGCGACCGTTCCCGCGAGAAGGTCTGATAAATCGATGTGCATGAGGCGGCCGCTGAACCACACAGTTCACTGTGACGGTTCGGCGGCCGTTTCATGGCCGGACGGGCCGGCGGAGGCCAATGGCCGCGGAGACGCCTATGAGCAGGCCGCTGAGCGCCAGCAGGAATCCGCCGGCGAGACTGCCTTGCCCGTCCGGTCCGGGACCGACCCTGCCGGCCGCCGCTGCGGAAGGATTCGCCGTTGCGGACTCCGGGCCCTGGCCAGCGTCCGGCGACTGAGGGGCGGACGTTCCCGCCGTGGCCGGGACCGGAACGGAACCCGTGGCCGGTGGGGTGGGGGCTCCCTGGCTGACGGAGGGGGCGGGGCCCGGCGTCGGCGGAGCCGCGTCCTGTCCGGGGACCTGGCTTTGAGACGGCGACTGTGACGGTGGTTGGGGCGGCGCGGGGTCCGACGGCGGCGCTGTGCTGCCCGGGGGAGTCACACTGGGCGCCGGGGAAGCGGACGGTGGGCCCGGCGTCGGCGAGGCGGGGCAGATCTTTACGGGAAGAAGGCCGGCCGGCTTGCAGGGCCCGGCCGTGGCTGGCAGCGCAAGGACCAACGGCGAGACCGCGAGCAGCAGGGCCACGGCGGATGCGGACAAGGCCTTCCGGGTGGAGTTCATCCTCACCATCGTAGGGTTCCACCGCCGGCAGCCAGGGAATCCCGGCCTTTGTGTGTCTCCTTAGCCCGGGCAAGGTCTTCGCTCAGCAAGCCATCGTCACTGTGGACCAAGAATCGGTAGGGTGAGCCATCTGCACTGGGCAGCGACAGCGAACCCCGCTCCAGCCAAAGGCCCCAAGCATCCGGAGATCTGACTCATGCCGACCACTGAGGGCCGCAAGCGAATGGAACCCCGGATGACTCGCGGCTCCTGGAAGTTCAGCGCCTGGTCGGCCGCCGGGCTGGCCTTGATCGGTGCTCTGCTCGCCTTCAACAAGCTCTGGCCGGAAAGAGGCTTCGACGCCGTCTCCTTCTGGATCTACACGGCCATGTTTGCGATGGGCGCGATCCAACTCCTGCATCTGCTCCGGGTCCGGAGAAACGATGCACCATTCTGGGACGCGGAAGAGGCCCGCCGAGCCGACTGGGACCAACGGGGCCGGCAGCTGTAGGACCGGCTCCGGCCGCACAGCAGACCTGGCACTCAACGCGGCAAGGATCTCCAGCTGCGGCCCTGGAAGGCCAGCACAATGGTCCAGGCGATCGGCACCAGCGGGGAGGCGGACTCACCCAGGAATGCGAGGACCGCAAAAACGATCCAGAGCCCGCCGGTGATGACGGACAGGACGACAAGCGCCTTGCGGGTCATCACGACGGCGGGCATGTCGACACCTTCGGCTCGCAGGGCGCGGGTTTCAGCGGCTGCTCCCCGGATCAGGGGGACGAAGACCGCGGCCAAGGCGGCAGCGAACACCACGGACCGCCACGGCTCGGGTATGCCCACTGCGCTCAGGACGCCCTGCAGGACACCGCTCAAGAGGAAGAGCCACAGCAACCCCCAGACGACCAGCCGGCGGCGCTTCGGCGGCATTCCCTCCAGTGAGTCGGACGGCCACGACTGCCACTCGTACGTTCTACCGCCATCACCGCTTCCAGAGGTCATGGCGACAGACTACGCGCACCCGTCCCGGCCGCAGTCGATGTCCTGGAACAGCCACGCCTCGCGACGCGATAGGGATCGAGAGCAGCATTTACGGTCGGCATCAGTAGTCCCTCCACCACGCGAGTCCCTCCACCACATGTTGGGCTGGGTCCGATGCGCCGAGGTGAGTCCATACAGGCTCGTTAGCCTCACTGGCCCGTGACTTTGATTCCGGCGACCGCCCCGGTCCAGGCGCCGGTCGGGTCCGGGCGGGTCAACTGGGCACTGACGTAGCCCTTCTGCAGTTGGACGACCTGCGATTGGGTTCGCGAGCAATCGACCTCGAACACCGTGTGCTCTGTTCCGGCCAGCGAGTTCTGGGAGAGGAAGATCTGGGCATGGGGGATGCCCACGCAGGCCGCGGTGACTGTGTGCGGACCGGCGGTCGTCACCGTTGCGGCTTTGGTGAAGCCAACCCCTGGCCCGTCCGCCGGACCGGCGTCGGAGAGGAGGACGGACCCTGGTGCCTCGGCCAGGCGCTTGTGCAGCTCGGCGTAGTTGCTCGCTTCCACGCCCAGCACCCCCGGATCTTTGGTCGGGGCGGCGGGCGCCGGCCGGTGGCTTTGCCCGGCCGCCGTCGGCCGGGGATCGCCCTCGTCCTCGTAGGCGCAGGAGGCCAAACTACCGGCGAGCAGCAGGCCAACAACGCATGCCGCAGCGCAGCGGACTGTTTTCGTTCCCCCAGGACCAGACATGGGCCGAGTCTACGGTCAGTGCCCTAAATGGCAAGCTGCGCCGCAAAGCCCCCAAATGGGTCGTCGCCTGGCTGGTCGTGTTCCTGATCGTCGACGCCGTCGCCTCCGGATTCCCGATCTTCATGTACGCAATGATCCAGTCCGCGCCGGGACTCTACCCCAAGGAGGCCTTCACCCTCGGAAACCTGATGACCGGCGTCGCCATCAACCTGACCTGGTGGTCCTTCGTCGCGCTCCTGCCAATGATGATCGCCAAACGCAAACGACGCCCACCGGTACCGCTGCCGGTCGCCGAAAATTACATGCCGGCAGAGCTCCTGACCGTCAAAGCTCACGGGGTCCCCGGGCGCACCCAACAGGCCGGGCTCGAGGTCGGAGAGTTCATCCACACCTTCGGCGACGCGCACATCTTTGTCAACCACGTCGATCAGGTGAAGGATCAGCTTTCCCGCGAAGCCCGGCCGTACCCGGCGCTGAAGATTAGCCGGGGGCCTGATTCCATCTTCGACTACCGGCTCGAGGACTTCGAGATCATCGGCTGCGACCCGCACCCCAAGATCCAGGGCGAAGTGGCCGTCTAGCTCCGCACCTCGAATCGAATGACCTCATTCCTGCTTTGACCTGCGAAAACATTCCTGGCGCCCACGGTGTCCACGGGACGAATAGCCGGTACGATGACGATCGACGTCTATTGGGGGCGGCATCAAACATTGGGGATCCATGATTAACTCAGAGGCCTTCATGGCCGTCACCGCAGACCCGCGCTTCGCCGCCGACCTGGTCGCACAGAACTGATGACCCGGTTCGACGTCTGGGTCCCTGATGAGTCCAGGGGCCAGGTGCTGTCCGCACTCGAGTCCCTGGACGCCCTTGACGAAGCCCTGCTGCAGTTGCCCGTGACGGTGAACGGCCTGGGGTCCGGACCGCTCCTCACGGGGGAGCAGCGGCCGGGCGGGCCCACCGTGATCGGCTTTTCGACCGGCTATGACGTGTTCGACAAGGAGGGCTGGACCCCGGAGAAGTTCGCGGAGTTCGTGACCTCACGCAGCCACCTCCATGTCTTCATCGGAGGGAACCCGTGCCCTACCGTGGCGGCGCTTGCCGGCTATTTGCAGTCGCCGCTGCTGGTGGACGAAACCTACCCGACGGGATCCCGGGAGCTCACCCTCATCACCACCGACGGCAACGTCGCCCTCCTCAGGCTCGATGGCGGGCGGGACGACTCCGCCGACCTCATCCGGGAAACGTTCTTCACCGAAGGTCTTGATGCGGCCCTGGCCGTTCCCGGATGGTTCCTCGCGAAGTCCGGCCTCGCGCCCTTCAGCGTCAGGAATGCCGCCCTCCACCGGCGGATGGACCTGGCTGTCTGGAAGTCCGGTGACGAGTACGGGAAGGTGGCGGTGCCGAAGGGCGCAGAACTGATCCCACTCAACATGGTGATCACCGATCACGACGACATCGATAGCAGGCGGCCAGTCATCGGCCATGTCCGCAGCTCGAAGCACCTGTACGAGATCGTCGTGCCGCCGCTCGATGAGCTGGGCCCGCTGGAGGTGACATGCGCCGTCGACGGGGTACTGCAACGCTTCATCGACCCGGTAACCGGCGAGGACAAAGGCCTCGGCGCCCACGCTGTCGACTGGGCCAACTGGATCCTCCGGGACTCAGTCCCCGGCTCGCAGCACAACGGGCCCTCATCCGAGGCCGAGCCGTGGCAGGGCGACGGGTTAGACGCCCGGATGTACCGCCTGGCGCACAGCATCGTGAACTATGAGGACCACGACACGGACACGACGTACTTCAGCACCGCGCGGGAGGTGGCAGCCTGGCTGCGGAGGTCGCTCGGCAACCACAGCGCGCCGATCACCGTTGGTGTGCTGGACGACGTGTCGTTCACCCTCGCCGCGGACAGCCCGACGCTGATCCAGAAGCACGTATTCGACCGGGCCGAGGGACTGCAGGCCGGATACCAAGCCAACGCGTTCCGGCCCTGGGCCGGCACCCAGAACTGGTGGCACCCGGAGTCCCGGGCCTACACCCGGAATCCGTCGCTGCAGACCGTCATGGATGGCCAGAAGCTCGAGGCCTACACAGCGGCGAACTGCCTCGACTACGCCGATCTGGAGCCGTACATGCTCCCCGCCGGCGCCCGGGCCAACGAGAACTCCTGGTTCGTCGTTCGGCTCGGCGACACACCGACGTGCATGGCGTTTCCCGCGCAGCGCACCATCCTCACGGTCAGCACAGACCACGACGGGGCTACCGCCGAGATCGCCGCGCACCAGTATTTCCGCTGGGTCAGCCGGAGCAGCCGCAAGCGGGACTTCAAGGAACAGTGGGCGCGGTGGCTCGACGAGAGCCAGCCGCTGACCGCCGAAGAAATCCAGGCCGGCCTGAAAACCCTCGAGCAGATTATCGAAAGGAGCGACGATGAACCGGACGATGAATGACACAACCGACGGCATCCTGGTCGCTGGCGGGTTCGGCAACGGCCGGTGCCTGTGGGACGAATCCGTCTGCACGGACACACCGACGCACTTCGTGACGTTTGAGGAGGCCGGCGGCGCGTCCGCCGACGTGTTCTGCGTCCGTCACTACGTGCTGACGCTGGCCCGCCTGTGCCAGATTCACCTACCGGACTGTGCCGGCGACTTTGCCGGGCACGTAGCCCGCCACGGCGAGCTCTAGCACTCTCGAACCAGTCCGCGCAGGCCTCCCGGAGCCGAGCGGCACCATCCCCTACACACTAGACCGGGCATCAATACGAGGAGTCAGAACAATGGCATTTCCCCACGCAAGCTTCGAAACGTACACAGCACTGCGCGACATGGACATCAGTCATCCCGACATTGATGGTGCATGGCGGCTCGGCCAGATGGCGTCCTGGTCACGGTGGGGAACGACCACCGCCGACTTGGAGCCCATTACGGCCCACAGCAAGGACGGCTTCGACCAGCTCCAGCCGTTCACGACACGTGTCATCCTCTTCGCGATCAACCTGGGCGGTTCGTCAATCACCCCGGACCTGGAGGACTGGCGAAACTTTCACACTGAGGGCCATGGCGGCGACACCAAATTGAATTACAGCATTGCCATGGCAAAGGACCGGACGCCCGGAGGGGATCAGATCCCGGCCCTCTACATGACGGACGTCTTCAAGTTGATCGCCACCAAGGATGGGGAAAAGCTGAACAAACAGATCAAATTGGATCTCACGCAGGGCATCGACCACGTGGAACGTTGCGCCGCGATCCTGAGGGACGAGCTGAAGATCTGCATGGACGGCGCCGGCGGACAGGCTCCCACGCTGGTTGCCATGGGCGGCAAAGCATTCAACTGGCTGACGGGCGCGGAGGCGGATAAGCGGATCGCCGACGTCGTGGACGAGGTACTCGGTGACGGCGCCAGCAAGCGTGTCCGGAGAATGCCGCACTACACCTACGGAGGCAAACACGAGGAACGGGCTGCAGCACTCCACCCGGTGCTGGAGGAAATCCACCTGGAGCAACAGAACATGTCGCCGATGCGCTGACAATCCGTTCCCGGGTCCGCCACGGCGAGCTCTAGGCCCGGGCTTCCAGCAACCAGGAACAAGGGGAGGGTGCGTTACGCCCCTCCCTTTGTACTGCCAGCAGATGCACCTTCCCCATTGAGCGCTTGCGTGCCGCGGCATGCCGGGGGAGTCAAAGCCCCAGGGCCGTCTAGCCAGGATCTTGCTGGACCCGAGTCCCGGTCCGATACATCAGTTCGGTTGCCAGGCCGGTGACGGGGAGCCGAGGCCGTCGAATTCGGACTGGAAGTCCGTCCCGCTGTAACTGAGGCCAGGGATATTCAGGACGTCGGACAAGTGTAAGAATGCCTGCGGCGCTCTGGCACTTCGGCAGCCGAATGAGAAACCGGCCCCGCGATATTCTCATTCTCCATACATTATGAGAAAATCAGGGCAACGCTTTCTCAGGGGGAGACATGACCGAACAGCCACGCGAGACTACCGGCCGGTATGCAGAGTTCGCCCACCGCGAGCCGTCACTGACGCTCGGCGCCGCCGCGGCCGCCGCGACGTGGCCGGGGATCACGTACGAGGAATATCCCTGGGACGCCGACCCTGACCATGGCGCGTCCCGGCGGCAGCGGCTGCTGGCCCGCGGACCCTACGAGGCTGCCGTCGTGCCCGAGATCGAAAACCTGGACCCGCAGGTGGATTCCCGCACCCAGGCGCTGGTGGAAGCCGCCACCATGGAGATGGTCCGCTTCGACGCTGAGCTGGGCCAGGACACAGCCCCGTTCGCAGCCCTGCTGCTGCGCAGCGAATCAGCGTCCAGCTCCCAGATCGAGAACCTGACCGCCGGCGCCCGGCGCATCGCCCTGGCGCAGCTGGGGGACACCTCGAGTACGGACGCCTCCCTGATCGCCTCCAACGTCAAGGCGATGCAGGCTGCCATCGACCTGTCCGAGGACCTGTCGGTGGAGAACATCGCCGTCATGCACCACGCGCTGCTGAACGCCTCCGACCAGAAGATCGCCGGTGAATACCGCCAGGCGCAGAACTGGATCCGAGGAAACTCACCGCACACCGCCGAGTTCGTCCCGCCGCACCCGGACCGGGTCCTCCCGGCGATGGAGGACCTGGTCGCCTTCATGCGCCGCGACGACATCCCGGCGCTGACCCAGGCGGCC
Source organism: Arthrobacter sp. 05T410 (assembly GCF_056396505.1). NCBI lineage: Bacteria > Bacillati > Actinomycetota > Actinomycetes > Micrococcales > Micrococcaceae > Arthrobacter > Arthrobacter sp. 05T410. The sequence continues at coordinate 34,801 of NZ_JBFTLP010000005.1, read as the reverse complement.
ATCGCGCACGCCCAGTTCGAAACCATCCACCCGTTCGCCGACGGCAACGGCCGCACCGGACGCGCCATCGTGTCCGCCCTGCTGCGGGCCAAGGGCGTCACCGAGAAAGTCACCATCCCCGTCTCCTCCGGCCTGCTGACCAACACCGGCCTGTACTTCGACGCGCTCAGCGCCTACCGCGAGGGCAGCATCCAGCCCATCGTGGAGCGCTTCGCAGAATCCGGTGTCGATGCAGTGGGCAACGGCAGGCTGCTGGCGGCCGAGATCCGCGGCGTGGAGGACGACTACCTCAAACGCTTCACCCAGGCCCCGGCTTCGGTCCGCCGGATCGTAGCGATGCTCCCCGGGGAGCCGGCCGTCACCGCCGAGATGATCAGCGAACATACCCAGGTTCCGCTGGCCACCGTCTATCGTGCGATCGAGCGGATTGAGGGCGCCGGTGTCCTGACGCCGGCCGGCAAGATCCGCGGCACCCGGGTCTGGGTGGCCGGCGACATCATCGCCGCCCTGGACAACTTCGCGGCCCGCACAGGCCGCCGGACCCGGCACTGAAAAGTTTCTTGCCGGGGCGGTGAAAGGGATTCAAAGCTCCGGGCACATTGGTCCTGGCACGCGCTGCCCCGTCCAGAGCCACCTTCAGGGATGTCCGGGATTTGACCGACATTCGGCGAGGACCTGAAGAGGATCAAACGGTATGCATGTCGCCTCGCCACCCAGCTCCCGTACTTCTGGGTCCTGAGCCCTGACCATCGAGGGTGGGCTAGAGCATCAACGTCACGAAGATGCATCGGGCGACGATTTTTTACCAGGCACGACGGCCAGTCATTCGCAACTGGTGTACGTCGCGCTCTCCATGCAACCTGACTCGCACCGGAAGGTGTCCGCGCCGACTAATCCAAGGGAACTGTCAATGCGACCGACGCGTAGACACAGCTGTCTATGTTAATCATCCAAGTCTGATCCAGATCCATTGGGATCATTTAACTACAGTGTTCCTACTGGTCAAGTAGCGGCCCATGAGGTCCGAAGCCCACCGTGTACCGACTGCATCCAGGGCGGAATCGAGCCCGAGATGGAGCTCCTTGGGCTTCCCATGTCGGAGGTCAGGCCAGAATAAACATCCCCTCGGAGGGATCACGACAAAAAGAAACCCCGCCTCGCAGGCCGCTAAGCCTGCGAGACGGGGTTTCCCGCTTGTGCACCCCCCGGGACTCGAACCCGGAACCCATTGATTAAGAGTCAATTGCTCTGCCAGTTGAGCTAGAGGTGCATCTGTTGTTTTCGTTCACCGGGGCTTTTTATTTCCCGCGTTGTTCTCCGCAACGACATGAAACTCTACACGAGATTGGCTGTCGTGTGAAATCGAGGGGCGCGGGATGGTCCGGGTCAGCCGGGGAGGTTCAAAATCAGCGCGAAATCAGGGTTTTGCCCGTTGCTGAGGAGCCACAGGCGCCCGTCAGGAGCGAGTGAAACGTTGCGCACCCGGCCGTACTTTCCTGTGAAATAGCTCACAGGATCTCCGGCGAATTCGCCGTTGAGGGGAACGACCCAGAGCCTTTGGCCGCGCAGGGCGCCCAGGTAGGCGGTGCCGCCGACAATTTCGAGTCCGCTGGGGGAAGACTCCGCCGTCGACGGCCACACCACCTTGGCGTCCAGGAAGCCGGGGCGGTGCGGGGCGCCCGTCACCTCGGGCCAGCCGTAGTTGCCGCCCGGCACGATCAGGTTGAGCTCGTCGTTGACGTCCGGGCCGAATTCGCTGGCCCAGAGCCGGCCCGCGCTGTCCCAGGCCAGTCCCTGGACGTTCCTGTGGCCAAAGCTGTAGACCGGGTTATCACCAAACGGGTTTCCTGGTGCCGGCCTGCCATCCGGAGTGAGGCGGAGGATCTTCCCGCCCAGCGCCGCGCGGTCCTGCGGCTGCTCCCGGCGCTGCGAATCGCCCGTCCCCACATACAGGAAACCGTCGGGCCCAAAGCGGATCCGGCCGCCGTTGTGCGTGCCGGCCTTGGAAATGCCGGTGAAAACCGGTTCCAAGGCGCCGAGCTCCAGCCTGCCGCCACGTTCCTCCAGCCGCATGCGGGCGATTCTGTTGTCCGCCGCCGCGGTGAAGTAGGCGTAGAGGTAACGGTCCGACGCGAAGTTGGGGGAAAGGGCAAGGCCCAGGAGGCCGCCTTCGCCGCCGGGCACGACGCCGGGCACTTTGCCGACCGTACCGAGCTGTCCGTCTTTGATGGTCCTGAGCAGTGCTGTGTCGCGCTCGGAGATGACCGCGGTGCCGCCGGGTAGATGGACCGTGGACCACGGCAGCTGCAGCCCATTAACCCGGCCCGCAACCGTGGGCTCACCCGCTGCCCCGGCCGTACCCGCTGCGCCGGTGGCAGTGCGGTCTCCCGGCTGAACCACGGGCGAGGTTGAGCCGCCGGTGCAGGCGCTCAAGAAAAACAGGACAACGGCAAGCGCCACGGCCCGGGCCGCTGCCCTGCCAGCGAAGAGCCTGCCGGTAAAACGCGGGAGTATCAAGGGACGCGTTGAGGGGGGGATGGGTCGGCCGCCCGGACCGCCGGCTACTGCCGTGTCCGGCGCGGCGGCCGAAACCCGGCTGCTTCGGCGTGGGCCGGGGAGGCAAACCACACCTCAGCCCGGGTTTCTTCATACGCCGGGCTGGTCTCGTCGTGGTAGATCATTGACGAGGCATTGCCCTTGACTGTGAAACCCTCAGGGCCGCTTCCGTCAGCCGCCGGAGCCGCTGAGCCCTCGCCGTAGGGCTGCTCGGTGGCCAAGTGGCCGGTGGGCTCGGCCGTTTGGCTGGCGGAGGCCTCGGCCCCTGCCGGCGAGGCCGCCATCTGCGTCGTTTCCGTGTCAGCGGGACCTGCGGGCTGTGTCCCGGCGTCGGGCACTCCGGGCATCGCCGTGCCGATGCCGGTACCAGCGCCAGTGCTGGTTGAAGTGGCCGTGCCGGTAACGGTGTCCTCGTCGTCGGCCGGTTCCGCGGCTGCCGATTCCGCCCCGGGCAGAGTCGGCGCGTGGGGCTCAGTGTATTCGGGGTGGTGGACGGGCAGGCCTGCCGGTCCAGTCTCCGCAGCAGCGCCAAGCTCGGCGGCCGTCACGGCGTGCGCACCGCGGGCCGGCTCAGCGTGGGCGGCGGTGTGTGTCTCCGCCGGCGGGGCGGTCTCGGACCACTGGGTCTCCCACTCGGCATTGCCCGGGGCTCCCGTTGCTTCCGGGGCGGCCTCGGCGCCCGGCTCGATGGTCGGGGCCGCGGTGGCCGCTGCGGGCTCGGTCGCCTCGGGGGCAGCCGTGGCCTCCCGGGCCGCTGCGTCCGGCTCAGGCGCAGGCGCTGCCTTGGGCGCGGCCATCCCGGCACCGGCGGCACCCGCCGTCGGACCCGCGGCCCCGGCCGCTGCCGGGCCAACCGGACTGGCCGCCGCCGTCGAACTGGCCGCCGAACCGCTCTCCGCGCCAGACACCGGCGTCGAACCGGCGGGGCTGCCAGAAGAAATGCCGGCAGCAGTGCCGGTGCTGGTGCCTGCGGCGGATGAGGAATCTGCGCCCGGGCGGCTCTTGTTGCGGTTCAGCAGCCGCCAGACCACAGCGACCACCACGATGATGACAACGAGCCAGACGATCCAGTCCATAGCAGAGCCTTTCAGTCCGTATTCAGCCCATGAGGCATGGTTGCCGATGCTTGACGTTACGTCCGGGCAAAGCCGGCTGTCCACCCTCCCGGCGGCCAAATGCCGGGCATTCCTGGAGCGGATCCCCGGCCCGGTGAGCAACCCGGAACCGGAACCAAACCCGGCCCGGCGTGTAGCCTCGCCTCATGGATTTCAAGCGACTGCAGATACTGCGTGAACTCGCCGGCCGCGGGACCGTAGGCGCCACGGCCGAGGCCATGAAGGTCACGCCATCTGCAGTGTCGCAGCAACTGAAGACCCTCCAGGAGGAACTGGGCGTCGTCCTGGTGGAGAAGTCCGGCAGGGGAGTGCGCCTTACCGAGGCAGGGCTGGCCATGGCAGGCGCCGCCGCCGACGTGTCGACGGCCATGGCGCGGGCGGAAGCAACCATCGACACGTACCGGCGCGGCTGGCAGACGCGGGTGGTGGCAGCCTTCTTTCCCAGCGCCGCGGAGATGTTCCTGCCGGGCATGCTGCACCGGGTCAAGGCCGTCGAGGGGCTGCGGTTCGAGGCGCATTTCGAGGACCCGGGCGTTGCAGGGTTCGCCGGGCTGACCGCGGACTACGACATCGTCCTGGCGCACAGTGTCGACGGTCCGGAAGTCTTCGGCGGCCAGGGCCTGACAGTGGTGCCGCTGCTGGACGAACCCCTGGACGTGGCTTTGCCGGCCGGGCACGCTTTGGCCGGCAAAGCCACACTGTGCGCCGAGGACGTCGTCGGCTTTCCGTGGATGGGGGTTCCCGAGGGTTTTCCCTTCGACACCGTGCTGCGCCAGATCGAGGTGCGGGCCGACTCGCAGGCGGTCCGGGCCCAGCAGTTCCCGGATCTGCGGGTCCTGGAAGCCCTGGTCAGCGCCGGGCACGGGCTGAGCCTGCTGCCGCGGTACACGGCGGTCAGCAACCAGGGCCGGGGGTTCGTCCTGCGCCCGCTCGAGGGCGTGAAGGCCAGCCGGAGCATCGTGGCGCTGGCCCGTCCGGACGTCGCGGCCCGGACCACCATCCAGCAGGTCCTGGCGATGCTCAAGGCCGAGGCCCAAGGTGTCGCCGAGGCCCCGGAACTGCGTGACGCGGCTCACCGGGCCTAGGTCAAATCGGGTCCCGGTTTCATGATGTGAGACGAGAGTCCACTATTTGATCGAAATATTCCCGGTTTTCCGCTTAACGCTCCGTTCTTGGGTCGTTGGCGCCTGTAGCAGAGCCCTAGACTTTGAGCCATGAGTCAGGACACCCACACAGCAGCAGACACCAAGCCGGACATCAAGCCCCGCAGCCGGGTCGTTACCGATGGAATCCACGCCGCCCCCGCGCGCGGCATGTTCCGGGCGGTCGGCATGGGCGACGACGACTTCGCCAAGCCGCAGATCGGCGTGGCGAGCTCGTGGAACGAGATCACCCCCTGCAACCTTTCGTTGAACCGGCTCGCCCAGGGCGCCAAGGAAGGCGTCCACGCCGGCGGCGGGTTCCCCATGCAGTTCGGCACCATCTCCGTCTCGGACGGCATCTCCATGGGCCACGAGGGCATGCACTTCTCCCTGGTGTCCCGCGAAGTCATCGCCGACTCCGTCGAGACGGTCATGCAGGCCGAGCGGATCGACGGCTCTGTGCTCCTGGCAGGCTGCGACAAGTCGCTGCCCGGCATGCTGATGGCGGCGGCCCGCCTGGACCTGGCCGCCGTGTTCCTCTACGCCGGCTCCATCATGCCCGGCTGGGTCAAGCTCGAGGACGGCTCCGAAAAGGAAGTCACCCTCATCGACGCGTTCGAGGCCGTCGGCGCGTGCGCCGCCGGCAAGATGAGCCGCGAGGACCTGGACCGCATCGAAAGGGCCATCTGCCCGGGCGAGGGCGCCTGCGGCGGCATGTACACCGCCAACACCATGGCCTGCATCGGCGAGGCCCTGGGCATGTCCCTGCCCGGCTCCGCCGCACCGCCCTCCGCGGACCGCCGCCGCGACGCCTTTGCGCACAAGTCCGGCGAAGCCGTGGTCAACCTCCTGCGCCTGGGCATCACCGCCCGCGACATCATGACGCGCAAGGCGTTCGAGAACGCCATCGCCGTCACGATGGCCTTTGGCGGTTCCACCAACGCCGTGCTGCACCTGCTCGCGATCGCCCGCGAAGCCGAGGTGGAGCTGACGCTGGAGGACTTCAACCGGATTGGCGACAAGATCCCGCACCTGGGCGACCTCAAGCCGTTCGGCCGCTACGTCATGACCGACGTCGACAAGATCGGCGGCGTGCCGGTGATCATGAAGGCACTGCTCGACGCCGGCCTGCTGCACGGTGACTGCCTCACCGTCACCGGCAAGACCGTGGCCGAGAACCTCGCCGCGATCAACCCGCCGGACCTGGACGGCAAGATCCTGCGCGCACTGGACAACCCGATCCACAAGACCGGCGGCATCACCATCCTGCACGGCTCGATGGCCCCGGAAGGAGCTGTCGTCAAGAGCGCCGGCTTCGACGCCGACGTCTTCGAGGGCACGGCTCGCGTGTTCGAACGCGAACAGGGCGCGCTCGATGCCCTGGACAAGGGTGAGATCCACAAGGGTGACGTCGTTGTGATCCGCTACGAAGGCCCCAAGGGCGGCCCCGGCATGCGCGAGATGCTCGCCATCACCGGCGCCATCAAGGGCGCGGGCCTGGGCAAGGACGTCCTGCTGCTGACCGACGGACGGTTCTCCGGCGGAACCACCGGCCTGTGCATCGGCCACGTCGCGCCGGAAGCCGTCGACGGCGGCCCCATCGCGTTCGTCAAGGACGGTGACCGGATCCGCGTGGACATCGCGGCCCGCACCTTCGACCTCCTGGTCGACGGCGCCGAGCTCGAGGCCCGCAAGGTCGGCTGGGAGCCGCTCCCGGCCAAGTTCACGAAGGGTGTGCTCGCCAAGTACGCCAAGCTCGTCCACAGCGCCTCCACGGGCGCGTATTGCGGCTGATCCTCCGGGCCTGGGTGACCAGGCTTAATAAGGGAAGCTCCGAGGGGCCCCGAACGCACGGCGTCCGCGCCGGGTGTTCGGGGTAGGAGATTCCCGCCTGCCGCCGAAGTGGGCGGCTCGCCGTTCGGTGTCGGGGGCAAGGGGAGACCAGGAGGACCAGCTAGTGGACACCGTTGTCCAAATAGTGAGACACAGGCCGGGCTCGTTGACACCCGTCTCACTCAGAGGGAAAACTGAACGCATGATCGAGATCGTTACAGCCGGAGTCACTGAATTTGAGTGCACTGCAGTCGAGAGCGCTGCAGGTGTTTCCGTCGTACTTACCAAGCGCGTGGCTCATTAGCCTTCACTGGTAACGAACCGACACGCGCAACCCCTCGAAGAGCCCGCCGGCTGAGGGGTTTTTTTATTTCCCGCAGCACCAGAACAATCCAGTAGTTCCACGATCACCGAAGATCCACAAAGGAAGAGTCCGATGAGCAAAGGATCGCCGATCAGCCCCTCGCTGATGGCCACCAAGTCCACTGGAGCCCACAAGGCTCCGGAACGCGTCGAACGTCCGGCTGACGCCGGCGTCGACTCTGCTGCCGTCTCTCCTGTCCTCGGACCGAACAACGTCGTACCCCCGACGGTCATGACCGGTTCGCAAGCAATTGTCCGCTCGCTCGAAGAACTCGGCGTCCAGGACATTTTCGGTTTGCCCGGTGGCGCGATCCTGCCCACCTACGACCCCTTGATGGCCTCCAAAATGAACCACGTTCTGGTCCGTCACGAACAGGGAGCCGGCCACGCCGCGCAAGGCTACGCCATGGTTACCGGACGGGTTGGCGTCTGCATCGCCACCTCGGGCCCGGGTGCCACCAACCTCGTTACCGCCATCATGGACGCCCACATGGACTCCGTGCCGATAGTGGCCATTACCGGCCAGGTCTCCAGCGGGGTGATCGGCACCGATGCGTTCCAGGAAGCGGACATCGTCGGGATCACCATGCCGATCACGAAGCATTCCTTCCTGGTCACGGACCCCAACGACATCCCGCACGTGATGGCCGAGGCGTTCCACCTGGCGTCCACCGGACGCCCGGGCCCGGTCCTCGTGGACGTCGCCAAGGACGCCCAGCAGGGCCAGATGACGTTCTCCTGGCCGCCCAAAATCGATCTTCCGGGATACCGGCCGGTGGTGCGCGGCCACAGCAAGCAGGTCCGCGAGGCCGCCCGGCTCATTTCCGGTGCCAGCAAGCCCGTGCTCTACGTCGGCGGCGGAGTGGTCAAGGCCCACGCCTCGGCCGAGCTGCGTGAACTGGCCGAGCTGACCGGCGCCCCCGTGGTCACCACCCTGATGGCCCGGGGCGTGTTCCCGGACTCGCACCCGCAGCACGTGGGCATGCCGGGCATGCACGGCACGGTTTCCGCCGTGACAGCCCTGCAGCAGTCGGACCTGCTGATCACCCTGGGCGCGCGGTTCGATGACCGCGTGACCGGCATCCTGAAGTCCTTCGCCCCGAACGCCAAGGTCATCCACGCCGACATCGATCCGGCGGAAATCTCCAAGAACCGCACGGCCGACGTCCCGATTGTCGGCTCGGTCAAGGAGATCATCCCGGAGCTGACCGAGGCCCTGCGCCTGCAGTTCGAAGCCTTCGGCACCCCGGACCTGACCACCTGGTGGGCCTTCCTTAACAACCTCAAGGAAACCTACCCGCTCGGCTGGACCGAACCCGAGGACGGCCTCAGCGCCCCGCAGCGCGTCATCGAACGCATCGGCGCCCTGACCGGTCCCGAGGGCGTCTATGTCGCCGGCGTCGGACAGCACCAGATGTGGGCCTCACAGTTCATCAAGTACGAACGCCCGCACGCCTGGCTCAACTCCGGCGGCGCCGGCACCATGGGCTACGCCGTGCCGGCGGCCATGGGCGCCAAGGTGGGCGAACCGGACCGCGTGGTCTGGGCGATCGACGGCGACGGCTGCTTCCAGATGACCAACCAGGAACTGGCCACCTGCGCGATCAACAAGATCCCCATCAAGGTCGCCATCATCAACAACTCCTCCCTGGGCATGGTCCGGCAGTGGCAGACCCTCTTCTACGAGGGCCGCTACTCCAACACCGACCTCAACACCGGACATGACACAGTCCGCATCCCGGACTTCGTCAAGCTGGCGGACGCCTACGGCTGCGCTGCCTTCCGGTGCGAACGCGACGAGGACATCGACGCGACCATCCAGAAGGCACTGGAGATCAATGACCGCCCGGTGGTCATCGACTTCGTCGTGAGCCCCAACTCGATGGTGTGGCCGATGGTCCCCGCGGGGGTCAGCAACGACCAGATCCAGGTTGCCCGCAACATGACCCCGGAATGGGAAGAGGAGGACTGAACATGACCCGCCACACATTGTCCGTTCTGGTCGAAGACAAGCCCGGTGTGCTGACCCGCGTCGCCAGCCTCTTCGCCCGCCGGGCCTTCAACATCAATTCCCTGGCCGTCGGCCCCACCGAGGTCCCGGGCATGTCCCGGATGACCGTGGTGGTCGACGCCGATGGCGAGCTGATCGAACAGGTCACGAAGCAGCTGAACAAGCTGGTCAACGTGATCAAGATCGTCGAGCTCACCTCCGAATCTTCCGTACAGCGTGACCACATCCTGGTCAAGGTACGTGCGGATGCCGCAACACGCCTGCAGGTCACCCAGGCTGCAGACCTGTTCCGCGCTTCAGTGGTCGACGTCTCCACAGAGTCGGTGGTCATTGAGGCAACGGGCCACCCCGAGAAGCTCACGGCACTCTTGTCAGTGCTGGAGCCTTTCGGCATCCGCGAAATCGTGCAGTCCGGCACCCTGGCCGTTGGGCGGGGATCCCGCTCCATGAGTGACAGGGCCCTCCGCAGCGCGTAACACCGCCGGAGCCGCCCCGTTGTACCGCAGCACCACAGACAATATCTACGAAGAATCCACTCAAAAGGAGACACCCCAGTGACTGAAATGTTTTACGACGACGACGCCGACCTGTCGATCATCCAGGGCCGCACCGTCGCCGTCATCGGTTACGGCTCCCAGGGCCACGCCCACGCCCTCAGCCTCCGCGATTCCGGCGTTGACGTCCGCGTCGGCCTGAAGGAAGGCTCGAAGTCCCGCGCCAAGGCCGAGGCCGAGGGCCTGCGGGTCCTGAACGTTGCCGACGCCGTCGCCGAGGCCGACCTCATCATGGTCCTGACCCCGGACCAGGTCCAGCGCCACGTGTACGCCGAGGACATCGCCCCGAACCTGCAGCCGGGCGACGCCCTGTTCTTCGGCCACGGCTTCAACATCCGCTACGGCTACATCCAGCCCCCGGCCGACGTCGACGTCGCCCTCGTCGCCCCCAAGGGCCCGGGCCACATCGTGCGCCGCGAGTTCGAAGCCGGCCGCGGCGTGCCGGACCTGATCGCCGTCGAACAGAACCCGTCCGGCAAGGCCAAGGAACTGGCCCTGTCCTACGCCAAGGCGATCGGCGGCACCCGTGCGGGCGTCATCGAGACCACCTTCACCGAAGAGACCGAAACCGACCTCTTCGGCGAGCAGGCTGTCCTCTGCGGCGGCGCCTCGCAGCTGATCCAGTACGGCTTCGAAACCCTCACCGAGGCTGGCTACAAGCCCGAGGTCGCCTACTTCGAGGTGCTGCACGAGCTCAAGCTGATCGTCGATCTCATGGTCGAGGGCGGCATCGCCAAGCAGCGCTGGAGCGTCTCGGACACCGCGGAATACGGCGACTACGTCTCCGGCCCCCGCGTCATCACCCCGCAGGTGAAGGAAAACATGAAGGCTGTCCTCGCGGACATCCAGGACGGCACCTTCGCCAAGCGCTTCATCGACGACCAGGACGCCGGCGCGCCGGAGTTCAAGGCGCTGCGCAAGAAGGGTGAGGACCACCCGATCGAGGCCACCGGCCGCGAACTGCGCAAGCTGTTCTCCTGGATCAAGAACGAAGACGACTACACCGAAGGAACAGTGGCCCGCTAGGCATTGCCCGGCAGGGGAGCCGGACACCACATCCTGGGGTCCGGCTTCCCTGCTGTCCAGCACCACCCGCACCACCCGATTCACCAAAATCCCCACCAGATACACAAGAGAGCTAAAGAGGTCACCGGTGACAAGCACCAAACCTGTCGTACTCCTCGCTGAGGAACTTTCGCCCGCCACAGTCGAGGCCCTCGGCCCGGACTTTGAAATCCGCCAGACTGACGGCTCCGACCGTTCCCAGCTGCTCTCCGCGATCGCCGACGTCGACGCGATCCTGGTCCGCTCCGCCACCCAGCTGGACGCCGAGGCCATCGCCGCCGCCAAGAACCTCAAGGTCATCGCCCGCGCCGGCGTCGGCCTGGACAACGTGGACATCAAGGCGGCCACCCAGGCCGGGGTCATGGTGGTCAACGCGCCGACCTCCAACATCGTCTCCGCCGCCGAACTGACCGTCGGGCACATCCTGAGCCTCGCCCGCCACATCCCTCAGGCCAGCTCCGCCCTCAAGGACGGGGAGTGGAAGCGCTCCAAGTACACCGGCATCGAGCTCTTCGAGAAGAAGATCGGCATCATCGGCCTGGGCCGGATCGGCGCCCTGGTCGCGGCCCGCCTGAAGGGCTTCGACACCAAGATCCTCGCGTACGACCCCTACATCACCTCCGCCCGGGCCGCCCAGCTCGGCGTGCAGCTGGTGACGCTCGACGAGCTCCTGGCCCAGTCGGACTTCATCACCATCCACATGCCCAAGACCCCGGAAACCGTCGGCATGCTCGGCGCCGAGGCGTTCAAGAAGATGAAGAGCACGGCGTACGTCGTCAACGTCGCCCGCGGCGGCCTGGTGGACGAGGAAGCCCTCTACACCGCGCTGCAGGCCGGTGACATCGCCGGCGCCGGCGTCGACGTCTTCTCCAAGGAACCCAGCACCGACCTGCCGTTCTTCAAACTCGACAACGTCGTGGTGACCCCGCACCTGGGCGCCTCCACCGACGAGGCCCAGGAGAAGGCCGGCGTCTCCGTCGCCAAGTCCGTCCGCCTGGCCCTGGCCGGCGAACTGGTCCCCGACGCCGTCAACGTCGCCGGCGGTGTCATCGCACCGGACGTCCGCCCCGGCATCCCGCTGATGGAAAAGCTGGGCCGCATCTTCACCGCGCTGACCCATGCCTCCCTCACCCAGTTCGACGTCGAGGTGGCCGGCGAGATCTCCTCGCTCGATGTCAAGGTCCTGGAACTCGCGGCGCTCAAGGGCATCTTCGCCGACGTCGTGACCGAGCAGGTCTCCTACGTCAACGCACCCGTCATCGCCGAGCAGCGCGGCATCAACGTCCGCCTCATCACGACGCCGGACACCGAGTCGTACCGCAACGTCCTGACCCTGCGCGGCGCCCTCAGCGACGGCAGCCAGATCTCCGTCGCCGGAACCCTGACGGGCCCGAAGCAGATCCAGAAACTGGTCGGCGTCAACGGCTACGAGGTGGAAATCCCGATCAGCGAACACCTCGTGGTGGTTGCCTACTCGGACCGCCCCGGCGTGATCGGCACGATCGGCCACATCCTGGGCATGAACAACATCAACATCGCCGGCATGCAGGTGGCACGCCAGACGGAAGGCGGCCAGGTGCTGGCCCTGCTGACCATCGACAGCTCCGTTCCCCAGCAGGTCCTTGACGCGATCAAGGCCGGGATCGGCGCTGACATGGTCCGCGAGGTTGACCTCGAGGACTGAAATCCTCCCCGCGTGGCCCCGGCGGCGGCATGACCGCCGCCGGCGGCCACGAGAGGCCGGCCGGTCTGCGTACAATGGCTAGGACCGAATTTCGGGTCTTGGCCGGCAGACCGGCCTTTACTTTTGCACGCCCGGCACGGGACGCCTTCACTTCCTCAGGAAATGAACTGCGGCGTGCGCACGCAATCCAGCTTTCAGGAGCCCAATGAACGCCGTCCAGAGGTTCATCAGAAGCAGAGTGCTTTTGCTGACCGCGTCCATTTTGATCGTGGCCATGTGCCTGTCCGTGCTCGTCCAGGGTCAGTCCCAGGCGGCGCTGAGCAGGACCGTGGACCAAAACTCCCGGGGGCTCTATGACGTCCTGGTGCAGGCCAAGGCGAAGGATAACGGCGGCCTGATGCAGCCGGACATCGCCACCGGCCAGGGCGGCATCAGCTTCGAGCAGCTGGATTCGATCCGCAAGCTCTCCGGCACCTCTGTGGCCGCCCCCATCAGCCTGGTCTCGCGTGTGACGCAGAACCTGGAGTCGCCGCGGCTGGACGCCACCGACTACCTGGGCTTCAACGCGGGCCTCGCGGGCACCTCCGGCGACCCGACCGCCACGGATCCGAGCAAGTGGCCGGCCGCGGAATCGGTACTGAGCGACACGCCAAAGAAATACCGCCTCACGGCCAGCGCCGTCAGCTCCGACGGCCACTCCGACCAGACCCTGTTCAAGACCACGGCCGAGGGCTCCCTCGGCAAGGCGAAGCTGGTCGAGGAACAGGTCGACGGCGGCAAGAATGTCCGCATCCAGGGCCCGGAGGGCGAGACCGGCATCAAGTTCCCCACCCCGGCCGGCGGCTCCGAGCACAACCTCTTCAACCTCTCCGTTTCACTGCCGATGGCCCCGCAGGTGACCGAGTCCGTCGTCGCCGTCGACCCCGTCTCCGAACGCGCGCTGCTCGGCACGGCCGGTGACTTCCTGTCCCCGCTGGAGAAGGCCCCGCCCGCGGACGCCCGCAACGCCGGCGCGATCGGCCGGCACTTCGAGAGCCTCTTCACCAACGGCATCAGCATGGACGAACTCAAGGAAGGCCCGGACTTCCTCGGCGTCAAGCTCAAGTACTGGGCACCGCTGATGACCCAGTACCAGCAGGCCAAGCGCGACGGCCAGCTCACCGACGATTCCCAGGCCATCCCGCTGATCGTGCGCTCGGGCACCGCCCTGGACCTGAAGTACTCGGTCAAAATCGAGGAAATCGACGACTCCGGCAACGTCACCAAGGACGTCGGCACCGTGACCCGCTCGCTGGACAAGGACTACCTGCCGTTCGTTTCCAAGTCCCCGTTCGCCCTCGCCTGGCCCGGGTCCAAGGACCTCTCCCAGCTCATGGGCGACACCGGATCCTTCAGCCAGGGCCTCTACAACCCGGCCACCTGGACCACCAACTTTGCCGCCGCCCCGACATACCAGGACGGCGAAACCGCCGCCAACGGCGCCGTTGACAAGAGCGCCACGCCCGGTGACTGGGTCACCGTGAACCGGCTGCCGGACAAGGCCGCCAACGGCGAAGCCGTCGACCAGACCCAGCGCGAGCCTGTAGACGAGCGCTCGTACCGCCAGAACCTCGAAACCGGCAAGAAGCTGGCCACGCCGCTGGCCATGGTCTACGGCACCTTCGACGCCGCGAACGTCAAGGAAGCTGCCGGCGACGTCAACCGGCTGCCCCTGGGCGGCTATGACCCCGCGCCGTTCACCCTGACCAAAGACGCGTCCGGCAAGGACGTCAACACCGAACTCAAGCCGTCGCTGAGCGCCACGGGCCTGGTCAGCCAGTCCGCCGGAGCCATCACCGACTACTACGGCCTCGCCGCCGCCCGCGGCTACGATGCGAACGCCAACGTGATCGACGCCGTCCGGGTCCGCGCCAAGGTCCCGGGCAGCTGGAAGCAGGCGCAGCCCGAGGTGGAGAAGCTCGCCAACGAGATCCGCGACATGGGCCTGCAGGCCACTGTGGTGGCCGGTTCGGCCCGCGAAGACGCCAGCATCGCCGTTCCCGGCTACTCCAAGGACGACGCCGGCAAGGAATCGCCGCTGGGCACCGTGCAGCAGTCGTGGGTCCGCCAGGACGCCGCGGACGCCGTGTCCGGCTCGCTGACCGCCACGAACCTGACCCTGCTGTTCCTGACCCTCTGCGGTGCTGCCCTCCTGACCGGTGCCTCCACCGTCAGCTACATCCGCAAACGGCGCAGCGAGGCCGGTACCCTGCGCGCCATGGGCTGGACCCAGCGCAAGATCCGTTCCTGGGTGCTGGCCGAATTCGGCGTCGGCGCCGCGCTGCTGGCCGTCGTCGGAATCGTCCTGAGCCTGATCAGCTGGAGCACCGCCACCGCGGTGGTCTCGGCGTCGGTACTGGTGCTGTACGCCGGTGCCGCGTTCATCGCGGCGCAGCAGCTGCGCCACCGCGACGTCGTGGACCAGGAGCCGCAACACGATGAACGGCTCATCGCGGTCGATTCCCCGCTGACCTTCGCGAACCGGCAGCTGAGCACCAACAAGTTCAACACCATATCCCTGGCCGTTGCCGTCGGTGTCTTCGCCGCGGCCGTCGGCGGACTCGTCGCCCTGCTGATCGACATTCCGCGGGCCGCCGGCGCCAGCGCCCTCAGCGGGCTGGCCGCGGCCAGCATCGCCCTGCCCAGCATCATCCTGGGCGTGTCCGGTGTTGCCGTCGGGCTGCTGCTGACCATGGTCACCGGCCGCTTCGAGCTGCAGGCCAAGCGCCAGTACCTGGGCACGCTGCGGGCCATGGGCTGGAACCCGGACATGCTGGGCCAGGTCCGCTTCTTTGAAAACGCCATGGTGGGAACCGTCGCGCTGCCGCTGGGTGTTGTGGGCGCCCTCGGCATCGGCCTCCTCCTGGCCCCCTACGCCGCGCTGTGGGCCGCAATTGCCGGTCTCGTAGCTGTACTTTGCTGGATTCCGATTGCAACGAAAGTGGTCCAATGACTAACGAGCTGAACCTTGACCGGGAGGCACACGAGCGGATGACCGCCAGCACCCGTCGCGGTGCGCACAAGACCCGCGCCAACACGATCGTGAAGGCCACGGACCACGCCACCCCGCTGGAACTGAGCAACATCACCATCCACTACGGCGGCGGCAAGGGCGGTGCCGAGGCCGTCAACGTCGTGGACGACTTCAACATGACCCTGCACGCCGGCGAAATGCACTGCGTCGCGGGCCGCTCCGGCTCGGGCAAGACCAGCATCCTGACCGTCGGCGCGGGACTGACCCTGCCGACGTCGGGCCGGGTGTTCTGGGAAGGCGACTCGCTCGAGACCATGGGCGACGACGAGATCGCCGACCGCCGCCGGGCCCTGATCGGCTACGTCGACCAAGGCGGTGCGCTGATCGACGGGATGAGCGCGCTCGAGAACGTTCTGTTGCCGGCCGTGCCGGACGGCGAGGTCGAGAAGCGCCGTGACATGGCCAAGGACCTCCTGGACCTCGTGGGCCTGGGCCGGCGCATGCGTCACCGTCCGGCGCAGCTTTCCGGCGGTGAACGCCAGCGCGTCGCGATCGCCCGGGCGCTCATCCTCGGCACCCGCGTCCTGGTGGTCGACGAGCCCACGGCCAGCCTGGACCGGGCCGCGGCCAACCGCATCATCAGCATCCTCAAGGACACCACCTCGGACGGCATTGCCGTGCTGGTGGCTTCACATGACCACGAACTGGTCCGCCAGAGCGATACCCTCACGGAACTGATCTAGATTTAGACCGTGACTTCAACTGACAAGACCCCGTTCTACATCACCACGGCCATCACGTACCCCAACGGGGTACCGCACATCGGCCATGCGTACGAGTACATCGCCACCGATGCGATGGCCCGCTTCAAGCGTCTGGACGGGCACGACGTCTTCTTCCTCACCGGAACCGACGAGCACGGCATGAAGATCGCCCAGGCCGCCGAGAAGGAGGGCGTCACGCCCAAGGAGCTGGTGGACCGGAACGCCGAGATCTACAAGGCGGCGCACGCGGCCCTGGGGGTCTCGTACGACCGTTTCATCCGCACCACGGACGCCGACCACTACGCAGCGTCGCAGGCCATCTGGAAGAAGATGGAAGCCAACGGGGACATCTATCTGTCCAAGTACGAAGGCTGGTACTCGGTCCGCGACGAGGCGTTCTACGTCGAGGACGAGACCGTGGTCAAGGACGACGGGATCCGCTACTCGCGCGAATCCGACACCGAGGTCACCTGGACGGCCGAGGAGAGCTACTTTTTCCGGCTCTCCGCCTATCAGGACAAACTGCTGGCGCTCTACGAGGCCCACCCGGAGTTCGGTGCCCCGCAGTCCCGGTTCAACGAGGTCATCAGCTTCGTCCGGCGCGGTCTGGAGGACCTGTCCATCAGCCGCACCACGTTCGACTGGGGCGTTCCCGTGCCCGGCAACGACAAGCACGTCATGTACGTGTGGGTCGATGCGCTGACCAACTACCTGACCGGCGTCGGCTACCCGGACGTCGACTCGGACTCCTTCAAGAAGTTCTGGCCGGCCGACGTCCACGTGATCGGCAAGGACATCTCCCGCTTCCACGCCATCTACTGGCCGGCGTTCCTCATGAGCGCCGGACTGGAGCTGCCGAAGCGGATCATGATCCACGGCTTTCTGCAGAACAACGGCGTCAAGATGTCCAAGTCGCTGGGCAACGTGGTGGCCCCCGCGGACTTCGTGGCCCAGTACGGCCTGGACCAGGTGCGCTACTTCTTCCTGCGCGAGGTCCCCTTCGGCGCCGACGGCAACTACAACCACGAGGCAATCGTGGGCCGGATGAACTCCGACCTCGCCAACAACTTCGGCAACCTGGCCCAGCGGTCGCTGTCCATGGTGGCCAAGAACTGCGAGGGCCGCGTGCCCGCGCCCGGCGCATTTTCCGCCGAGGACACCGCGATTCTGGCCCAGGCCAACGGACTGCTTGACGCCGCCCGGGCCGCCTTCGAGAAGCAGGAGTTCAGCCGCGCACTGGAGGCCATCTGGGCTGTCCTGGGGGACACCAACGCCTACTTCGCCGAGCAAGCCCCGTGGGTGCTGCGCAAGACCGACGTCGAACGCATGAACACGGTGCTTTACGTGACGCTCGAAGTGCTGCGGATCGTCGCGATCCTGGCCCAGCCGGTCATGCCGGTGGCGACGGCGGCGATCCTGCACACGCTCGGCCAGCCCGAGGGCGCGGCCCGCCAGTTCTCGGCCCTGGGCACGCCGATCGCCGCCGGCACGGAACTGCCCGCCCCGGCCCCGGTGTTCCCGAAGTACGAGGAACCCGCCGAAGCCTGAGCCCGCACATCCCCGGACGCTCCCGCAGATCCGGCGGCGTTTCGAGTGACGCTCCCGCACTTCCGTTTCGGAAGTGCGGGAGCGTTTCGCTTTTTGCCGCAGGAAGTGCGGGAGCGTTTCGTCTTTTCCTGCCGAAAGTGAGGGAGCGTCCGTAGGGGTGATCGAATAGTGAGACAACTTGACCAGAATGTGGATCACTTGGCTACGCTGAAAATATGAGCGCATCCACGATTGATCTGGCAGTCATCCCGGGCGACGGCATCGGCCCGGAGGTCACCGCCGAAGCCCTGAAGGTCCTTGAAAAGGCCGCGGCCGCAGAAGGGATCGTGCTCCAGCAGACCCACTACAAGCTGGGTGCGGAGCACTGGCTCGCGACGGGGGAGACCCTCCCCGCGGCCACCCTCGCCGACCTCCGCACCCGCGACGCCATCTTGTTCGGCGCCGTCGGCGCGGCCCCCGGCGACACCCGGATCCCCTCCGGCATCATCGAGCGCGAGCTCCTGCTGAAGCTGCGCTTCAGCCTGGACCACTTCGTCAACCTGCGGCCCTCCCGCCTGTACGCCGGCGTCGGCAGCCCGCTCGCGAACCCCGGCGAGATCGACTTCATCGTGGTCCGCGAAGGCACCGAGGGCCCCTACGTGGGCAACGGCGGCACACTGCGCGCCGGCACCCCCCACGAGGTGGCCACCGAGGTGTCCCTGAACACCGCCCACGGCGTGGAGCGCGTGGTCCGCGACGCGTTCCGCCGGGCCAACGACCGCCCCCGCAAGAAGCTCACCCTCGTGCACAAGCACAACGTCCTGGTCTTCGCCGGCCAGCTCTGGAAGCGCACGGTCGAGGCCGTGGCCCAGGAGTTCCCCGACGTCACGCACGACTACCTCCACGTCGACGCCGCCACGATTTTCATGGTCACCGATCCGGCCCGCTTCGACGTGATCGTCACCGACAACCTGTTCGGCGACATCATCACCGACCTCGCGGCGGCCGTGACCGGCGGGATCGGCCTCGCCGCCTCCGGCAACCTCAACATGGACCGCACCGCGCCGTCCATGTTCGAACCGGTCCACGGGTCCGCCCCGGACATTGCCGGCCAGCAGAAGGCCGACCCCACCGCCGCCATCCTCTCCGCGGCGCTCCTGCTCGACCACCTCGGCTTCGCCGCCGCCGCCCGGAAGATCGAGGCGGCCGTCACGGCCGACGTCGAAGCCCGCGACGGCGCCGTCCGCACCACCAGCGCGATCGGCGACGCCATCGCGGCGGCGCTGTAGGCCCCGCCTGCATTTCCTGCACGGCAGGCGACTGCAGACACCGCAAAACCGTGCTGCCAACGGGCGTAAGCTTGTTTCGAATCACCAATATGCTGCCGTGGTCCGAGGGTGAACCACGTTCCCACACCAGGCAGCCGATCGTGGAGGAACCATGACTCAGACTGCCCATGGCGTCGAATTCACCCAGCACCTGTCGGAGACCCCGAAGTCTGCTGAAGAGCGTGCCGCCATCCTGGCAAACCCGGGATTCGGCGACTATTTCACCGACCACACCGCGATTGTGGACTACAGCGTCGACGCCGCCGGCAACGGCGGCTGGCACGACGCGCGCGTTGAGCCCTACGGCCCGATTTCCCTCGACCCGTCCGCCGCCGTGCTGCACTACGGCCAGGAGATCTTCGAGGGCCTCAAGGCCTACCGCCACGCCGACGGCTCGGTCTGGACGTTCCGGCCCGAGGCCAACGCCGCCCGGCTGAACAAGTCCGCCCGGCGCCTGGCCCTGCCCGAACTCCCGGAAGAATACTTCCTCGGCGCCATCCGCGAGCTCGTCGCGGCAGACAAGGACTGGGTCCCCGCCGGCGACGGCGAAGCCCTGTACCTGCGGCCCTTCATGATCGCCACCGAGGCGTTCCTGGGCGTGCGGGCAGCGCGCGAGGTCTCCTTCCGCGTGATCGCCTCCCCGGCCGGCAACTACTTCGGCGGCGAACTCAAGCCCGTCTCCATCTGGATCTCGCGCGAATACGCCCGCGCCGGCCGCGGCGGAACAGGCGCCGCCAAGTGCGGCGGCAACTACGCTGCCTCGCTGATTGCCCAGCAGGAGGCCGAGGCCAACGGCTGCAAGCAGGTCCTCTTCCTGGACCAGTTCAACGACAACGCTGTCGAGGAACTCGGCGGCATGAACGTTTTCTTCGTCATGAAGGACGGTTCGCTCGTCACCCCGGCGCTCTCCGGCACCATCCTGGAGGGGATCACCCGGATGTCCGTGATCCAGGTGGCCCGGGACATGGGCCGGGAAGTCACCGAACGCAAGATCACCCTGGATGAGTGGCGCGACGGTGTTGCCTCGGGAGACATTGCCGAGGTCTTCGCCTGCGGCACCGCCGCAGTCATCACCCCCATCGGCGTGCTCAAGGACGCCACCGAGTTCATCGGTTCCGAGGACGCCACGGCGGGGGAGACCACCCTGGCCATCCGCGCCCAGCTGCTCGGGATCCAGACCGGCACCGTGGAGGACACCCACGGCTGGCTGACCCGGCTGGCCTAGCCACAGAACGTCTTAGTGCACGACGGCGGTCCCCACCTTCGGGTGAGGGCCGCCGTCGGCGTCTGTGGTCCCGGGCTGGGGCCAACGGCGCCCGATTCAATGCAAGGATGGGTCCGTGACCTCCGAGACATCCCGCGGCATTGTCCGCAGCAGTGAGCTGACCCGGTTCCGCCTCGCCCCGAATCCGGGCCCCATGAGCCTGGATGGAACCAACTCCTATCTCATTGCCGCCCCGGGGGCGGCGGCAAGGGTCGCCGTCGACCCCGGGCCCCTCGACGGGCCGCACCTTCAGGCGCTGGCCGGCGAGGGACCGGTCGAACTCATCCTGATCACGCACCGGCACGCAGACCACACCGCGGCCGCCGAGAGGTTTTCGGCCTTGACGGGCGCACCGGTCCGGGCCGCGGACCCCGCCCACTGCCACGGCGCGCCCCCGCTGCAGGACGGCGAAACCATCCGGGCGGCCGGAACTGACATCCGGGTTCTGGCGACGCCGGGCCACACCTCGGATTCGCTGTGCTTCCACCTGCCGCAGGACGGCCCGCACGGCTCGGTGCTGACCGGGGACACGATTCTGGGCTCCGGAACCACGGTGCTGGACTACCCCGACGGCACCCTCCGGGACTACCTCGACTCGCTGGACCGGCTCGAACGCCTCGGGCCCGCCACGGTGCTGCCGGCCCACGGCCCGGTGCTGCCGGCCCTGGACGCCGTCGCCCGCGCCTACCGGGACCACCGGCGGGGCCGGCTCGGACAGGTCCGGGCAGCCCTCGCGGCACTGGGCGCCGACGCCGATGTCCGAGCCGTCACGGACGCCGTGTACGCCGACGTCGACCCCTCCGTCCGCCGCGCCGCGGAGCTCTCCGTCGCAGCGCAGCTGGACTACCTGCACACCGAGGGGACGGTAGGCTAGGAACCATGCGTATCGCCCGGTTTGTAGTCGATTCTGATCCCCTCTACGGCATCGTGGAAGGTGAGCCCGGCAGTGAGGAAGTCACTGTCATCAAGGGCGACCCCTTCTTCCACGGCGTGGAACGAACCCCCATGAAGCACAAGCTGGAGGACGTCCGCCTGCTGGCGCCGATCATCCCGCGCAGCAAGGTGATCGGGGTTGGCCGCAACTTCGCGGAGCACGCCCGGGAACTCGGCAACGAGGTCCCGGCACAGCCCCTGCTGTTCCTCAAGCCCAACACGTCCGTGATCGGGCCCAACGATCCCATTGTCCTGCCGGAGTTCTCCGAGGACGTCTCCTTCGAGGCCGAGCTGTGCGTCGTCATTGGCCGGATCTGCAAGGACGTGCCCGAGGACCGGGTCGATGATGTGATCTTCGGCTACACCTGCGGCAACGACCTCACCGCCCGCGACGTCCAGAAGACGGACCTGCAGTGGGCCCGGGCCAAGGGCTTCGACACCTCGGCCCCGCTCGGGCCGTGGATCGAGACCGAGCTCGACACCGAGGACCTGCAGATCCAGGGCCGGCTCAATGGCGAACTGCGCCAGGACGGCAGCACCAACCAGATGATCCGCGGCGTCCGGGAGCTGGTCTCCATCGTCTCGCAGGCCTTCACCCTGCTGCCTGGCGACGTCATCATGACCGGTACCCCGGCCGGCGTCGGTGCCGTGCAGGCAGGCGACCGCTATGAGGTCGAGATCGAGGGCATCGGACGGCTCTCCAACCCGGTGGTCCGCCGCTAACGGTTCTTCGCGCCGATTTCAGACAGCCGCCCCGTGGATCCACGGGGCGGCTGTCCGTTTCCGCAGCGGAAATCCGGACAAGTGGCGGTTGCAGAGATTGGTAATGTTGGTACCACTATGACTACTGCTCCCAGCTCCGCCCTTGCTGCCTCCACCGGTGAAGTTACCGCTGACACCCCGGTCCGTGTCCGGTTCTGCCCGTCACCCACGGGGACCCCGCACGTCGGCCTGATCCGCACCGCCCTGTTCAACTGGGCCCACGCCCGGCACACGAAGGGCACCTTTGTGTTCCGGATCGAGGACACGGACGCGGCCCGCGACTCGGAGGAGAGCTACCAGCAGCTGCTCGAGGCCCTCAAATGGCTCGGCATCACCTGGGAAGAGGGCGTGGAAGTCGGCGGCCCGCACGAGCCCTACCGCCAGTCGCAGCGCCTGGACCTCTACAAGGACGTCGTGGCCAAGCTGATCGACGCCGGTTACGCCTACGAGTGCTACTCCTCGCCGGAAGAAGTTGAAGCCCGCCACCGCGCCGCCGGCCGCGACCCGAAGCTCGGCTACGACAACTTCGACCGCGAACTCTCCGAGGACCAGCTCGCCGCGTTCAAGGCCGAGGGCCGCCAGCCTGTGCTGCGCGTCCGGATGCCCGACGAGGACGTCACGTTCACGGACATGGTCCGCGGCGAGATCACCTTCAAGGCCGGCAGCATCCCGGACTACGTCATTGTCCGCGCCGACGGCTCCCCGCTCTACACCCTGGTCAACCCCGTGGACGACGCCCTCATGGGCATCACCCACGTGCTCCGCGGCGAGGACCTGCTCTCCTCCACGCCCCGCCAGGTGGTGCTGATCCAGGCGCTGATGGACATCGGCGTCGCCAGCTACATGCCGGTCTTCGGCCACCTGCCGTACGTCATGGGCGAGGGCAACAAGAAGCTCTCCAAGCGCGACCCCCAGTCCAACCTGTTCCTGCTCCGGGACCGTGGCTTCATCCCCGAGGGCCTGCTGAACTACCTGTCCCTGCTCGGCTGGAGCCTCTCCGCCGACGAGGACATCTTCACCGTCGATCAGCTGATCGAGCACTTCGACGTCAACGACGTGCTGGCCAACCCGGCCCGCTTCGACATCAAGAAGGCCGAAGCCATCAACGGCACCCACATCCGCATGCTCGGCGCCGAGGACTTCCGCGGCCGCCTGGTGCCCTACCTGCAGGCCGCCGGCTTCGTGGGGGAGAGCCTCACGGACCGCGATGAGGAGATCCTGGCCGAGGCCGCACCGCTGATCCAGGAGCGCATATCGCTGCTGGGCGAGGCCCCCGAAATGATCGCGTTCCTGTTCAAGGCCGACGACGCCATCGACGTCGCCGATGACGCCCGCAAGGGCCTGCCGGAGAACCTCACCGAGGTGCTCGACGCCGCCCTGGCCGCCCTGGAGCCCGTTGCCGACTGGACGGCCGAGAACATCCAGGCCGCCCTGAAGGAAGCCCTCGTGGAAGGCCTCGGCGTCAAGCCGCGCCTGGCGTTCGGCCCGGTCCGCACGGCTGTCTCGGGCCGGCGGATCTCCCCGCCGCTGTTCGAGTCCATGGTCATCCTGGGCAAGGATTCCTCCTTGGCCCGCTTGCGCGCTTTCCGCGGCTGACATGCTGGCAGCGGGCCTGGGCGGCGGCGCTGTCCAGGGGGTTCTGTTCGACATCGATGACACCCTCGTGGACCTCGAATTCGCCATGACGGCGGCCCTCCGCGACGTCAGCGAGCACCTCCTGCCCGGCCTGGACGAGGCCGGGTGGGAGAGGTTCGGGCGGATCTTCACCCGCGAGACCACCCATTTCTACGACCGCTACCTGGCCGGCGAGATCACGTTCAATGAACAGCGCCTGCTCCGCGGCCGGGCGGCGCTGGGGTACTTCGGCGTCGAACTTGCCGACGGCGAACAGGCCCACCACTGGGTGAGTTCCTACGCGAGCCGCCAGCACGGCTACATCCGGGCGTTCGACGACGTCGGGCCCCTGCTGGACGCCCTGGACGCGGCCGGCATTCCCTACGGCGCCGTGAGCAACAACGTCCACGACTATCAGCGCGTGAAGCTGGACGCGGCCGGGCTGGAACGGATTACCGTTCTGGTTGGCACCGACACCGTTGGCGCCGCAAAGCCGGACCCGGCGATCTACCTCGAGGGTGTCCGGCGGATCGGTACGGGTCCCGGCCAAACGCTGTACGTCGGTGACAACCGGCTGCTCGATGCGGAAGGTTCGACGGCGGCCGGCCTCCTCGGCGTCTGGCTGAACCGCGGCGGGGAACCGGCCCCGGGCTTCTTGGGCCGCGAGGTCGGCTCCCTGCTGGACCTGCTGGCGCAACCCCCGCTGTAACGGGCGCCGCAACCGGCGCTGCAACCGGCACCGGAAGTTACCGTGGTCCGGCCTGCCTCTTCCGCAGCGCCAGGAAGGCGCCAACGGCGCCAAGGGCCAGCACCGCGACGAGTCCCAGTGCCGTGGCGGCGTCGGACTGCCGGAGCAAGCTGGTGGGCGACACCGCGGCAGCTCCGGAATACAGCGTGCCGGTGCCATCGGCAATCCGGGCGTTGCCGTCCGCGAGCTTATCCGCCCCCGTGGCCAGCTTCGAGGAGCCGGACGCCAGCTTGGTGCTGCCGGCCGAGAGTTCTGAGGCCCCGGAAGCCAGGGCCTGGGAGCCGCCCAGCAGGCCGGGGTTGGCAGGATCGGCCGGATTGCCCTTGATCCCGGCGTTCAGGGCCACGGTTCCGTCGGCCAGGCGAGAGCTGCCCTCGGTCATCCGGGCGGCGGCCTTGAGCAGGCCCGGGTGCTCGGGGTCGCCGGGGACCCCGTCCATCCCGACCCGGATCTTGGACGTGCCGTCGGCCAGAAGCCGGGTGCCAAGCACCACGCCCGGGCTGCCGGGGTCCTGGCTGTTGAGCTTCCCGGCCAGCGTCGCGAATCCGGCCTTGAGCTTGCCCGTTCCTGCGTTCAGCTGGCCCGCGCCGTCCTGCAGCCGCTGCGCGCCGGCCTGCAGCTGGCTGGCACCGACGTCGAGCTTGCGCGCGCCCGCGGTGATCTTGGCGATCTTGTCCTTCACCACCGAAAGCGGAACGAGCCCCTTGACCGGGTCATCCGCCGCCGCCTCCAGCAGTTCCAGCGCCTGAGCCAGGGCCGCGGTCCCGGTTCCGGCCTCCGGATTGCCGTTGGCGCCGCGGTAGCCCTTGAGCTGGTCCGTGCCGCCTGCCAGCGCTGCGGTGCCGCCGGCCAGCCGGGCAGCGCCGCCGTCGAGCCGGGTGGCCCCGTCGGCGAGGTTGTTCTCTGCGTTGCCCGCCGGCGTCGGCGTCAGCGCGGCCGAAAGCTGCACGGCCCCCGCCGCGAGCTTCTGCGCACCGTCGTCGACTTTGTAGACGCCGGGGGCCAGCTTGCTGGTGACGTCGGCTTCGATCTTGACGGCACCTTCGGCCAACTGGCCGGCACCGGCCTGGAGCTTGTCCGCCCCGGGTGCCAGCTGGGTGCTGATGCCCGAGGAGATCTTTTCCGCCCCCGCGGAAAGTTTTCCGGCCCCGGTATCGGCCAGGCTGGCGCCGTTGGCGAGTTTCCCGGCGCCGTCGTCCAGCTGGCCGGCTCCGGCGGACGCCTGCGCGGCCCCGTCCTTGAGCTTGGCCGAACCGTCCGTGATGCGGCCCGTGACGAGGGTATAGAACCCCAGCAGGGCCATGAGCAGCAATGCCAGGGTGGCGATGGCGATTTGCTGCGCACGGGTCCGGGTCTTGCTGATAGCGGCACGACTCTGTGGCACATGATTCCTCTCGACGTTCCCGCCGGCAGCGGCTCTGCTGTCGGCCACCCCAGCAGCTGTGACGCAGCTAACACCGGAAAATGAGCGCAAAGCTGCCCGCAACGGAGTGGGGGAGGGGTGGTTACTCGTTGGTAACTTACCGAGCGTAAACGTGTTTCCGCCGGATTGGCAAGGGCTGGCGCGGGTATTGCCGCCATCGACGCCGCGCGCGGCCCGCCCCGGCGGCCCGATCCCGCCGCCGTACGCCCGATTTGTGGAAGTGAAAACTCTCGGGTAAAGTAATTACTCGTGCTGAGGCGCCGGGAGCGAGGGTTTAGGCCCAAACATCCGGAGCAAAAGTGCCTTTGGGATATGGTGTAATTGGCAACACTACGGTTTCTGGTACCGTCATTCTAGGTTCGAGTCCTGGTATCCCAGCTCTGAAGTTCCGCGGGTTTCCGCTGAAATTCGGAAGTTTTGAATCGGCTGGTCCGATTTGAAACGGCGGCCAAATGTATGAAACAATCATTTGGCTTGAATGGCAGAAATGCTGTTCAGGAAGTACGCGGCCCCATCGTATAGCGGCCTAGTACGCTGCCCTCTCACGGCGGTAACGCGGGTTCGAATCCCGCTGGGGTCACAATGAAAACGGTCCCGGGCATCAGCCCGGGGCCGTTTTTCGTTTCCCCCGATGGCTGGGCTTCCAGGCGAGACTCGTCCGCCGGCGTATTGCCGGGCGCTCCGAGTCCCGCTAGGCGCTGCGCATGGCGCTTTGGTTCCGCGCAGCGGCGCCCCCGCAGGAACCACGTTCTGAACTGGCATGATGATGCAGTGAGCTCCCATGAAACCGGCCCCGGGGCCGCAACCGGCGTGGCCCTCCTGGAGGCAGTGCGGCAGGACCTCGCGGCCCTCCGGCTGCCGCTCGCCCTCCCCGGGACGGACCAAACGCGCCTGGACCTTCGAAGGGCCGTGGCTCAACTCGATGACTACATCCTGCCCCGGTACCGCAGCCTCGACGCGCCCCTGCTGGCCGTGGTGGGCGGTTCCACCGGGGCCGGAAAATCCACCCTGGTCAACGCCCTGGTGGGCCACCCCGTCACGCGGGCCGGTGCGATCCGCCCCACCACCCGCCAGCCCATCCTGCTGCACCATCCCGCCGACGCCGCCTGGTTTGAGGGCCAGCGGGTGCTGCCGGCCCTGGGCCGCATCCGGGGTGCCCTCGTGGACGGCCGGGCGCCGGCCCCGGCTGATGCGGCGTTGGATCCCGGCCCGGTGACCTCCCTGGTCCTTGTCTCCGACTCCGCGGTCCCGCCCGGAATCGCCCTGGTCGACGCGCCCGACGTCGACTCCATTTCCGAGAACAACCGGCAGCTGGCCGGGCAGTTGCTTGCCGCCGCAGACCTCTGGGTGTTTGTCACCACAGCCAACCGGTATGCCGACGCCGTGCCCTGGCGCCTGCTCCTGGATGCGGCCTCCCGCGACATCATGGTGGCCGTGGTCCTGGACCGGGTGCCGCCAGCGGCGGAAGCGGAGGTTAGCGCCGATCTGCAGGCCATGCTCAGCCGGGAAGGGCTGGGGGCCGCCAAACTGTTTGTGGTTCCGGAGCTGCCGCTGGATGCCGCGGGGATGCTTCCGGCAGAGGCCGTCGAGCCGCTGCGCGTTTGGCTCGGGAAGCTGGCCGGGGACGCCGCGGGACGGGCCGGAATCGCCCGGCGCACCCTCAACGGCACCCTCCTCGCCCTCGCCCACCGCGCCGACGTGGCGGAGCGGGCGCTGTCCGAACAGCAGCACGCAGCCGATGTTCTCGCAGCCGACGCCCGCAACGCCTATGACGACGCCGTAGCCAGGATCCTCGAGGCCACCCGCGACGGCGCACTGCTGCGCGGCGAAGTGCTGGCGCGCTGGCAGGACTTCGTCGGGACCGGGGAATTCTTCCGCGCCATGGAACAGAACATCGGACGCTTCCGTGACCGCGTGGGCGCGTTCGTCCGGGGTGAACCGGCGCCTGCGGTCAGGGTGGAAACCGCGATCGAAACGGGACTGCAGGCGGTCATTGTCGATCAAGCCGCCAAGGCCGCCGAGCACACCGACCAGCGGTGGCGTTCAGACCCCGCCGGAAGGCATGTGCTGGGCACCGACGATCTTTCCGGTGCCTCCGAGGGCTTCGCGGATGCTGTGGCGGCCGAAATCCGCGCTTGGCAGGGGAGCCTGATGGAACTCATCCGCACCGAAGGCCAGGGCAAGCGCACCCAGGCCCGCTGGTTGTCCTTCGGAATCAACGGCCTCGGCGCTGCCTTGATGATTGTGGTGTTCTCCATGACCGCGGGCCTGACCGGGCTTGAGATCGGAGTTGCCGGCGGCACCGCCGTCGTGGGTCAGCGCCTCCTGGAGGCAGTATTCGGGGAGGACGCCGTCCGCCGGCTGGCCCGGACCGCGCGCGAAGACCTGCATCTGCGGTGCCAGGGCCTGCTGGCTGCGGAGTGTCGGAGGTTCTTGACCCGGCTGGAGGTCGACGGCGGCGTGCCGCCCTCAGCCATTGCCGGGCATGCGGCGGCACTGCGCCGGCTGGCGGCCACGTCATGAGCCGTCATGCGGCCGCCCGCGAGACGTCCCAGCTCGATCGCAGGCTGGAAGCGCTCAACAGCGCCACGGAGCTCGCATCCGGAGTCCTCCCGGAGGAGATCCTGGCCGGTGTCCTGCAGGTGCTCGACCGCGCGAGTTCGCGGCGGTCGCTGTCCGGAGACCACACGGTGGTCGGGTTTTTTGGAGCCACCGGCAGCGGCAAGTCATCGCTTTTCAATGCCGTAAGCGGCGAGGAGATCGCGACGGCGGCCGTGCGCAGGCCGACCACCACCGAGCCGCTGGCGGGCATTTGGGGCGTCCAGGGCAGCGATGCGCTGCTGGATTGGCTGGAGGTCCGAAAGCGCCACGCTGCGGCACCGATCAAAGGGTTCGCCGACGACGACACCGGGCTGATCCTTCTGGACCTGCCGGACTTTGACTCGACCAGGGCCGCCAACCGTGAGATTGTGCAGCGGATGGTGGGCCTGGTGGACGTCCTCGTCTGGGTCCTCGATCCGCAGAAATATGCCGACGCCGCCGTGCACAACGATTTCCTGGCACCGCTGTCCTCGCACGGGGCCGTGACGATCGTGGTGCTCAACCAAATCGACAGGCTCCCGGAGCACGAGGTCCGGCCGGTCCTGGAATCCCTCACAGCTATCCTGGCGCGGGACGGGCTGGACAAAGTTCAGGTCCTCGGGGCTTCCGCCGTGCTGGGGACGGGGGTGGACAAGGTGCGGGCCGCGATCCGGCAGGTGGCGATGCAGCGTAAAGCGATGTCACAGCGACTTGCGGCAGATGTCACGCTGGCCGCCGCCCGGCTTGCCGAGGCGTCAGGCCTGCCCACGGGTGGCACGACGGCCGCTGGTGGCGGGACGGCCGCAGGTGCGACGGCCGCGGCCAAGGCCCGGCTGGCGGGGGAGTTGGCTGCGGCCGCCAATGTGCCGTTGGTGGTCGACGCCGTCGCCCGGTCCTATCGGCTGGAGGCAACCCGGCGCACGGGCTGGCCGGTGACCCGCTGGCTGGCCAGGTTCCGGCCGGATCCGCTGCGGCGTCTCAACCTGCGCCGCGAGGGTGCCAAGCCTGAGCTGAACCGGACCTCGCTGCCTCCTGCCGGGGCGCCGGAACAGGCGCGGACCGATGCCGCCGTCCGGGAATTCGCTGAGGCGGCGTCCGCCGGTGCCCCTGGCCCGTGGCGGGCGGCCATCCGCGGCGCCGCCCGGGAAGGAAACGACCGGCTGCCGGATGCCCTGGACCAGGCAATTGCCTCCACGGAGTTGTCCGCTGGCAGGAAATCCTGGTGGTGGGCTGTGTTCAACGCGGTTCAGTGGCTCGCCTTGGTAACGGCCCTGGCCGGGTTCGCGTGGCTGGGAGTCCTGGCTGCGCTCGGCTACCTGCAACTGCCGGTGCCAGAGGTCCCACGGGTCCAGGGCTGGCCGGTTCCTACGGTGATGATCGCCGGGGGAGTGCTGCTGGGCATCGTCCTGGCGATTGGGGCGCGGTTCATCTCCGGAGCCGCGGCAGCGTCACGCAGTGCCGTGGCACGGAAGCGACTGACAGCCGCCGTCGCCGCCGTCGCGGGGGAACTCGTCGTGGCGCCCGTGGAACGTGAGCTCAGCCGCCTGGCGAAGTTCACGGCCGTGCTGAAGGCCGCCGCGGGTCGGCAGTGAGCCGTACGTGCGGGGCCGGCCGGATGCGGCCTGCTTAAATCCCGGCCGCGGCTTCGCGGACCTTGATCATGGTGCGGAGGTTGCGTGTGGTGGTGGCAGCCTTGTACTTCGCCTTCGAGGAGAGCTTGCTGAAAGGGCTGTCCAGAGTGCCGCCGGCGGGGGCGAGCCAGGCCAGGGCTTCCGGGCCCAGCCGGGTGAGCTCGGCCCCGTCCAAGGCCCTGCCTGCCTCGAGCAGCTCCGAGAGGACCTCTTCATCAGAGGCGAGCGTCAGATACGTATGGGTGGACGCGTCGTCGGCCGGGTAGGGGCAGGCCTCCACCAGGGTTGCCACACGGCCCGCGGTGAGCACCACCACCCAGGCGTCGTAGCCGAAGGTTTCCCGCAGGCACGCCTCGAATTCCTTTTTGACGCCGGCCGGATCCAGCTCGCTGGCCAGCACGACGTTGCCGCTGGCCAACAGGGTTACGACACCCGAAAATGGCCGGGACTTCAGGGCGTTCTTGAGATCGGCCATCTTGATATTGATGCCGCCCACGTTGATGCCCCGCAGGAAGACCGCATAGCTGTTCATGGGCACAGCATACTTAGTCGTTGGTCTTGCGCAGCGCTTCCGTCAGGACACGGCCGGCGTTGCAGACCACTTCGGCGTGCAGGCGCCCCGGTTGGCGGGTCAGGCGCTCGATCGGGCCGGAGATGGACACCGCGGCAATCACGCGGCCGGACGGCCCGCGGACGGGGGCCGAAACGGAGGCGACACCGGGCTCGCGTTCGCCGAGGCTCTGGCCCCAGCCCCGGCGTCGTACTCCGGCCAGGACGGTGGGGGTGAAGCGGGCGGACTGGAGGCCTTCCAGGAGGCGGTCGTGGTCCTCCCACGCCAGCAGCACCTGGGCGGCGGAGCCGGCCTTCATGGACAGCTGGGTGCCGACGGGGATGGTGTCGCGCAGCCCGATCGGGCGTTCGGCGGAGGCCACGCAGACGCGCCAGTCACCCTGGCGGCGGAAGATCTGGGCGCTTTCGCCGGTGGCGTCGCGCAGTTGCATGAGCACGGGGCCGGCGGAGGCGATGAGGCGGTCCTCGCCGGCGGCGGAGGCCAGTTCCACCAGACGGCTCCCGAGCACGAAGCGGCCCTGGATATCGCGGCTCACGAGCCTGTGGTGCACCAGCGCGAGAGCCAGCCGGTGCACGGTGGGCCGGGCCAGTCCCGTGGCCGCCACCAGCTGCGCCAAGGTGGTGGGGCCGGCCTCAAGTGCGTCAAGCACATGGGCCGCTTTATCGATGACACCGACTCCACTAGAATTGTCCATGTAATGATATTGACGTCTCATTATCTGAGATGCAAGTCAACGCGCTGGCGTATTACTTGGCTGTGCTGGTTCAGTGGAGGAGATAGTCCGTCGGAACGCACAATACTTACCGCAGTGAAGGGAGCAGGCCGTGGCAAAGACACTGGCCGAGAAGGTCTGGGACGCGCACGTAGTGCGCAAGGGGGACGGCGAAGGAGCCAACGCCCAGCCGGATCTCCTCTTCATTGACCTCCACCTGGTGCACGAGGTGACGTCGCCGCAGGCCTTTGAAGGTCTGCGGCTCGCCGGCCGCAAGCTGCGCCGTCCGGACCTCACCATCGCCACCGAGGACCACAACACTCCCACGCTGGATATCGACAAGCCAATTGCCGATCTCACCAGCCGGACCCAGATCCAGACCCTGCGCAACAACTGCCAGGAGTTTGGCGTCCGCCTGCACTCCCTCGGCGACGCCGAACAGGGAATCGTGCACGTGGTGGGCCCCCAGCTGGGCCTCACACAGCCCGGCATGACCGTGGTCTGCGGTGACTCGCACACCTCAACCCACGGCGCCTTCGGAGCGCTCGCCATGGGCATCGGCACCTCCGAGGTGGAGCACGTCATGGCCACCCAGACGCTGTCCCTGAAGCCGTTCAAGACCATGGCGATCAATGTTGAGGGCACGCTGCGCCCCGGCGTGAGCGCCAAGGACATCATCCTGGCCGTCATCGCCAAGATCGGCACCGGCGGCGGGCAGGGCTACGTGCTGGAATACCGCGGCTCCGCCATCCGTGCGCTGTCCATGGAAGCCCGGATGACCATCTGCAACATGTCCATCGAGGCCGGCGCCCGCGCCGGGCTGGTGGCTCCGGACCAGACCACGTACGACTACATGCACGGCCGCCCGCATGCGCCCGAGGGCGCCGACTGGGATGCCGCCGTCGAATACTGGAACACGCTGCACACCGACGACGACGCAGCGTTCGACGTCGAGGTGGACCTCGACGCCGACACCCTGGAACCGTTCGTGACGTGGGGAACCAACCCGGGCCAGGGCGTGTCGCTGTCCGCAAAGGTGCCCTCGCCCGATGACTTCGGCGATGAAAACGCCAAGGCCGCCGCCGAACGCGCCCTGCAGTACATGGGGCTCGAGGCCGGCACCCCGATGAAGGACATCCGGGTGGACACGGTGTTCCTGGGCTCCTGCACGAACTCCCGGATGGAGGACCTCCGGGCCGCCGCCGACATCATCCGGGGCCGGACCAAGGACCCGGCCGTGCGCATGCTGGTGGTGCCCGGCTCCGCCCGCGTCCGGCTCGAGGCTGAAGCCGAGGGCCTGGACAAGGTCTTCAAGGACTTCGGGGCCGAGTGGCGCTTCGCCGGCTGCTCCATGTGCCTGGGCATGAACCCGGACCAGCTGGAGGTGGGGGAGCGCTGCGCCTCCACGTCCAACCGCAACTTCGAGGGGCGCCAGGGCAAGGGCGGCCGCACCCACCTCGTCTCGCCCGTGGTCGCTGCGGCGACGGCAGTCCGAGGCACCCTGAGTTCGCCGTCGGATCTGGACCCTGCTCCGGAGTCCGCGGCGGTCCGAGTCGGCGCCGCGTAGTCTCCGCCTTTCCCGCCCAGATCCGAAGCCTCGCTCCACACAGCCTCGATCCATACAGTTTCGATCCACACAGTCCCGAAGGATCCGCCATGGAAAAGTTCACCACTCACACCGGAATCGGTGTCCCGCTGCGCCAGAGCAACGTCGACACGGACCAGATCATCCCCGCCGTGTACCTCAAGCGCATCACGCGCACCGGCTTTGAGGACGCGCTCTTCGCCGCGTGGCGCAAGGACCCGTCCTTCATCCTGAACCAGGCGCCGTTCAATGCAGGATCCGTTCTGGTGGCCGGTCCCGACTTCGGCACCGGCTCCTCCCGCGAGCACGCCGTCTGGGCGCTGAAGGACTTCGGCTTCAAGACGGTCCTGTCCTCCCGCTTTGCCGACATCTTCCGCGGCAACTCCGGCAAGCAGGGCCTGCTTGCCGCCGAAGTCGCCCAGGATGACATCGAGCTCATTTGGAAAGAACTTGAAAACGCCCCGGGTACCGAGGTGACGGTGGACCTCGTGTCCAAGACCGTGCAGTGCGGCAACATTGTGGCGCCGTTCGAGATTGATGACTACACGCGGTGGCGCCTCCTCGAGGGCCTGGACGACATCGGGCTGACCCTGAAGCACGAACCCGACATCACCGCGTACGAGGCCACCCGGCCTTCCTTCAAGCCCAAGACGCTGCCCGCCCGCTTGTCCTAAAGTTCCATACCTGAGGCTCCTGACCTTAGGCTCCTGGGCCGAGGGCCGGGGCCCAGTGATGCGCCTGGCACTGCGCCTGGTGATGTGCCGCCGTCGAGTTGTAAGACTCGACGGCGGCACTCGTGTTTGTGCGGTGCTCATGTTTTGTACGGCCTTCATCGCGCTTAGGCCGCCGCGACGGCAACGCGTTTGCGGCTCTTGAGGGCCTTCGCCCGAATCCGGATCAGGTGAAGCTGGCGGGAACCGGGCTCGGAGCCTGGCTGGTCTGCGGCTGGTGGCCGAGCGGTGTTCCGGGCAACGGTGGTGCGGTGGAGTGGTACGTGTGGCCGGTGGGGGTGGTGAGTTCGAGGGTGTGCCTGCTGCCGCTGCCTCTTGCTGCGGGGACGGTCCGGGCAGTCCAGCCGGGGGTTTCTTTGGTGTGGTTGCAGGCTTCGCAGAGTCCGGCGCCGTTGGTGCTGGTTGTTTCTCCGCCGGTGTGCCAGGGAATGATGTGGTCCAGGTGGCGGATGGGCGCGTCGCAGTAGGGGGTGCGGCAGGTGTCGTCGCGGGCCTTGATGAAGCGGCGGTGCCCGGGTGGGAAGAGCCGGGCGCGGGAGTCCATCCCCACGAGCTCGCCGGTGCCGGGGTGGGTGTAGAGCCGCCGGAGCCAGAGGTTGAACGCGGGGTCATTGGCGCTCCCGGCGGCGCCGCCCGGTCCCGGGGGACGGCCGGACTGGCCGTCACCGTTTCTGTCCGTCTTCGGGGCCGCGGCGCCGGATCCAGGGGGACCGCTGTGTCCCGGGGAACTGCCGCACGGCGACGGGTTGATGATACTGCGGGCCCATGCGGCGGGGACGGTGCCGTAGCCGGGCAGGACGGCCGGTTCGGAGTCTCCCTGGAAGAGGGTGCGGTCGGTGATGACGAGCTGGATCTCGACCCCGGTGATCCCGCCCGGGGTGCCGGTGGTGCGTTCGACCAGGGCATCGGCCATGAGCTGCCCGCGGCCCCTCGGGTCCCCGGCGGCACGGAGGGTGTCGGCGTGCCCGCTCAACGCCTTGTAGACGGCGACGCCGGCGGTCACGGGCAGCAGCGCGGTCAGGCAGGTCATCGCATCGGGGGCCGGGCGGAGACTGACACGCCGCTCACTGGCGGCGTGGGCGGCGCGTTCGGTGACGGAGCGGGGGTCACGCCGGTACGCGGCGGTGCGGGCCGCGGCGACCAGGGACCGGTCACCGGCCCCGGCGAACGTCCCGGCGTCGGGCGCCAATTCCTCGTCGACGGCGGCCCGGTCGGCGGCGGTCAGGCAGGCGGTTTCGCGTACGAGCAGGGTGGCGCGCCATTCGTTCAGCTGCCCGGTTTCCAGGGCGGTG